>CAYUYQ010000067.1:0-11007 GCA_964449335.1 uncultured Bacteroides sp. | reverse complement strand
AAAAGAAAAAGAGGAAAACCGTTGTGGAAATTCCTCTTTCGTTGAATCGTGCGCGCGGGGGGACTCGAACCCCCACGTCGCGAGACACCAGATCCTAAGTCTGGCGCGGCTACCAATTACGCCACGCGCGCTTTTCTGGATGCAAAGTTAAGCATTAAAGCTCAACTTTGCAACCTATATTTTGAATGTTATCCTGGCGGTCAGCCAAAGGCTGATGGCAGCCTGTTGACTGTCAGGAGAGTCATAGCTTATATTGCTTGCTCTATGGCCCACACGAAAGCGCGGAGACCGAGCATTGGCGATTGCTCGTCGAGGGCCCGCAGGCGGGTGAGGAGCGGGGCAACTTGCGTGTCGTCCACTACGGTGATGATAGCTGACGACATCGATGGCCATGCGTGGGTGCCGTAGTGGGGCTCACCGGTTTTCGAGCCGCGTCCCGACACCTGTTCCCATGCTGTGAATCCGCGGCAGTTGCTGCGGTCAAGAGCCTCGATGATATTATTGTAGTGGGCCTGGTCAAATGTTATGAGAACGGATTTCATTGTTGCGTGTCATTTAATAAAACAGTATGCTTGCAGGCTTAGACCGCGTTCCGGCGAAGTTTGCGACGGTTGCGGCGGATACCTACGTAGGCAAAGATGCAATAGAGCGTCGGGACGAACAGAAGCGTGAGGATTGTCGAAAGCGTCAGACCGCCGATTACGGCTGTTCCCATGGGCCTCCACATTTCAGAGCCCTGTCCTGTGCCGACAGCCATAGGTACCATGCCGAGGATAGTAGTGAGTGTTGTCATCACCACGGGGCGCAGGCGCGATTTACCGCCGAGCACCACCGCGCGCCTGATAGACATGCCTCGCTCACGGTTGAGCGAGATATAGTCGATAAGCACGATACCGTTTTTTACCACGATACCGATGAGCATGATGGCTCCAATCATCGACATCACGTTGAGCGTATGGCCCGACAGGTATAGAATGATGAATACTCCTGAGAATGCGAAGAGCAGAGAGGTCATGATTATGGCAGGGTAGGTGTAACTTTCAAACTGAGCAGCCATGACGATGTAGACCAGAACCACAATCAGCACTGCCAGTGTCAGCAGGTCGCGGAACGATTCCTGTTGATCCTCATACGAACCGGCAAGCTGTATATTGATACCCGCGGGTATTTCCATCCGGTCGATTATGACGTTGGCCGAATCGACTACGTCGCTCATCGGCACTCCGTCGACAACGGTCGATACCGTGATGATTCGTTCACGGTCTTTTCGCTCGATGGTGGGCGGAGTAAACCGCTCCACAACTTTGCCGACATCGCGCACTCTGACGCCCTTGCCTTCGGAGTTGTAGAGGAGTATATTCTCTATGTCGGCTATTGACGAACGGTGTTCGGGAGCGTACATTACTTTCATATCGTACTCCTCGCCGTCTTCGCGGAAATATGATGACAGGCTGCCGTTTATGCGGTTGCGCAGATAATTGGCTGCCGTGGTAAGATTGAGGCCATAGAGCGCAAGTTTCTCGCGGTCGAAGTCAACCTGATATTCCGGCTGATAGTCGGATCGCGAAACCATCACGTCGGCGGCTCCGGGCACTTTTTCAAGCTCTGCCTTGAGGCGCGCTGCTACCGAGTCGGTCTCGGTGAAATCGTAGCCGTAGATTTCAAAGTCGATTGCCGACTGACCGCCCATGCCTCCGCCTCGGCGTCCGCCCACGTTGACCTGAGCTTTCTTGAACTCGGGGAAACGCTGCTGAAGGTCCTTACGCATCAGAGCGGCGAGCTCCGAACTCGAACGGTCGCGCTCACCCGGGTCGGTGAGGCGTATGTTCATCGACACGATGTGGGGTCCGTTGTCGCTGAGCGATGCAAATGTGTTGTCGCTCGAAGCGTTGCCGGTAGTGTAGTTGAGCATCCTTATTTCCGGATATTTCTCGTGCCACTCTTTTGACAGACGTGAAGCTGCCTCCTGCGCGAGCTCCACGCGTGAACCGATAGGCAATTCGAGGCTCACACCGAGGCGGGCGTCGTCGGCCGTCGGGAAGAACTCCGTGCCGACGTAGCGGAGCAGGAATAGCGAACCGATGAAGATAGCCATACAGCAGCCGATTGTCACCGATTTGTGGGACACAACATAGCTGAGCACACTGGCATATCCACGGTCAAATGCGTCAAGGCCTTTGTTAATCGGGGTGAAGAAGATGGTGTAGATTCGTCCGTGACTGTTGCTTCGGCGCAGCAGACGCGAGCAGAGCATCGGAGTGAGCGACAGGGCGCAAACGGTCGATATAATCATCATGATGCAGACCATCCAGCCGAGCTGACGGAAGAGGACGCCGGTCATACCCGTGACGAGTGTGAGCGGGAAGAATACGGCTATAAGTGTGAGCGTCGATGCGATTACCGATACGGCCACCTCGTTGGTGCCGTGGATAGCGGCCTGTTTCGGGTCGGCACCGCGCTCGATATGGGTAGTGACGTTTTCGAGCACCACGATTGCATCGTCGACCACCATACCGATTGAAATCGAGAGAGCCGAGAGCGATACGATGTTGAGCGAATTGCCGGTGATAGCCAGATATATAAATGAGGCGATAAGCGAAATCGGTATAGTGATGGTGATGATAAGTGTGGCTCGCCACCGACCGAGGAACGTGAACACCACGATAACCACAAACAGCAGTGCGTAGAGCACAGTCTCGACAAGCGAATTAATCGTGTTGCGGATATTGTCGGATGTGTCGACGATTATACCGAGCTTCACGTCGGAAGGTAGACGCTTCTGCAGCGACGGAAGCATGCTCAGAACCTTGTTGGAAATTTCTACGGAGTTGGCACCGGACTGCTTCTGAATCACAATCATGGCGCCTTTCTCGCCGTCATTGTAGGTCTGCTGAGCGCGTTCCTCGAGCGAGTCGTCGACGCGTGCTACGTCGCGAAGATAGATATTGCGACCGTCGCGTGAGCCGACCACTATGTCGTTAAGCTCCGACGCATCCTTGAACTCGCCTTGCACGCGGATTGAATATGTGTCGGACCCGACGTCGAACGAACCGCCGGGGACATTGCGGTTTTCTGCTGCAATAATCTGCGAGATAGTCTCGACCGAGAGATTGTAGGCTTCGAGCCTTACGGGGTCGATATAGACGTGGATTTCACGCTTTGGAGCACCTGAAATCGACACTGAACCTACGCCTGATATGCGGGCGAGGGGATTGGCCACGCTTTCATCGAGAATCTTGTAGAGACCCGGCATGCTCTCCTTGGCCTGCACCGACAGCAGAACAATCGGAATCATGTCGGAGCTGAATTTGAAGATAATGGGATTCTCAGCATTGTCGGGAAGCTGGCTCTTGACCATGTCGAGTTTGTCGCGCACGTCGTTTGTCAGCACGTCGATGTCCTTTCCGTATTCAAACTCAAGCGTAATTACGGAAATGTTCTCGCGCGATTTTGAGGTGATATGCTTGAGCTCGTTTACGGAGTTGAGCACGTTTTCAAGCGGTCGCGTTACGTTCTGCTCTATATCCTGGGCGCTAGCACCCTGATATGAGGTCATCACCATGATGGTGTTTGTCTCTACGTCGGGGTAGAGGTCAATTGGAAGTTTGGAGAGTGAATAGAGTCCCAGAATGGCTACGGCCACGAAGCATAGGGCCGTCATTACGGGACGTTTCACCGCACTTGCATAGAGGCTCATAGGCTATCCTGGGTGTCAGCGGTTGCTTTTTCGTTTTTATTGAAGATGCGGGCTTTGATGCCGTCGCGCAGGCGCGTCTGTCCGGTTGTGACAACCATGCTGCCCGGTTCGATGCCGGTGACAATCTCGTAGCTGTCGGTCAGACGCTGGCCAAGTTCGACCGGGAGATAGCTCACGGTTGAGTCAGCGGGATTGTAGACGTAGACGAACCGTTTGCCCGAACCGGTCTGCTTCACTACGGCGCGGTCGGGCACGACTACGCGCTCCGTGGTGCCGAACAGTATGCTGACGCGGGCAAACATGCCGGGAAGCACACGGTCGCCGGGGTTGTCGATGGTAATCTCGATGGTGAACGTGCGCGTAGCCGAGTCAATCGAGGGGTGTATCAGATAGACAGTGCCGACAAAGTCCTCGTCGGGGTAGACGTCGAGTTTCACGCCCACTTTCATACCTTTCTTGACCTTTGCATATTCAGCCTCACTGACATTGACTATCACCTTCACGGGCTGCAGTTGCTCGACAGTGAGAATAGGCAGTGAACCGGTCATATCGCCCGGGTCGTAGTTACGGGCCGTAACCACGCCGGCTATCGGCGACACGAGATAGGTGTTTTCAATAAGATTGGCATATTGTGTACGCTGGGTGTCAAGCTCGGTTTTGAGCTGATCGACACTCTGCTGTGTGCCTGCACCTATATTAAGAAGCTCAACGGCGCGTTTGTATTCACGCTCGGCGTTGTCGAGGCGCACTTTCAGCTGATCGGCTCCCGCAGCGTCGAGTTCGACGAGCTTCTGACCTTTCGCAACGTGCGAACCAACATCGACGAGAATACGTTTGATGCGGTTGGGTGTCGACGATGATATATTGTTGGTCTTGAATGCCTCGACCGTAGCGGTGTATTCACCGACAGCGTCGACGGTCTGCAGCCCTACGGTCATTGTCTCGATGGCCGGCAGTTCCTCGGTCGGTTGACCGGCGGCGGCTCCGGATGATTTGTCGGAAGAGCAGCTGCCAGAGGCGGCTGCCAGAAGTGCGGCCAGAGCCGTCACTGAGAGTAAACTGTATTTCATCTTATTATGGTTTTCCTGACGCGTTATTTTTTGATTTCGGTGTCTTTTCCGAGCAGGAGTTCAAGGTCGGAGCAGCCGGTGAGATAATTGTAGACGGACTGGTAGTAGGCTAGACGCGAGCGGGTCAGCGCAAGTTCCGAATCGCGGAGGTCGAGATACGTTGTAGCGCCTATATCGAAGCTCTTCTGCTGTATTTCGTGGGCTCTTTCAGCCTGCTGGATGCTCTTGGCGCAGGAGGCAATCTGCTTAACGTTGAGATTGATGTTGTCGAGAGCCAGTTCGGCCTGCATCGTTATAGAGCGGCACAGATTATCGCGCTGCCACTTCATTTCCTCGACTTGAATACGGGCCTGACGTATGCGCGAGAATCGCTGACCGCCTTCAAACAGTGGTACGGACAGCGTCAGACCTATCATTGAATAAGGCGTCCATCGTAGGTTCTTGAACGGCGAGCCGTTGTTCATCGAGGTCCAGTTGTAATTGGCCGAGAGCGATAGGGTGGGGTAGAGCGACATTTTCTGTATCTTCAGCGCGTCCTTGAGCTGACGGGTCTGAATATCGAGAAGGCGCATGTCGGAGTTGTCGGAAATATCTGACGAGAGTTGGAGTGCACGCTCGTACATCGTTTTCTCATAATCGCTGAGCTGTTCGGTCGGTACGATGCTTATGTTTGCGTCGAATCCCATAAGGATGCAGAGCTGCAGACGGGCCTGGCGCACGGAAATCAGGGCCTGAGTAAGTTCGGGCTCGACATTCTGCACGGCAACCTGTGTGCGGAGCACGTCGTAGTCCGAAGCCGCTCCGAGCGAGAACCGTTTTTCGTAGATATCGGCTGTAAGACGGGCCATATCGTAGCTTTCTACAATAGTTTTGTGGGTGTCGAGGGCCAGCAGCAGGGCATAGTAGGCATTCTTCACCTGATTGACCAGTTGCAGTCGCGACTGGCGTGATTTTTCAACGCTTTCGAGTATGCGGCTGTCGTTGAGATCAAGCGTTTTCCATAATTGCGGCGCAATCAGGGGCATTGAGGCGGAGAATCCGAGTGAATAGGAGTTATCGCGACCAACCTTGATGCCTGTCGCTGTTCGCGCAGGAGCTGGTTCAGCCTCCTCGCCGGAGTTTCCGGCGCCACTCGACGAGCCACCGAAGCCGTCCATATACATGGTCTGCTTCTCGAGAGTGCGACTATATGTGCCCCCGAAAGCAATCGAAGGGAGGAGCTGGCCGAGTGTTTCCTTGCGCGAATAGTCAAGACGGGTTATTTCCATGTCGGCGACTTTTACGGTCGGGTTGCTGTCAATAGCTATTTCTATACATTTTTCGAGAGAAAGCTGCAGCGAATCGGGCGCCGTCGCTTCGTCAGCTGCAAGAGTTGTGGCAGATGCTGCAAGACCGAACGCGCCGGCAATCAGATGGGAAAAAAAGCGTGATATCATTATAGAATGACTAATGTGAAAGAATTTTTTCCGGCAGTTTTGACGCCGGAGTCGGTCGAATCGGGCCGATTGGTTTATTTTTATACAAAAGTACGGAGAAGCCGTCTCTGAGAATAGATTAAAATGGTTAAAAGTTGTAAAGATACAACAGGCATCACCATAAAATTGGTGAAAATAAAATAACAGGCCACATTCTGTCGGCAGAATGTGGCCTGAAGTGCTATTTCAAGGTTGCGCCGGAGCGCGGTTAATCATGAATCAGAGCGGGTCAACCTCGAATCCGGCCTGATTGAGAGCGTTCACTATCTGACCGATGTGGTTACGGTCGCGGGTCTCCATTTCGATGTTGAGCTGGCAACCTGAAATCTGAGTGTTGGTGGAGTTGCGTTTATGCTCTACGGAGAGGATGTTGGCTCCGTTTTCACCGATGATACTGCACACTTTCGAGAGCTGACCCGGTTTGTCGCTCAGACGGAGAGTAATCGAGCAGTCACGGCCGTTCTTGACCAGACCGCGGGTGATGACACGGTTAAGATTGGTAACGTCGATATTGCCACCGGAAACGAGGCATACGACTTTCTTGCCGGCAATAGGCACTTTATTGAACATCGCTGCGGCTACTGACACAGCACCTGCACCTTCGGCCACGAGTTTCTGCTGCTCGATGAGAGTGAGAATTGCTGCGGCAACCTCGTCGTCGGATACCGTGACAATTTCATCGACATACTTTGAGCAGAGATCAAATGTGTTTACCCCCGGCTCTTTTACTGCGATACCGTCGGCGATAGTGGCGACGTTGTCAAGGCGCACGCGTTCACCTTTTTTGAGCGAGTCGACCATCGAGGGAGCACCCTTAGCCTGCACGCCGTAGATTTTCACGTCGGGTTTAAGAGTCTTGATAGCGAAAGCCACGCCTGAAATCAGACCGCCGCCGCCGATAGGCACGATTACCGCCTCGACGTCGGGCATTTCTTCGATAATTTCCAGTCCGATTGTGCCCTGACCGGCAATCACCAGAGGATCGTCAAACGGATGGACAAGCGTGTAGTTGTGCTCTTTCTGGAGCTCAAGGGCACGAGCGTAGGCATCGTCGTAGACACCGGGTACGAGCACCACTTCGGCGCCAAGGGCCTTCGTTGCCTCGATTTTAGAGATGGGCGCGCCGGCGGGCAGACAGATTACGGACTTAATGCCGTTGTGGGTAGCGCCGAGAGCCACACCCTGGGCATGGTTTCCGGCCGAGCAGGCAATCACGCCGTGAGACTTTTCTTCGTCAGAGAGCTGCGAGATTTTGTAGTAAGCGCCGCGGAGCTTAAACGAGCCGGTGTACTGGAGGTTTTCAGGTTTGAGATATACCTCGGCCTCGGGATTGATTTTGGTGGGGCCGATGAGTTTGGGATGCCGGGCTACGTCCTGAAGCACTTTGGCTGCCTTGTAGACTTCGGCGATAGTAAGCTGTCGTTCCATTGTCGATGATGATTAGATTTATGTTATCGCAAATTTATAAAAATTGAGTGAAACGGTAAAAACAAATTGATGTATGTGGTGAAGTGCTACCGGTAAAACTGCTAATTTTGGTTAAAATTCATTTAAAGACTATGGATTGCCACAACCGTTTCGTCACCGTTGTTGTAAATTTGTAGGAGAGTAATCTCAATTGTTAATTGATTATATCGCTAATATAAATGTCGTCAGTAACCAAAGAAGCCGCGCTTGAGTATCACCGCAAAGGTAAGCCCGGCAAAATTGAAGTCGTACCAACCAAACCGTATTCAACCCCTCATGACCTCGCTCTGGCCTATTCGCCCGGAGTCGCTTATCCGTGTAAAGAAATTGAGGCTCATCCTGAAGACGTCTATGAATACACCAATAAAGGAAATCTCGTAGCCGTAATTTCCAACGGAACGGCCGTGCTCGGTCTGGGTAATATCGGCGCTCTCGCCGGTAAGCCCGTCATGGAAGGAAAGGCACTGCTATTTAAGATTTTTGCCGGGTTGGATTGCTACGATATAGAAGTGAATGAAACTGATCCCTCTAAGTTCGTCGAGATTGTCAAGGCACTCACACCCACTTTCGGTGGAATCAATCTGGAGGATATCAAAGCTCCGGAGTGCTTTGAAATTGAACGTCGTCTGAAAGAGGAATGTAATATTCCCGTGATGCACGACGATCAGCACGGCACTGCCATCATATCGGCTGCCGGTCTGCTCAATGCGCTTGAGATTCAGGGAAAGAATATAGCCGATATAAAACTCGTGGTCAACGGAGCCGGTGCAGCCGCCATATCCTGCACCAAACTCTATAAGGCTCTCGGTGTGAGGAGCGAGAACATCGTGATGTGCGATAGCAAAGGCGTAATCAACTCATCGCGGGAGAATCTCAACGAGCAGAAACGCGAGTTCATGACCACTCGCCCAATCAACACTCTTGCCGAAGCGATGGTCGATGCCGATGTATTCCTGGGGCTGTCGGTTAAGGATGTGGTGACACCCGAAATGCTTAAGTCGATGGCTCCGCGACCAATCGTGTTCGCTCTTGCTAATCCCGATCCCGAGATTGCCTACGAAGTGGCTCTCCAGTCGCGTCCTGACCTCATTTTTGCAACGGGCCGCAGCGATTATCCCAACCAGATTAACAACGTACTTGGTTTCCCATATATATTCCGCGGAGCTCTCGATTGCGGAGCAACCGTAATCAATGAGGAAATGAAGCTTGCTGCCGTGCATGCGATTGCCGAACTTGCCAAGCTTCCCGTTCCCTCGGTTGTCAATGCCGCATATGAGAATGCCGATCTTTCGTTCGGACGCAATTATATACTGCCTAAACCGATGGACCCGCGTCTGCTTATCATGGTGGCTCCCGCCGTTGCCCGTGGCGC
This sequence comes from uncultured Bacteroides sp., assembly GCA_964449335.1. Taxonomy (GTDB): domain Bacteria; phylum Bacteroidota; class Bacteroidia; order Bacteroidales; family Muribaculaceae; genus Paramuribaculum. The sequence continues at coordinate 1,926 of CAYUYQ010000067.1, read as the reverse complement.
AATGGAGAGCGGTGTGGCAACTCGTCCAATCACAGACTGGGAAGCATATGCCGAGCGTCTGCGCAAGCTCATGGGCTATGATAATAAACTCGTGCGTCAGATTTTCGAGCGCGCCAAGACCGAACCGAAACGCGTGGTGTTTGGCGAAGCCAATACCGACAATATGCTCAAAGCCGCCGCAATCGCCGCGAAAGAGGGCGTGCTGATTCCTATTCTGCTTGGCAACGAGGAAATGATCGAAAAGCGAGCCGCCCGTCTGGGTCTCGATATTTCCGGTATCGAAATCGTCAATCTCCGCCACGACCGCGAAGCCGAACGCCGCAAGCGCTACGCCCACCGTCTGGCTGAGAAGCGTGCGCGTGCAGGCATTTCCTACTACGAGGCGCTTGAGAAGATGTATGACCGCAATTACTTCGGCATGATGATGGTCGAGGAAGGCGACGCCGATGCATTCCTGGGCGGAACATATTCATCGGCCCACAGCGTAGGCAAGATTGCCGAGGAGGTAATCGGTATCCGCGCACCATACAAGCATTATGCCACGATGCACATCGTCAACACAAAGCGCGGCACGTTCTTCCTTTCCGACACGCAGATTAACAAGACGTGCGATGCCGATACACTGTTCGATATCGCACGACTGACGCGTAACTCGGTCGAATATTACGCGCACAATCCCGTGATGGCGCTTTGCAGCTACAGCAATTTCGGATCAAGCGACGAACCCGAGTGCAAGGCTTCGCGTGAGGCTGTGGCCCGCATGCAGCAGGAATATCCCGATCTGGCTATCGAAGGAGAAATGGCAATCCATTTTGCACTCAACAAGAAAATGCGCGATACCACCTTCCCGTTCAACCGCATAAAGGGTAAAGATGTCAACACCCTTGTGTTCCCCAACCTCAGTTCGGCAAGTACGGCCTACCGTATGATGCTTGAGATGGGTGTGGGCGATGCCATCGGTCCGATTCAGATGGGTCTGAATAAGCCGATACACTTCATCAGCATCCATGCATCGGTGCGCAGTATTCTTAATCTTGCCATCATCGCCGGTCTCGACGCTGCCGTGCTCGAACATCGGGGCGCCCACGTAGACCTTTGATTCGCTAATGAATATCCAGGCCCGAATGATGCGTATGATTGCCGCAGCCGCTATGGTTGCGGCAATCGTGTGCTCATGCGTGGCCGAGCATGCTGAGAGCAAACCGGCCGACGTGATTTACTCAGCAGATAGTTTCTCCGTCACGCTCGATGCAGTGGTGGAGGGGAACGACACACTAACCTTGCCTGACGTCGGCTCCGACACAACAGCGTTTAGACTCATAACGGTCTCACCTATGCTTAACAGGCTGACCAATGCGCGCGACACAGTTTCGTCAGAGGTTGCTATCGATGCAGAAGAGCTGTCAAACTGGGAATTATCGGCGCAAATCTGTCTGTATGATGCCTGGAGCAATCCGGAAGAATCGAAAGAATTGTTGCGGGGGAGGATTAGGAACGGCCATGTCGCCTCGTTGAAGCAGATAGAGGAATACTGGCCCATGATTTCCGATTGCCTGCCGTGGATTCCGGCAGCTGAGGAGGTTTATTATGCTACCGGCGACCGTCGCTGGCTCAGTGAGGCCGTAGAGGTTGCCCGTAAAACTCTACGTCGTGAAGTCGAGGTCAACTTCATGGCAGCCGAAGGATTGTTCCGGAGCGTTCCGGTCTATCTTATGACCCCCGTGAACCATTTTGCTCCGTGGATGCGTCAGGCCGATATCGCGCAGTCGTTCACGCTGTTTAACAACATCGCGGCATTGGCAGCAATCAAAAGTCTTGGCCGGATGATAGACATAGTCGGAGGCAAAAGCGACCAGACGCTTGACTCGATAGGTGTAGTGGTGGAGAAACGGCTCAACCGCATGCTGTGGCTTCCTGACCGGGGCT
>CAYUYQ010000066.1:0-11139 GCA_964449335.1 uncultured Bacteroides sp. | reverse complement strand
CGTCTCGACGGCGCACCCTTCCAGCGTTTCGCCGCCAAACGCGACGCTTGGGCGCTCAACTCCGACTACGTTTATCCCGGTCCCATCCAGTACTGGGGTCCCGCCGAAGTATGCGACCAGTGCACCATGACCCTCAAATATGAGCATCTCGACCGCTGATTATCCGGCCGATTGAATAAGAAACAACCCTAATCTCAGCTTGCAGGAGGCTGCCCGATAAGCAACGAAGCTTTGACGGCAGCCTTCTTTATTGACGGCGTAGCGTCAACATCTAAAAAAAATATTTTAGCCTTAAACTCTGCGGGCGTTCAATTATTTTTGTATATTTGCAATATAATCCTTACCCTCATGAGTAACATCAATATTCCACCTCTGAAATTTCGCCCCATCCTTAAAAGCGCCATCTGGGGCGGCGAAAAGATTGCCCCCCTTAAAGGCATAACCACCGACCAGAAGCAGATTGGCGAAAGCTGGGAAATATCAGGAGTGAAAGGCAATGAATCAGTGGTTGAAAACGGCCCCGATGCCGGTCTCACCCTCACCCGAATGATTGAGAAATATGGACCCGCCCTCGTTGGCGAAGGCAACTTCCAGCGTTTCGGCACCACATTCCCCCTTCTCATCAAAATCATTGACGCTGCAGGCGACCTCTCGCTTCAGGTTCACCCCGACGACGAACTCGCTCAGAAACGCCACAACTCACTCGGCAAAACCGAAATGTGGTATATCGTCGACACCGAGCCCGATGCCGTGATTTGCGCCGGACTGTCAGCGCCCGTCACTCCCGAGGAATACGTTGAAAAAGTAGCCGACAACACGCTCATGGACGTTGTGGCTCATCATAAATCAAAACCCGGCGATGTCTTCTTCCTCCCCGCAGGACGCATCCATAGCATCGGTGCCGGCAACCTCCTCGTAGAAGTGCAGGAGACCAGCGATGTGACTTACCGTATATACGACTTCGGCCGCGTTGACGCAAAGACGGGCAAACCCCGCGAACTCCATGTCGACCTTGCCAAAGACGCCATCGACTACAACGTTTACCCCAACTACGTTACCGAGCCCCAGAATCTCGGTGCCGGAGTGATGGAGCTCGTGTCGTGCGACCACTTCTCGGTTTATCGTCTTGAAGTCAAAGGCACAAAATCATTCTATCCGCAGATTGACAGCTTCTCGACCATGACATGCATCGAAGGACAGCTCTCTCTGACCGATGACCGCGACAACACTATCGAAATAAAGACCGGCGAAAGCGCATTGCTTCCCGCCATGGCTAAAAAATACACCTTGGAAGGCGACGGCGTACTCATCGTAGCCGTAAGCACTCCTAAATAAAAAGCTATTTATTTCCCCAATCCCTATCTATGAAGCGAGACGTCCGTGAGGCCGCCTCGCTTCCCTTTTTTATTTACTAAGAATAATTCGTGAGGTTGATTACTCCCCGATTCAGAAGATGATTTTACCGTGGCCGGGAGCAGCGGCCGGGAGCTTACGGTCGGCATCGGCTGCGGAAGCTGCCAGTGTGGTGGCTGCTGCGGCTGCGCCGGTCTTTGCCTGCGTTGCCGGCGTCGCAGGAGCGATTCTGACGGTATCGCCGGGCGTCTCGATAAGTATTTCCGGGGATGCCGACGGCAGAGGCGCCACCGCAGAGGAATCAACTGCTACCGGGCCATCATCTTTCTTTTTCTTCTTTCGCTTGAACCATTTGAGTATCGGCTGCAGAAATGAGGTCATGCTGTCGAAATCGCGCTTGAACTCGACGCCTACGCCCTGCGTGGTGGTAGCCGTCTTCAGATAATAGTTCTGGTCATTATAGCGGTTATAGGCTTTCAGACGTACGGAGCCACTCTTATTTAAGAGGTACTCGATATCGAAATCGCCGATAAACGAGTTGTTGTTAAGAGCCTTATCGCGATAACCGAAATTGCCGTTGAGGAGCAGTCGGTTGTTAAGCAGATTGCTCGACAGAGCCATATCGACCTCCACGTCGGAGAAATCGCCTCGATCGCTGCGGAAGTTGGGCGCTATGTTCCACTTGTCGCTGAGCTGTCCGAGCATACTGCCGAGTTGCGACGACAGCGTTGACGATGCCACCGAAACCAACTCATTGCCGCGCGTGGCGTTCATATAGTCGGGCGTATAGAACCGATTGAGGGCCAACAGGTAGATAATCTGACGGTTCATCATCTCCTCGGTGCTCACAATCGACCGCACCTTGCGGTAGGTGTCCTGGGTAAGCGTCGGAAACTCGAGGTCGAAATCTATATCGGGCTGACGCATGTCGCCCGTCACGTGCATCAACGCATTGACCGGCACATTAGTGCGGTTCAACTCGCGGTCTTCAAGAAACGACTCATCGAGATCGCTCAGATTGGCATTGACGGCATAGACAGCGTTGATATCGAGCAAAGCCGCATAGGGGTCGCCGTGGAACGTTATCGAACTACCGTCGCGAATCGTAAAATCCTTGATGATGATATCCTGAAGCGTGAAGTTATAGTAACCGCGTTGCAACGTATAGGCTCCAAACATTCGCAGGTCTTCGTTGGCCGAGTCGTAGGTCATGCGCAGATTGCCCGAGCCGTAAGCCTTGATGCGGTCGCCGCCTACGGGGTCCATTATTATTGTCACCAGCGCCTCCGGGGTCACATCTACGGCTATGTCCATGCCGTAGACCGTCGCGGAGCCTTCGGAGGCCTGACGCGCAAGACGCGCCTTCAGGTCGCGGACTACGGCCGGAGTCGGGTCAAGCGCGGCTATCGAATCCTTCTTTGCGCGGTCACGGTCACGGAATGTCAGGAAGTTATATTCCTGAGCATCGAGCGCGTCCGACAGCACGAATGTGAAACTCGAATTTGCCGTGGTGCGCATATTCACATTTATGCCGACCACACCCGGACTGCCCGTGACGTTAGCCGAACCGTTGCCGAAAATACGTCCGAACCAACGCGCATCGGGTGTCTCCTTCACATCGTAGACCAGCAAATTTCGGGCATCGCTTACGCTGAAGCGGAATTCCGGGTCGTGGAAACATTTGTGGGTCAACCAACCCGACAGACGGGCTGTATTGCCGTCAACGTCGCGTATTGTCACACCGGGAATATCAATTCGCCCCGGACTGAAATGAATCGAATCCGTAGTAAGATAGCTCGTGTTGGTAAAGTCAAGTTTAATCCTGACGTCCTCGCCATAGACATCACCGGTCATATCGATATCCTTGAAACTTCCCCATAGGCGTGCCTCACCGGAGGCAAAGCCATCAACTTCCGACGCGAACGCAGACATGAAGAACTGCAGGAATCCTATCGGTAATTTCTCGGCCTTGAATCTCAGGTCGAGCGAATCGTTAAGCGCCATAATTCCGCCGTCGACGCTCGAATGACCGCCGTTTTCCTGCGTAATGTCAGCGTGAATGTCGACAGCTCCACGTTCAGGCACCCATCGGGCCCGGATTCGCGTGTCGCCCAAAACCGAGCCATTGTATTTGAACTTACTTACATTCAGTTCCGGAGTGTAGGCACGAGGCTGCTTGGTGAACAGTTCCGAAGCGTAAAGCTTTCCGGTAGCATTTCCGCCGAACTGGGCGTTACTGATATCGAGCGTTTCAAACACGTAGTCGAGACTCACGTCGCTGAGCGTCACCGTCAAGCTGTCAGTTGCCTCGGCCGAGGCCTTACCGCTGATTGTCACGAACTGATTGTCGTGCCCGACCTTGAAATTATCGACCGTAGCCTCTTTGCCGGCCACGATTATACGCGAAGGCTCCACGACCCACGCCGTATCGTTAAACACCAGCTCGCTCCGGTTGAAATCGATAGCCGTGCGCAAGCCGTCGTCGTTGCGTGTGAAGCGCGCGAGGGCTTTTACCGTGCCCTTAAACGTTCGCTCGCGCTTGACGTTCCACTCCAACCGTGAGTCCATAGCGTCGTTACGGGCCGAGGCGTCGACCATCAGCGACATCGGACCTTTCTTGGTCGGGAGGAGTGTGGTGAGTGACAGTTCTGCCGTATTGAGGTCGTCGCCCGGCTCGGGAGCGACACGCAGCTGCATCGAAGTGCTTTCTATCAACTTGTCGCCCTGCTGCAGATAGGGAGCGTCGAGATTGGCCGTCAGCGTGTGGGCGCTTTCGTCAACCCGGCCAAAGAACGACACTGGATAAATCACCTTGACCGGCAGACTGACAAGTTCTTCTATCGGTTTCGTCTCCTTTATCGAAAAACTGTAGATAAAGTTATTGTAGTTGTCATCTGTCTCAGGCCATTGCGGAGAGGCATCGAGTAGCTTCGGGAAAACCGTTGCGGCAAGATTGCGGGCCATCTGCGGCAACCGGCTGAAACGGAGCTGTCCGTCGACGCGGCCGTCAATCACATCGGAAGTCAGCGTAAGCACGCCCTCCCCATGGCTATTCATGCGCGAATTAAGGCTGAACTCGTTGATTTTCAATCCTCGTCCACTTCCATCGACAAACTTGAGGTTACGGACCATAGCGTAGCCCGACAAACGGTCAATATCAGGCCACTCAAGCTGACCCTCGGCCACGAGCGACAACCGGTGATCCGGGTGACGGGTATCGATATTAATCGCAGCGAGATTAACGTCGCGCATGTCGGCAGTAAAGCCCAGCGTGTTATTTCCCTTGGCAATCGTGGCATCAGCCCGTAGGCTCATCATCACTTCCGGGTTGTCGATATGTATCTCCCCGATGTAATGGGTTCCGGCGATATTGACCGAGGCAGTCAGATCATTGTAGGTATGGTCGCGATATGTGACACGCGGAATCTCCACACCAATCTCGCCTGCCGGATTCTTACCGCCCGTGAGCTTGAAGCGACCGTCGACAGCCACAAACGACAACTTCTCCACAGCGCCGCCGAGTCCGGCCAGAATATCAGAAGTCGACAGCCCGTCAGTTGAAATCGTTCCGGCGAAGCGGGGTGTCGGAGTCAGCAGTCCGTCATAATCAATCTTGACCGTCAGCTTTCCGGCGGGCATAGTCAGAATTGTGCTCAAAATGCCTTTATCGATTGTACCGGCTATTTTCGTGTCGCTCTCCAACCGTCCGATATTGCTTAGGAGTGTCTCGATCTTCGGTGAGAGCGTAGCGGCACCCCCCGCGAGTTCGGCAGCATAGTCGCCGGTGACTCCTATCTTGAGACCCGTCACGTCAAAAACGGCCTCACGCGGCGTGGTGATTCCGCCAACCTCTCCGGTCATATCAATCTTGAACCGGTCGCCGCTTCCGAGCTGCAATCTGACAAGTTCAAACATATCAGGATTGCCTTTGGCCTTCATCGCTATATCGAATCGCTCGCCGTAGTGGCCGAGAAGGGGCACGAACGCCCGCAAATCAGCCGGAGTCAGGTAACTGCCATCGGCTATTTCCACATTAAGCGGCAGAGTGCGCCACACCGCGCCGAGCGAGTCGAGCGACGGATAGTGAGTCTCCATGTCAGCGAAATACAGAGCCGAGCCGGGCATCTCGATTTCAAGTCCCCGGATGGCAGCCTTTTTGTCAGCAAGCGTAAAGACACCTTTGATTGTCTCAATGTCGAGTCCGGAATGCTCTTTAAGCGACAGACGGCGAATCTCCACATCGTAGATGTCGCGCCGCAGGGCCGGGACGAGAATGTCGGCTTTCAAATCCGTGATTCTGACATGGGCCGGAGTAAACTTCATGCTGTCATCGGCCACGTCGAGCACATCGTAACTAAGCGCCGACTTACGGATGACGAGCACGTTTATCGCAACATCGAAATCCGAGGCCGGTTTGTCGCGGTCTTTGGGCTGAAGCGCCGCTATCATCTTTGAGATATTGAGCGGGGACGACGCGGAGTCGCGATACACGCGAGCATCGAGTCCGATAACCTCGGCATAGTCGATTACAACTCTTTTACGGAAAAGAAGCGAAGCGAGACGCACTCCCGCGCCAAGGCGGTCGACCGTCAGCGCCGGGCGGTCGTTGTCGTCCATCACCGTTACGCCATGGAGCGTCACGCGGTTAAACGGAGTGATTGAGATATGGTCGATATCGACCTCACTGTCGAGCAACCGCGAGAGCTCCTTTTCAGCTCCGCGGCATATTCCCTCCTGCACCCAGTCGAGCGACAGCGCTATATACAGCGACCCCGGCACTGCTACAAGAAGCGCCAACGCTATCATCATCAGCGAACGTGTGACCTTATATGCGGCTTTCATCAGGGTGAATATGGGTTTTGCTTTACGAAGTTAGTAATTTTACCGGAGCCGGTAAGCTGATATTGAAAAATAGTGACTGTAATCTTTGATTGGACTGAGCAGGTTAGTATGGATCGACGTCGTAATAAACCGTCGCTGACTTGATTCCGTCGACTCGTCGGGCGTGCATCTCCTCATAGACACTGCGCAGTATCTGTTTCACTTTCTTGGGCGAGGCCGCAAGCTCGATTTTAAGCATGATTTTGCGGATATAGAGCGTCTGGACACGGGCTACGTGCGGCTCCTCGGGGCCGAATACGCGCGTACCGAAAAGCTGACGCAGACGTTCGGCATAGATGCGGGCTATTTCATCGACCGTGCGACGGTCGCGATGTTTCAGATATATGTAGATTAACCTCGTGAAAGGCGGATAATTATATTTTTCGCGCTCGGCTATCTCCATTTCATAGAACCCGCGGTAATCGTGAGCCATCACGAACGGAAGGATGGGATGCGACGTGTCGCGCGTCTGAATGACGACCGTCCCCTGCTCACCCCGCCGACCTGCGCGTCCGGCCACCTGCGACATCATGTTGAACGCACGCTCCGATGCCCTGAAATCGGGCTGATTTATCAATGCGTCGGCATTGACAATTCCGACGGTTCTCACCCGCTCGAAGTCGAGACCTTTCGTCACCATCTGCGTTCCGACAAGTATCTGAGCTTTGCCTTCGGAGAAATCGGTGATTATGCGTTCGTAGCCATCTTTATTACGGGTTGTGTCGAGGTCCATACGCATTATCTCGCAGTCGGGGAAAGCATGGCTGACTTCGTCTTCCATCCGCTCCGTACCGTAGCCGTAGACCTCCACGGCCGGCTCCTTACACTGCGGACAGACGGTAGGCAACGGATAGACCGATCCGCAATAATGGCACACGAGACGGTCGATAAACTTGTGATAGGTAAGCGTGACGTCGCAATGCTCGCATTTAGGAGTCCAAGCACACATCTTGCACGTTGCTACCGGCGCATAACCGCGGCGGTTAAGAAACAGGATTGCCTGCCCTCCGTCGGCTATCGAATCTTTCACATAGCTGATTGTTTCGGCCGCTAACGGACCGGTCATCCGCCCGTTTTTTCGCGCAGCCGTAGTGTCGACAAGTTGAATTTTGGGAAGAGCCACGCCTGAATAGCGTTCGCTGAGAGTGACGAGGCCGTAGCGACCGGTAAGAGCCTTGTAGTAAGTGTCGACAGCCGGGGTAGCGCTGCCGAGAAGCGTTTTGGCGCCGTGTTTGAACGCAAGCACGGTAGCAACGTCGCGGCCATTGTAGCGCGGTGCGGGATCCTGCTGTTTGTAGCTTGTCTCATGTTCCTCGTCGACTATCACCAGACCTAAGTCGGCAAACGGCAGGAATAAAGCCGAGCGTGCACCGATTACCACCATCGGCTCACGACTATCCAACACCTTCCGCCATATATCGACACGCTCATTGTCAGTAAACTTGGAGTGATAAATCACCACCTTGTCGCCGAACACCCGCTGCAGTCGGCGCGTCAGCTGCGTGGTCAGCGCTATCTCAGGCACAAGATAAAGCACCTGACGGCCGCGCCTCATCACATCGGCAATCAAATGGATGTAGATTTCCGTCTTGCCGCTCGACGTCACGCCGTGGAGCAGCGTGATATCGTGGTCGAGCCACGATTTGTGTATCGCATCAAGAGCTTCGCTCTGTGCTGGGCTCAGCACCGGGAGTCGTCCTTCGGCCAATCCGCCATACCGAAAGCGGTTTATTTCTTTTACGTAGACCTCAACGAGTCCTTTCTTTTCGAGAGCCGTGACAATGGCCCGGGTACATTCCGAAGCCTCGAGAAGTTCGCCGACGGTCACTTCCTTGAGTTCGGAATCGCGCCGCATGAACCCGCTGAGTTCCATCAGTGTCATCAGTGCGCGCTGCTGCTTCGGCGCACCGTCGACCGACTCAAACATAGCCCGATGGCGCTCCGGATTGTGACGCTCCACGGCCACACGCACATAGCTGACCTTGCGCGAGCGGTAGCGCTCCACAAGTTTCTCGCTGATTATGACAGCTTCTTTGTCGAGCATCCGTCCAATGACCGCGCCGATATTGCCTACTCCGGCGCGCTTGCCGAGCTCTCCAACCGTCATTCGCTTCATCTCATGGGCCAGCACTTGATAGACGAGCGTCTCGCGTTCGTCGAGTGGCGGAGCGCCGGCCGATTCGAAATCTGGTGCCAGTTCCACGAATGTCTCGCTTTCGAGTTTCAAGCCCGACGGCACGGCCGCACGGTAGACGTCGCCCACCGAGCAAAGATAATAATCGGCCACCCATTCCCAGAGCTGGAGTTGCGGACGACGGATTATCGGCTCACTATCGAGAGCAGCCGCTATAGGCTTAGCGTCGAAGTCTTTCGGTGGCCTATTCGTCAGAGCCGTGACAATTCCGGTATAGAACTTCCGCGCACCGAAGGGCACGACCACCCTATGGCCCGGCTTCACCTGCGTGACCAAGGCTTCAGGCACGGAATAGGTAAACGTGCTGCTTAGCGGGAGCGGGAGAAGTATCTCGGCAAAAAGCTGCGTCACCGGTCCTCCTCCGCTTTACGTTCACATTCAAGAGCAAAGTATCGCCACAGCGGAGCAGCCATCAGCGCCTGCTTCATACGGTCGGAGCGCAGAAGCCCGTAGACCTCGTCGCGCGACATGAGCACGACTTCCACATCTTCAGTAGCGTCGAGATGCTGCTCTCCCATGAGCCTTACGCCCTCCGCGAGATAGCAATACGTCAGATTATTGGTGGTCGAGGGATTACCGCTCAGCACGCATTGCAGCGACCATTCACCGCCGCCGTAGCCACTTTCTTCCATCAGCTCGCGGCGCGCGGCCTCGAGAGGTTGCTCGCCAGCCTCGACAACGCCCGCACACAATTCGGTGCCGTATTGACCAAGCCCGTGACGATACTGACGGATCATCACGAAGCGGCCGTCGGCAGTAATGGCCGTGACGTTGACCCACGACGGATATTCGAGCACGTAATACTCCGGATTAATCCTCCCGTCGGGGAGTCGCAGGCTGTCGCGGCGCACCGTCAGCCACGGCCGGCGGAACAGGTATTCCGAGCCAATTACTTCGGGCTTCGGCTTCTGAGTTGCGCCACCGGTTATATCTTTTGAGTCTGTGGAATCCATATCTTTGTATTTACTATTACAAAGGTAATGAAATCCCGTGAGATTTTCGTTTTGGGGTTACCAACTATTTTTTGTAGATTTGCCTTTGATATGGCCAAAACATAACTAAAACTACCTTATATGAATATCCAGAAAACAACCGCCCCCTCGCCCATCGGCGAAATCACCCTCTATACACTCACCAATGAATCGGGTGCCTCCGTGACGCTGTCGAGCCTCGGAGCCGGAATCAACCGCGTCGACGTCCCTGACTCAAAAGGCAATATCGAAAATGTGGTTATCGGCTACCGCGACCCGGCGTCGTATATAGCCGACGGTCCCTGCGCCGGTAAAGTGCCCGGACGCTACGCCAACCGTATAGCCCGTGGCCATTTCAAAATAGGCGATAAAGAATATACACTACCCATCAACAACGGCCCCAACTCGCTCCACGGCGGTCCCGACGGATTCATGAACCGCATCTGGAATTCACGTGTCGAAGGCGACACGGTGGTGTTTGAACTCACAAGTCCTGACGGCGATGCCGGTTATCCCGGCGAGCTTCAGGCCGAAGCGCGCTACACATGGAGCGATGACAACACGCTCACCCTCCGTCTGCTCGCCCACACCGACGCTCCTACCGTAGTCAACCTCACCAACCATACATACTGGAATCTCGAAGGCGAGAACTCCGGCTCCGTGCTCGACCACACCCTTTGGCTCGCAGCAAGCCACTATCTCCCCACCGACGATACACTCATTCCTACCGGCGAACTCGCTCCCGTAGCCGGCACTCCGATGGACTTCACCTCGTTCCGCCGTCTGGCCGACGATATCCATGCCGACTTCCCCGCCATCACCTACGGAAAAGGCTATGACAACTGCTGGATGGTTGATGACTATCAGCCCGGTGTGCTCAAACACGTAGCGACCCTCAATGCTCCCCACAGCGGCCGTGTGCTCGAAGTTTCGACCACGCAGCCTGCAGCGCAGGTCTATACCGGCAACTGGCTGGCAGGATGCCCTGAAAATCCCGAAGGACGCAGCTATGACGACTACGACGGCGTGGCTATCGAGTGTCAGAACGCACCCGACGCCCCCAACCAGCCGCAGTTCCCCTCACCGCTCCTCCTCCCCGGCCAGACCTACGACCAGACAATTGTATTTCATATTTCAACAAAATAAAATCAGACAGCAATGAAACCCACACTCTTTGTGCTTGCAGCCGGAATGGGAAGCCGCTACGGCGGTCTCAAACAGCTTGACCCCCTCGGCCCCAACGGCGAAACAATCATGGACTATTCAATCTACGACGCCATTCATGCCGGCTTCGGCAAGGTGGTATTCGTAATCCGCAAAGATTTCGAAGAAGATTTCCGCAAAAAGATTCTCTCAAAATACGAAGGCCATATTCCCGTTGAAGTAGTATTCCAGTCAATCGACGACCTGCCCGAAGGCTACACCTGCCCGGCCGACCGCACCAAACCCTGGGGCACCAACCACGCCGTGCTCATGGGCAAAGACGCCATCAAAGAGCCGTTTGCGGTTATCAACGCCGACGACTTCTATGGCCGCAACGCTTTTGAAGTAATAGCCAAGGAGCTTTCACGCGAGCACGACCGCAAGGGCGACTACTGCATGGTAGGTTTCCGCGTAGGCAACACCATGACCGAAAACGGCTCCGTGGCCCGCGGCGTCTGCACCACCGACAAGGACGGACATCTGACCTCTGTGGTAGAGCGCACCGCTATCAGCTACGATCCGGAACACCGCATTGTG
>CAYUYQ010000065.1:0-11305 GCA_964449335.1 uncultured Bacteroides sp. | reverse complement strand
CCGACGGCTACACCGTCATGGAGCGCGCCGCCCTCCCCGTCATCGCTAAAGTCCTTTCAAAAACCAATTAGACTAATTGATTCGATAAATCTGATTACGATTCAAGCGATTTCCCAGCACATCCTGATTTTGATTATTTCGGAATTATTCTTATCTTTGCGGCGTACAACCAGTGATTATATATGATGACCACCCGATTTTACGCATACTTTTTTGGTTATTATTTTATTCAGAGCGAATAGAAGCGGGCCATCGCGCGAAAATCGAAAGTCAACCGATAAGATACAGTTTTCCAACCGACCCGCCTGCGCAGCGCAAGCGGGTCAAATTTTTATAATACAACGACGACAGTGAGCACAATCAACACCGACAATACAGCGGCACCGCAGCCGACCCTGCGCGTAGCCATCCAGGGCGAAGCAGGCTGCTTCCACGACTCAGCGGCCCGCGAATACTTCCGCGCCCGCGGACGCGCGATTGATATAGTGGAGTGCGAAACGTTTCAGGATCTGGCCGACGCTATGACTGCCGACGCCTCGCTAATAGGCATCATGGCCATCGAAAACACCATTGCGGGAAGCATACTCCCCAACCACGAACTCATTCGACGCACCAACGTGCGCGTTGTCGGCGAGCACAAGGTGCGCATCTCCCACTGCCTCTGCGCTCTCCCCGGCGAATCAATCGGCGATATTACCGAGGTCAACTCCCACCCCATGGCGCTGATGCAGTGCGAGCAGTTCCTGCGCCGCTATCCGGCCATGCGCATGGTCGAGAAAAACGATACGGCTGGAAGCGCCCGCGAGATTGCCGCCCGCCGGCTGTCGGGCCACGCCGCCGTCTGCAGTCCCTACGCCGCCGGACTCTACGGACTCAGCGTGCTCGCCGACGGAATCGAGACCAACAAGCATAATTTCACCCGCTTTCTGCTGCTGGCCGACCCGCTGATAGCCCGCGAGCTGGCCCCGCCTACGTCGAAAGCCGACAAAGCTTCGCTCGTGTTCTCGCTCCCCCACACCCACGGAGCGCTGTCGAAGGTGCTCACCATCCTGTCGTTCTACGACGTTAATCTCACCAAAATCCAGTCGACGCCCATCGTAGGCCGCGAGTGGGAATACCGCTTCTACGTCGACCTGACGTTTGACGACCCGGTGCGCTACCATCAGGCCATCACGGCAATCACCCCGCTGCTCAACGACTTCCGCGAGCTTGGCCTCTACACCGAAGCCCCCTCGCCCGCCATCGGCAACTAAAACGATAATCCACAAAGATTCAAAATCAGTTTACACAATGATAGTTACACCGTCAGACCGCGTTGCTTCGGTTCAGGAATACTACCTGCAACGCAAAATGAAAGAAGTGGCCGCCCTCAATGCCGCCGGAGCCGACATCGTGTCGCTCGGCGTGGGAGGTCCCGACATGCCTCCTCCCGCCTCCGCCACCTCCACCCTCCGCGAAGCCGCCGCGCAGCCCTCGGCCCACGGCTACCAGATAACGGCCGGACTCGACGTCTACCGCCGCGCGTGGGCCCGGTTCTACGGCCGCCACTACGGCGTGGAGCTCGACCCGGCCACACAGATTTTGCCCCTCATCGGCTCAAAAGAGGGTATAATGCACATATCGCTCGCCTTCCTCAATCCCGGCGACGGCGTGCTGGTGCCCAATCCCGGCTACCCGACATACTCCTCTGCGAGCCGCCTTGTCGGCGCACGCGTCGTGTCCTACGACCTGACGGCCGACCGAGGCTGGATGCCCGATTTCGAAGCCATTGAGCGCATGCCGCTCGACGGCGTAAAACTTATGTGGCTCAACTACCCCCACATGCCCACCGGCACACCGGCCACACGCCGTGTCTTTGAGCAGGCCGTAGATTTCGGCCGGCGCCACGGCATAGTGATAGCCCACGATAACCCCTACAGCTTCATACTCAACGACGCCCCGATGAGCATCCTGCAGATTCCCGGCGCAACCGACATCGCTCTGGAACTCAACTCGCTCAGCAAGACATTCAACATGGCCGGCTGGCGCATGGGCATGGTGGCATCGAATCCGCAGTTTATCAACTGGATTCTGAAAGTGAAGAGCAACGTCGATTCCGGCCAGTTCAAGCCCGCGATGCTCGCTGCGGCCGCCGCTCTCGACGCCGACGACGCATGGTTTGCCGACCTCAACACCTCCTATGCCGAGCGCCGCGCCGTGGCCGAGCGGATAATGACTGCTCTGGGCTGCACCTTCGACCCCGCTCAGCGCGGTTTGTTCCTCTGGGGACGTATCCCCGACAGCGAGACAGGCAGCGAGGCGATGGCCGACCGCGTGCTCCGCGATTGCCGCGTGTTCCTCACTCCCGGATTTATCTTCGGCTCCAACGGCGACCGCTACATACGCATCTCGCTCTGCGCTCCCCCCGAGCGACTCAACGAAGCCCTCAACCGCATTACAAACTCTAAAACCACACAGCAATGAACGACATTCTCCCCATCATAAACGACACCATCGGCACACGCCGCCCCATAGTGATAGCCGGACCGTGCAGCGCCGAGAGCGAACAGCAGGTCATGGACACAGCCCGCAGCCTCGCGGCAACCGGTCTGCGGGTGTTCCGCGCCGGACTATGGAAACCCCGCACCCACCCCGGAGGCTTCGAGGGCGTAGGACTCGTCGGACTCCCCTGGATGCAGCGCGTAGCCGCTGAAACAGGCATGATTCCCGCCACCGAAGTGGCCAACCGCGCCCACACGCTCGCCGCCATCGACAGTGGCATCAACGTGCTCTGGATCGGTGCGCGCACCTCGGCCAACCCCTTTGCCATGCAGGAGATTGCCGACGCTATCGCCGAGCGCGACCCATCGGCCCTCACCGTGCTCGTCAAAAATCCCGTCAACGCCGACCTCGAGCTATGGATTGGCGCCCTGCAGCGCATCTACAACACCGGCGTGCGCCGCCTCGGAGCCATCCACCGCGGATTTTCGGCCTACGGCAAACATCTCTACCGCAATCAGCCCCAGTGGCATATACCAATCGAGCTGCGCCGCCGCTTCCCCGCCCTCACAGTAATCTGCGACCCCAGCCACATCGGCGGCAAACGCGAACTCATAGCCCCGCTTTCGCAGCAGGCCCTCGACATGGGATTCGACGGCCTCATCATCGAAAGCCACTGCTCACCCGACTCGGCCTGGAGCGACAAAGACCAGCAGGTGACGCCCGAAGTGCTCGGCGTAATCCTCGACCATCTCGTGATGCGCGATGCCAAGCAGACCACCGAGAGCCTACGGCAGCTCCGACAGACGATTGACCGCCTCGACAACGAACTGCTCGACGTGCTCAGCCGCCGAATGGCCGTCTGCCGCGACATCGGCCGCTATAAAAAGGAGCACTCGATGGCCGTGGTCCAGACAAGCCGCTTCGACGACATACTCAACTCCCGCGCCAACCAGAGCGAGGAGCTCGGCATGTCGGCCGATTTCATCCGCACCGTCCTTTCGGCCATACACGAAGAGTCAGTGCGCCAGCAGATTGACATACTCGAAGGTAAAACCGAATAACACCGCCAAACGCTATGCGAATACTAATAATCGGGGCCGGAAAAATGGGCTCGTTTTTCTGCGACCTGCTTTCGTTTGACCATCAGGTAGCCGTGCTCGACACCAACCCCGAGCGTCTGCGCTTCACCTTCAACGTCGAGCGCTTCACCGATCCCGCGCAGGTCGAGGCGTTCGCTCCCGAACTCGTCATCAACGCCGCCACGGTCAAATATACCATCTCGGCCTTTGAAAGCGTGATGCCTTATCTGCCCGAGCGGTGCATACTGAGCGACATTGCCTCGGTAAAGACCGGACTTCCGGAATTCTACGCCACGTGCGGCCATCCGTTCGTCTCGACCCACCCAATGTTTGGCCCCACGTTTGCCTCGCTCAGCAATCTGACCGACGAAAACGTGGTGATAATCAAGGAGGGCGACCATCTGGGGCGCGTATTCTTCCACGACCTTTACCGCCGGCTACATCTCCACATAGTCGAATACACCTTCACCGAGCACGACGAGACAATAGCCTACTCCCTGAGCATCCCCTTCGCCTCCACCCTCGCTTTCGGAGCCGTCATGAAGCATCAGGATGCACCCGGCACGACCTTCAAGCGCCACATGACGATAGCCCGCGGCCTCATGAGCGAAGACGACTTCCTACTCTCCGAAATCCTCTTCAATCCTCTCACCCCCGAGAAACTCGACCTCATCATAGCCAACCTCTCCGAGCTACGCGACATCGTCAAGCGCCGCGACCCCGCCGCAATGACCGCCTTCATCAACCGCGTCCGCGCCAACCTCGCCTGACGTTATCATCGCATTTATAGCTTTGAGGAGAGGCAATAGGCTTATTCGGCTATTTTCTTGGACTTTTTTATGATGGGTTTCGTGTTTGGAAAATCTTTTGTTATTTCGTACTGAATTTTTATTCGCATGAGATTTGAAGATTAACCCTCCAAGCTATTATATAAAATGAGTGCAAGCTATAAGTTTTTGCGGCCGGCGGCTATCGCCGCGCTGATTCTGACGGCGTCGGCTGCCCGAGCCGACTATTCGGGCCGGGTATTCGCCGACACCAATGCCAACGGAGTGCTCGACCGCGGCGAAAAACCGATGAAAGGCGTCAGTGTGTCTGACGGCCTCAACGTTGTGAAGACCGATGCCGACGGCCGTTTCACTCTCCCGGGCCACGACCGTGAACGATTCGTGTTCGTCACCACCCCTTCGGGCTATATGACCCACAACCGCCACTATGTGGCCATCGACCCGGCCGTGACGTCGTATGATTTCGCGCTTATCCCCTACGATGCCCGTATTACCCGCGACGGCTCCCACAGTTTCATTCAGGTGACCGACACCGAAATTTTCAACACGGCCCGGAATGAGGACTGGGTTGACGACCTTCGCCGCTACGCTGCCAACGAAGGCGCTGCTTTTATAGTCCACACCGGCGATATATGCTATGCCGACGGCCTCAACGAGCATATCCGGCTGATGAATACCGCCACTATGGGTGTACCGGTATTCTACTGCATCGGCAACCACGACCTCGTGCGCGGCAAATACGGCGAGGAGCTATTCGAAAGCCTCTACGGCCCGGTGTATTACTCTTTCGACGTTGCCGGAACGCACTACGTCGTCACCCCGATGGCCGGCGGCGACCATGCACCGTCCTACAACACCGACCAGGTCATCCGCTGGCTCCGCAACGACCTCGCCAATGTAGCGCCGGGAACGCCGGTCTACATCTTCAACCACGACATCCCCTTCTCGGCCGGGGATTTCACCTATAAAGGGCGCACCGACAGCCTCAACCTCACTGACTATAATCTCAAGGGCTGGATTTACGGCCATTATCACATAAACCACAAGCACGAGAGCGCGCCGGGAGTATTCGTCATGTGTACGTCGACCCCCGACAAGGGCGGCATCGACCACTCGACGAGCGCCTACCGCGTGGTCAACGTAGACCGCAACGGCAACTCGACAACAGACCTCCGCTACTCCTACATCCGCGATCATGCGGTAATCGCCGCTCCTTTTGGGACAACATCGGCGCGCACCGTCACTGTCAACGCCTACTCCTCAATCTCGCGCGTGAAAAGCGTCAGCTACACCTGCTACCTCAACGGCAAACCCGTCACAACTCCCCGCTCTCTGACGCAAGCCACCGACTGGACATGGACCGCGCCGCTTGAAATCCCGTCAGCGCTCGAAGGACGCCGGCTGACGATTAAAGCCAGCGTAGTGATGAACAACGGCGACCGTCTTGAGCGTGCATCCGACTTCACTTACTCACCCACGGCCGTCAACGTGACGCCGGGAGCCAACTGGGACAATCTGCTCGGCAACGCCGCCCACAGCGGCGGCATGACCGACGCCACGCTCGACAGCATCCCTTCGCTTGCATGGGTGACCAACGTCGGCTCTAACATCTATATGACCTCACCCCTGCTTCACAACGGCCGCATCTATACAGCCTCGGTCGACGAAGACGATAAAGGCCGCGCAGCCATCTATGCGCTCAACATTGCCGACGGCTCGATAGCGTGGCGCTATCCCGTCAAGGCTTCGATTAAAAACACGATTGCCATAGCCGACAATAAGGTGCTGGCGCAGGATGTACTCGGCAACCTCTATGCCGTGAACTGCGCCGACGGCTCGACAGCATGGACCGACCGCCTGCCCGTGAGCTGGTATGCAGCACTGATAGAAGGCCTCGCCACCAAGGGCGACACGCTCTTTGCCGGCACGGGCCGCGGCCTTTCGGCCTATCATGTGCCCACGGGACGCCGACTCTGGCTCAACACCGAGTGGAGTCAGGCCGAGGGAACGACCTCGACACTCTCCGTAGGCGACGGTGTGGTGATTGGCGGAGCCCAGTGGAGCGCTCTCTTCGGCAATGCCGAGTCTAACGGTAAAAAGCTATGGTCGGTCGGCTCCGACGGCCTGAGCGACCGCGGCGCATCCCCCGTAATAATCAACGGCGTGGCCTATCTTCCCTCGCGTCAGTCATTCTTCTTAATCGACGTTACTTCCGGCCGCATTATCTCCCGCAAGGAACTTCCGGTTAAGGTCGACGTCACTTCCACCCCGCTCCTGGCCGGCAACGAAATCGTTTTCGGTTCGACCAACAGCGGTCTCGTGTCCCTCGACGCTTCGACACTCGAAGTGAAGTGGACGGCCGCCACCGGCGACGCTCTCGTATATACCGGGCCCTACACCCGCTCCGTGTCGACCACCATCGAGACGAGCCCCATCGCTGCCGGCAACCGAATATTTGTGGCAGCATCCGACGGCTCAATCTACGGCGTAGAGCGCGATAAAGGCCGTGTGCGCTGGCGCTATGCTACCGGCGCTCCCATTTTCAGCTCCGTGGCCGCCTCGGGCAATATGCTTATTGCCACCGACTTCGGCGGCAACGTCTACTGCTTCGGCTCACCGACCCTCTAACCAACCGATTTTTAATTGGCCTATTTAGCCAATTAGACTAATTCGACCAATCTTTATTCTGTCGGCCCGCGATTTTCTCAAAAAAATCGCGGGCCGATGTAACGAATGGCATGCTCTTTGTGTCATATATAAGTAACGGCTCCTCTGAAGCCGACCAGTCGTTCTAACTAATTATCACATTCAGCATGCTATTCAAAAAAAACATCATCGCACTGCTTTGCCTCATGACAGGAATGTCAGTCTCTGCCACCCCATATTCAGTAAAAGGTCAGGCAGTCGATTCACTCGGAGAAGGCGAGGCCTACGCCACCATACGCATTTTTGCCATGCCCGACACATTGAAACCTGCCGTAATGGGCGTGACCGACGAAGCCGGACGCTTCGACAAAACTCTCCCCAAAGCCGCCAAATACCGCTTCACGCTCAACTCCGTAGGCAAAGACCCAGTGGTGCGCGATTTCGAGGTGAGCGAGTCGAAGCCCGTGGCCGATCTGGGTCGCATCGTCACCACCGCCTCAGGCAATCTGCTCGGCGAGGTGACCGTAACCGCCAGCCGCCCGCTGATTACGCGCGAAATCGACCGTATAGGCTACGACGTGCAGGCCGACGAGGAATCCAAGACCTCCACGCTCGAGGAGACACTACGCAAAGTGCCGATGGTGAGCGTTGACCCCGACGGCACAATCAAAATCAAGGGTTCGAGCAACTTCAAGATTTACAAAAACGGGCGCCAGAACAACTCGTTTACCAACAACGCCAAAGATATTTTCAAATCCATTCCGGCCGCGATGATTAAGAAAATCGAAGTCATCACCGATCCGGGAGCGCGCGAGGACGCCGAAGGCGGAGGAATGATACTCAACATCGTCACGCTGGAGAATACGGTGATAAAAGGCGTGATGGGAAATGCCAGTCTCAACTACACCACCAACCAGAATGTCCCGACGCCCAATATCTGGCTGACGTCACAAATCGACAAATTCACCTTCTCGTTCTACGGAGGAGGAGGATGGAACCCCAGCCGTGCCAGAAAATCGCGCCAATACTCCGAACGCGTTTTCGACGACACGGGCAATAAATCAGTAAGCTCCTCCGAATCGAAAGGCTCGGCGGACTACGGCTATTTCGGTCTCGACATGAGTCTCGAACTCGACACGCTCAATCTTCTCACAGCCGAGTTTTCGGGCTTCATCCATAGCTTCACGAACCGGTCAAATTCGACTACCGGGCTGCTCAATCCGGCCGGAGACGCCATCTACAGCTACGATTCCTACAGCGTGACCGACCCATACCGTGGCCTCAATCTCAACGGCAGCCTCAACTATCAGCGCTCCACTCACCGTCAGGGCGAAAAAATCACATTCTCCTACATGATTTCGGGCAACGGCAGCAAAAGCGACTCCAAATCCGACTACACCGACACCGAAAACATGCCCGTGGACTACACAGGCGTCAACTCCCACTCCGACCTCAATCAGACCGAGCATACGCTTCAGATTGACTGGACGCGACCGCTATGGAGCGGACACACGCTCGACGTTGGCGCCAAATATATCTACCGCGACAACCACAGCATCACCAATCAGCATTATATCGGCGTGCGCGACACTCACACCGACTTCTCCCACATCACTCAGGTGGGCGCAGCCTTTGCCGACTATCGCGTCAACATCGGGCCTCTGGGTCTGCGTGCAGGCGTTCGCTACGAGTATTCACGTCTGTCGGCCAAATATAAAGACGGCACCCAACCCGACTTTGCGAGCTCGCTCAACGACTGGGTGCCCAACGCCGGAATATCGCTGAACATCAACCAGAGCAATTCCATGCGTCTGACCTACGGCTCGCGCATCAACCGCCCCGGCATCAACTATCTCAATCCGGCCGTCAACTCTTCGCCCACAAGCACTTCGCAGGGCAACCCCGACCTGAGCAGCGTACGCAATCAGTCGCTTAACTTCAACTACAGCCTGTTCACGTCGAAGCTCAACCTCGATTTCAGCGCCGGCTACTACTTCAGTTCCAACGACATCATCTCCATCGACACTTCGATTGACGACCACCTCTACAGTTCGTTCGTCAACGGCGGTAAAAACCGCATGTTCAACACCGACCTGTTCGTGCAGTGGTCGGCCACGCCCAAAACCTCGATAATGTTTAACGGCGACCTGAGCTACAGTTATTTTGCCAATCCGTCGCTCGGGCTGCGCAACCACGGATGGTCAAAATCGCTGTTCGGCCGCATCATGCAGCGCATACCGTGGAAACTCTCGCTAATCGGCACGATAAATTACTGGGACGGTGGCATAGGTCTTTACAGCGTATCGAAGCAGCCGACGTCATCGTGCATCTTCCACACTCTTATACTCCAGCGTTCGTTCCTGAAAGAAGACCGCCTGACCGTACGCTTAAGCGCCAACAATCCATTCAGTTCCGACAAACGCACCTACATCTCCTATATGGTCAACACGCCCTATTCCGGCTACTCCGAGTCAACAAGCTACGGCAAGCGCTCATTCTCCTTCTCTATCTCCTATCGATTCGGAAAGCTCAACGCCACCGTCAAGAAAGTCAACGGCATATCCAACGACGACGTGGTGGGCGGAATGTCGCGTGGAAGTGCCGGAGGGGGCAACTGACGCCGCGCGCCGATAGAATGGACATACTGAGGTGTGTATCTGTAGAAAAACTTTGCTTTTTTGCGATTTTTCCTTAACTTCGCGGTGGCTAATATCCGCCACCGGGCCGCAGCCTACGGGCGCGGACACGGCTTAGTGTGTGTAACCGACTTAAAATCTATCCATTCTATAAATTACAGTTCAAATCTTATGAGTAAAAAATTCTTGACCTGTGATGGCAACCAGGCCGCAGCGCATATCTCGTATATGTTCTCGGAAGTGGCAGCCATCTATCCCATCACGCCGTCGTCAACGATGGCTGAGTACGTCGATGAATGGGCTGCTGCCGGACGCAAAAACATCTTCGGCGAGACTGTTCTCGTACAGGAAATGCAGTCTGAGGGCGGCGCCGCAGGTGCTGTTCACGGCTCTCTCCAGGCAGGTGCGCTGACCACCACCTACACCGCATCGCAGGGCTTGCTCCTGATGATTCCCAATATGTACAAAATCGCCGGTGAGCTCCTCCCCTGCGTTTTCCATGTTTCGGCCCGTACGCTCGCTTCGCACGCGCTGAGCATCTTCGGTG
The DNA here is from genome assembly GCA_964449335.1 of uncultured Bacteroides sp. Classification (GTDB taxonomy): domain Bacteria; phylum Bacteroidota; class Bacteroidia; order Bacteroidales; family Muribaculaceae; genus Paramuribaculum. The sequence goes on along the minus strand of CAYUYQ010000065.1, from coordinate 1,128 downwards.
ACCATCAGGACGTGATGTCGGTGCGTCAGACCGGTTTCGCCATGCTCGCCGAAGGTTCCGTTCAGGAAGTGATGGATCTCTCGGCCGTGGCTCATCTCGCAACGATCAAGAGCCGTGTGCCTTTCGTCAACTTCTTCGACGGCTTCCGCACATCGCATGAGATTCAGAAAATCGAAATGATCGAGCAGGACGAAGTCGCTCCGCTCGTCGACATGGACGCCGTGGCCGAATTCCGCGCCCGCGCCCTCAGCCCCGAAGCTCCCGTGGCCCGCGGCATGGCTGAAAACAGCGACGTTTTCTTCCAGCACCGCGAAAGCTGCAACAAATACTACGAGGCCGTTCCCGAAATCGTTGAGGACTACATGCAGAAAATCTCGGCTATCACCGGCCGCGAATACCACCTCTTCAACTACTACGGTCATCCCGAAGCCGAGCGCGTAATCATCGCCATGGGTTCCGTTACCCAGGCCGCACAGGAAGCTATCGACCATCTGATGGCCAACGGCGAAAAGGTGGGCATGATTGCCGTGCACCTCTATCGTCCCTTCTCGGCCAAGCATCTGCTCGCTGCAATGCCCAAGACCGTGAAGACCGTAGCCGTCCTCGACCGCACGAAAGAGCCCGGCGCCGCAGGCGATCCCCTCTACCTCGACGTGGTTGAAGCATATTCAGGCGTAGCCGACGCTCCCAAGATTATCGCCGGCCGCTTCGGTCTGGCTTCGAAAGACACCACTCCGGCCCTCATCATCTCGGTGTTCGAGAACCTTGCTCTCCCCGAGCCCAAAGACAAATTTACACTCGGCATCATCGACGACGTAACCTTCACATCGCTTCCCCCCGTTGAGGAAATAGCCCTCTCCGGCAAGAGCACCTACGAAGCCAAATTCTACGGCCTCGGTGCCGACGGTACGGTTGGCGCCAACAAGAACTCCGTGAAGATTATCGGCGACAACACCTCGAAATACTGCCAGGCCTACTTCGCCTACGACTCGAAGAAATCGGGCGGCTTCACCTGCTCGCACCTCCGCTTCGGCGACGAGCCCATCCGCTCGACCTATCTGGTCAACACCCCCAACTTCGTGGCTTGCCACGTTCAGGCTTATCTCCACATGTACGACGTGACCCGCG
>CAYUYQ010000064.1:8323-11310 GCA_964449335.1 uncultured Bacteroides sp. | reverse complement strand
CCAAGAATCCCAAGAACACCACCAGCAGCATAAATCCGGCGCAAACCGCCGCATTTCGCACCATATTGTCCATATTAAGATTAGCTCTATCAGCCATACTGCTTAACTCCATTATATCGGAGACATATACATTGCCGACCTTTATATCGGATTGTTTTAACGAAGCAAGGAATTCCTTAGCTTTCCCTTCCTTTACGCGGATTACAACTTCACTCGCCCATTCGTTTTTAGCCTGAGGATAGTACAATGTGTGGAAAAACAATGACTCATAATCCGACCTGTGCATTGATTTTGCAAGCGCTCCAATATAGTATACTTTTGATGTGTCACCGTCTAGAGCAACTCGACGATTGAGAAACAGCTCGAAATCTGAATAATCATCCCGCATATTGGGATCAATATTACCGAGTATTATCTCCCCCTTTTCGACGACTTCAGCAAGCTGCTCTGTGGTCTTCCCATCAAGCGATTTCAAGCGGATAATCTTTACAATCTCAGGACTAATGACACGTTTCAATCCACCTACATAATGGTAGATTGTATCTTCCCTAAATGAAGCCTGAACTCCCTCGAAATTGAAGTTATAAGGCATAGGGTTTGAACCTATTCCAACTAATTCCACATAAGGATTCTGCCTGAGATTCAATATCAGATTATCCCTGTTTCTTATCGTAGTTTCATAATCATTTTCCGTTTGGTTTTCACTCGGAGCAGTTTTTATATATCCCATCAGGACATCTGTTGTATCGTAACCGTAATCTTGAGTTTTTATAGCGACAATTTGTGCAAAAAAACTGAATATTGCCCAGAGGACTACTGCAACGATGGCAATCTCTATTATCATCCACAGATTACTACGCCACTCATTGCGCATCTGCTGTATTAAGTATCGTTTCATAGTTCTGTCGATTTATTTATTGGCATTAATAGCTTCAACAACATTAACTCTGGACGCCTGCCATGCAGGGACAGCTGCACTGATGATATTTAACAGAAAGCAGACTCCTAATGCAGTGACAATTATTTTCCAGTTAAGCAACGTTGATAATGACGGTGTCACCCCACTACCCAAACTGGTAGACGTAGCATACAATCCTTCAAAAGACGAAGCGAATATTAATCCGAAAAGGAATCCTATAATACCACCTACAATAGTCACAATCAGGTTCTCACTTATTATATCTGTAATAATTCTTCTGCGGGTGCAACCAAACGCCCGTCTGACACCTATTTCGCTGACTCGCCGACGCATACGGCTATGGAGCATACTGCTCAGATTTATAGCCGGAACAAGAAGAAGAACCGAATATATCAGTAGTCTTACTCTTTTCCCCTTCGTCGTATCGGGTGTCTGATTTGTTCCTCCTATTCCGTCTGCAATTGTATGTATGTCATAGGGCTGCTCGTGATAGACGGCTTCCATATCATCGGGAGCCACCTCAGAGCTAAGTTCAGCATAGCGTGCTTTCACCTGATTGCGTACATGTTCGAAATCAACCCCGTCTTCAACAACCATTGCAGCCGCAAGAGATCCCATTACCTTATTCCAGCATATTCCATTGTCATCCGCAGATGTCGGTATGAAAATATCGCCGGAACCCAAGGTAGCCAAAGGTGAGCTGTCCTTTACCACTCCGAGTACCTTATAGGGCTTGAATGCATATTGAAATGTCTGACCAATGGGATTTGCATCTCCGAAAAGCTTAAATGCAGTTGATTCAGAAATCACGGCGACATTTAGCAGTGCATCGGATTCGGCTTTTGTATAATAGCGGCCTTTCAATAATGTATGATCAAACACATTAAAATATTCTGAGTCAGCATGACGGGTCTTCACAAGGATTAATTCACCTGTCGGACCCAATACATCAACTTTATCTCCATAATTCTGAAAATAAGTGACATGTTTTACTCCATCAAGGCCATCATAAAGTTTTCTGGCTGTGTCTTGACTCAATCCGGCAGACATGTCTCCTTTTCCACCGTTTGTTTTCATATGAAGATTTGCACCCAGCAGCAAGCGCGGGCGGTTTGATTCAGGGGCGAACGGCAGCACCGGCACCTGCTGAATCATCACCACTATCATTATCAGGAAGATTGACAGCGATGTACCTATCAGCGTCACGCCGCTGATTACCGGCTGATGCTTCAGGTCGTAAAGTATCTGTAGTATTTTTGATTTCATATTGTCTCGGTATCTGTGGGTGGATTGAGTTAAGAGATCACACGGCCGTCGAAGAAGCGGATTATGCGGTCGGTTTCTTCGGCCTGCGCTTCGTTGTGGGTCACCATCACGATTGTTATGCCGTCTTCTTTATTGAGTTTGTGAAGGAGAGCCATCACTTCGGCACCCATCTTCGAGTCGAGGTTACCCGTAGGTTCATCGGCAAGGATTATCGAGGGCGAGCCTACTATGGCACGGGCTATCGCCACACGCTGACACTGTCCGCCTGACAGCTGCGAGGGTAGATGCTTAATGCGGTGCGACATTTCAAGGCGCTTGAGCACATCCTCCACCTTGTCGCGGCGCTGCGTGGCCGAAAGTCCCTGGCGGTAGGCCAGCGGAAGCTCCACGTTGGCAGCTACCGTGAGCGACGGAATCAGATGGAAACTCTGGAAAACGAACCCGAGGTTTTTGTTGCGGAAGTGAGCGAGCGCCGTGTCCGACATTTTACTACAATCTGTGCCAAGAATCTCAACAGTGCCGGTGGTCGGTGTGCTCAGCAGTCCCAGGATATTGAGAAGCGTTGACTTACCGCAACCCGAAGGGCCCATTATACTTACAAATTCACCCTCGTTGACCTCGAGGTTCACGTTTTCGAGAGCAGTGGTTTCCACATCTTTGGTGCGGAATACCTTTCCGATGTTTTTGAGTCTGATAATTGCCATTATTGTTTAATCTTTAGTTTATTGTATCTGTCAATTGATTCAGGCGAGCTTACCACCACGCGGTCGCCGGGCTGCAGCCCCGACACCACCTCCACGAA
>CAYUYQ010000064.1:0-8223 GCA_964449335.1 uncultured Bacteroides sp. | reverse complement strand
CACTACGCCTTTAAGCTCCGTGCTGCCTATGCGCACCTTCACCTCGGCGCCTATTGCCACTTTCTCGCTGTTGCCTTCGGCCACCTCACCTTGCACCTTGAAGCTCGTCAGGTCCGACACCACGGCCACTTTCTCGCCGGCCGCAATCTGACTGCCGATTTCGTTGGAGAGGAAGGTCAGCACTCCGTCGTGAGGCGCCGGTATGCGGCCCTGGTCGAGCGTGCGCCGCTGAAGCGCCACATCCTTGCGGAAGCTGCTCAGATTGAGCTCCTGAGTCTTTTCGGCAGCAGCCATGCGCAGCTTTTCGTTGGCGAGACGCTCGCGGAGCTGACGGAGCTCGAGGCGGCATGTGGCAAACGACGTCTCGGCCTGACGCACGCGGTCGCCCGTCCCGGAGCCGAGGCTGTCGAGGCGTCGCTCGTTTTCCACCTCGACCTGCAAACGGTTAAGCTCCATCTCCTTGACCTCAATCTGCATGGCGAGTTCGCTTAGCTGGGTGCGGTTGTCGAGCTGAAGCTGGGTGAGCTCCTGCTCTTTGATCTGTTGCTGGTCGAGCAGTTTGTCGTAGTCTGTTTCGGCCGATTCGAGGTCGAGCTGAAGCAGAGGTGTGCCCGTTTTCACGGTGTCGCCCGGCTGCGCATACACCTTAACTATGCGCGTCGTCACAGGCGAATTGATTATCTCCTCGAATTCCGGTACGACCTTGCCCGTTGCGGCCACAGCCGTCTCCAGCGGGCCTTCCTCGGCCTCGGAGAAACGGATGTCGCGGCTGTCGACCGACTTGCCGAACCATGAAAATAAAATCACTCCGGCGACGATGATTCCGCCGCCAATCAGGCCCCCTTTGATAAGGCGGGCACGCTGTTCTTTCCGCAGTTGCGATTTATCTATTTGCTTGTCCATGCCTCAAAACTATAAAAATTTTGAGGCTGTGTCAATCCCTATTGATTTTCAGAGCATTACATTTGAGTTAGCGTCCATTTTCGGACAATACTATTTTTCAGGCCTTTGATTTAAGGCTTATGAGATGGTCAATATCGATGTCGGCCACCGCACTATAGATTTCATCGGCCAGACCTTTGAGGCGTTCGGCCGGATAGGTGGTAGCGATGCCTATGACCGTAGCGCCTGACGAGCGACCCGCTTTAAGGCCCTGCAGCGAATCCTCGAACACGAAGCAGTCGGCCGGCTCACAGCCTACGCGCTCGGCCGCCAGCAGATAGCCCTGCGGGTCGGGCTTCGAGCGGGTCACCATCGACGCATCGACTATGAAGTCAAACGCATCGCGTAGCCACGGCTGCTGAGCGAAAAGGCGCTCCATCTTCGAGCTGTCGCTGCTCGTCACAAGAGCCACGGCAAATCCGCGCTGACGCAACCGGCTGAGAAACTCGCGCGCGCCCTCAAACGGCGTGAACTGCATGTTATCCTGAAACTCCTTGATGCGGCTCACGATTTCCTCATGGAGACTCTCCGGAAAATCCTTGAGAATCATAGGTAGTGTGGTGCCTTTTATGCGCATGGCGTAGTCGGGATAACCTGTCGGATACTCCCGGTCAATCTGAGTCCAGAACTTACTGTAGGTCGACTCACTGTCAATCAGCACACCGTCGAGATCGAAAAGCGCAGCATATCGTTTCATATCGTCATCAATTAAATTCCCCGCAAATTTACAAAAATCCCCCCTCCCCGCAATCACCCGCTCCCAATTTTGACTTAATCAGATATCTAACTTATTTAATTTCTGCTTTGTTATAAAGAAGAAAAGCCTTATCTTTGTCAACTATGAAATCAAAAGATCAGATTTTAAAAATCAGAGCCGCCGTATTGTATATACTCAATGCTTTCCCTGCAGGCATCGACTACATTAAAATCTTTAAGATTTTATATTACGCCCAGCAGCAGCATCTGGTGCTTTACGGCCGCACGATTATCGATGATACATTCCAGGCCCGGCAGAAAGGCCCGGTATCGGGATTCGTCCGTAAGGGCTTGAAGCTGATTGAACTTTCGAAGAATCTCCCGGAAGATTTAAGTCTGTTCGGAGAGAACATCCATGTAACGATGGGCGAAGATTGTCAGATTATCACTTCAACCGAAAAGCCTGATATGGATGAACTTTCGCTATCGGAGATAAAATGCCTTGATAAATATATAGACACCTTTAGAAATATGGATTCTGAAGATGTATCAGAGTTTTCCCATAAGGATAAAGCGTGGAAAACAGCCTTTGACCGTGCACAGACCGATCCTCAGCTTAGAGTGATGACAATACTGGAGATTGCTGAGGCCGGAGGTGCCTCACCTAACACCCTTGCCTATATTAAAGAGAATCTCGAATTGGATCAAGCATTGAACTGATGAGCACCCCACGCGAAATTCAACTCGGCGATATCTTCTACCTACCCCTGACACGGGAGGACGACATCACACCAAAAGGCGGCTATGACCACCGTAATAAGTATTGCTTTGTAGTCGGATTTTCGGAATACGGTTTTTATGTGGCATATTTCCTGATGAATAGCGAAATAAACGGAAAATATATCAACACTTATGAGCGGCTTTCGTGCCAATATCCGCTGACTCACGCTGATTATCCGTCAATCATTCGTCCGGAAAAAGACCCGTCGTATCTTGACTTGGGTCACGTCCGCGAACTTGAGAAAACGCGTCTGCTGGCCGAAGGGCAATATTGCGGTGCGCTTACTCCGGCAGACCACCGTAACATATTTGAATGGCTGCGTGAATCCGAACAGTATTCGCCCAAAGTAAAGCGTAGATACGGTTGGCTGTAACCCGGATTCCGAATTCTTCCGTGTTTCAGAATGTCAGTCTATTTTAGCTACATCGGCTATCATGGCTCTCCCTGTTTTTTTGTAACTTTGCAGTGAGCATTGACAGCACAAAAGCAGCCTGCAATGTGTTATCACTATAAATCAATGTGCTTATGTCTGCCGTTTCAACTACTTCCCCAATGGAACTGGGGTCTAAATCAGTGACGAAACTGCTTGTGCAGTATTCCGTTCCTGCCATCATAGCCAGCGTAGCTACATCGCTGTATAACATCGTTGACAGTATATTTATAGGCCGCGGTGTCGGTCCGATGGCTATTGCCGGTCTCGCTATCACATTCCCGCTGATGAACCTTGTGATTGCATTCTGTACGATTGTGGCCGTGGGCGGTGCCACTATCTCCTCGATATTTTTAGGACAGAAAAACCTGTCACGAGCCACCGATGTGGTCAACAACGTCTTTGTCCTCTGCCTTATCCACGCGTTTGTGTTCGGCGGATTCACCCTGCTGTTTCTCGACGAGATTCTGACGCTGTTCGGCGCCACTCCCGAAACTCTTCCTTACGCCCGCGAGTTTATGCAGGTGATTCTCTACGGCACGCCGATAGCCTTCGTCTTCATAGGCCTCAACAATATAATGCGCGCCACCGGCTATCCTACCAAGGCCATGGTTTCGGCCCTGCTTTCGGTGGGAGTCAATGTGATTCTGGCTCCGATATTCATTTTCGTTCTTGACTGGGGGATACGCGGCGCGGCATTCGCGACCGTCTGTGGCCAGAGCGCGGCATGTATCTGGGTTATAGCCCATTTTCTCTCGAAGAAAAGCTTTATCCACTTCAAGCGCGGCAACCGCTGGCTGACGGGCGTCATCATGCGTCGCATCTATGCAATCGGTCTGTCGCCGTTTCTGATGAACGTCTGCGCATGCGTGGTAGTGGTGTTTATCAATAAAGCGCTGCTCGATTGCGGCGACGACGGCAACATGTCGGTCGGAGCCTACGGCATCCTCAACCGCACATCGATGTTTTTCGTCATGATTGTCTTCGGCGTGACCCAAGGCATGCAGCCGATTCTCGGTTTCAACTACGGTGCGGCCAATTACGACCGCGTGCGACGCACGCTTATGATCGGTATATGGATTGGTGTCATCATCACCTCAATCGGCTTCATAGCCACAGAGTTTTTCCCGAGTACCATCTGCAGCTTCTTCACCATCGATCCGACGCTTATAGCCATAGCCGAACACGGCTCGCGAATCTACTTCATAGCCTTCCCGCTCGTAGGATGTCAGATTGTGATTCAGAACTATTTTCAGTCTGTCGGCAAACCGAAACTATCGATATTTCTCTCGCTCACCCGCCAACTCATATTCCTGCTGCCGTTTCTGCTGATTTTCCCGCGTTTCTTCGGTATAGACGGTGTCTGGGGAGCCTTATCGGCATCTGATGCCGTGGCTTTCGCCGTTGCCGTGGTGACGCTGATTATAATGACGCGACGCGAAAACCGACGCATAGCCAACTCCCGCCAAAATGATAACTCAGCTTCAGCTCAGGCTTGATCCTAAGACAGCCTATACACCGATGCTGCTCCGCGCTGCCGTGAGCACGCAGTTGAACGTCGACGCCAACCGGCTCAAAGACGTAGTCATCACCCGCCGTTCGATTGATGCCCGCCAGCGACGCGTGATGGTGCTTCTCAACGTCAACGCCTACATCGACGAACAGGCCCCCGAATCGCCCGTAGCCACGCCGGTCGAATACCGTCCGCTGCCAGCCGACGCACCGACGGCGCTCATAGTCGGCGCAGGACCCGCCGGACTGTTTGCGGCGCTCGAACTGATTGAACTCGGTGTGCGCCCGGTGGTGTTTGAGCGCGGCAAGGACGTCGACGCCCGCCGCCTCGACATGGCCAGGATAGCCCGCGAAGGCGTTGTTGACCCCGACTCAAACTATTGCTTCGGCGAGGGCGGCGCAGGCGCCTACTCCGATGGCAAACTATATACGCGAAGCAAAAAGCGCGGTCCGGTCGACAAGGTGCTTAACATATTTCATCAGCACGGCGCACAACCCGAAATACTCATCGACGCCCATCCCCACATAGGCACCGACCGTCTGCCCGAAGTCATCAAGGCCATACGCCAGACCATCATCCGTTGCGGCGGCGAGGTTCGTTTCGAGGCCCGCGTGACCTCGTTGATAGTGTCTGACGGCACCGTTAGAGGGGTCGAATGTAATGGCAAAAGCTATTTCGGGCCCGTCATTTTAGCCACCGGCCATTCGGCGCGCGACGTCTACCACTTCCTTTCCGAAAACGGCACTCAACTGCAAGCCAAGGGAATAGCCGTAGGCGTCAGACTCGAGCATCCTCAGCAACTCATCGACTCCATACGCTATCACAACCCGTCAGGACGCGGAAAATTTCTCCCACCCGCCGAGTACACGATGCTCACAAGAGTCGATGGCCGAGGTGTTTACTCATTCTGTATGTGTCCGGGAGGTGTCATAATCCCAGCTGCGAGCGCACCGGGTCAGATGGTGGTCAACGGCATGTCGCCCTCAAACCGCGGCACCCGCTGGGCCAACTCGGGAATGGTCGTTGAGGTTCTCCCTGAGGACGTTGCTGACACTCACGGTGCAGGCGAACTCAAGATGATGAAATTTCAGGAAGATATCGAGCACGCTTTCTATGCCGAATCGGGCAACACGCAGAACGCCCCCGCACAGCGCATGACCGACTTCGTGGCCGGTCGCCCCTCGACCTCCCTCCCCGCCACCTCATATGCTCCCGGTATCCACCCCTCACGCCTCGACCAGCTTCTCCCCGAACCAATCGCCCGCCGGCTACGCAAGGCCTTCGACGAATTCGGGCGCAAAAACCGCGGTTTTCTGACCTCGGATGCCGTGCTGATTGGCGATGAGACGCGCACTTCGTCGCCCGTACGCATTGTCCGCGACAACGAATCGCTCCAGTCTGTCAACATGGCCGGACTCTACCCCTGCGGCGAGGGCGCAGGCTATGCAGGCGGAATCGTATCGGCGGCAATCGACGGCATGAACTGCGCTCGAGCCGTGGCCCGACAACTGCGACCCGGAATCGAATAAAGTTAAATTACGTTAAATAATGGGGGGGGTAATTTATGGCTAATTTTGCCCCCCGTATTTATCACATAAACCTTAACTATTCACCGATGAACCAAACCAATTCAACCGGAGTAAAACTGCCGGGTTACCGACTTGAGGCAGTAGACGCGCTTCGCGGATTTGCATTGCTCGCTATCGTGCTTCTCCATAGCCTTGAGCATTACAACATATTCTATGGCTCAGCGCCGCGGGCCGAATGGCTCCGGTGGCTCGACGCCAAGACAACAGAATTTATCTACTTTCTATTCGCCGGTAAGGCCTACGCCACTTTCTCGCTCCTCTTCGGTTTCAGCTTTTTCATCCAGATGCGCAACGCCCGGCGTCGCGGCGCCGATTTCCGAGCGCGTTTTGCGTGGCGAATGTTGCTGCTGGTCGGATTCTCACAGCTTCACGCCTTGTTCTACAACGGTGATATTCTGCTGCTCTACGCCGTGTGCGGTCTGATACTGATTCCGGCTTCATCGTGGAGCAACCGAACGGTACTTTGCGTAGCGGCTATCCTGATGCTTCAGCCTTATTGCTGGGCAAAAATTGTCTATGCCATGATGCACCCCGGCTATGTCGACACCAATTCGACATTCATACAGTTCGCAGCCTCGGCCGAACAAGTCGGGCGCAACGGCAATCTCTGGCAGACGCTCGCCAATAACATCTGGAACGGTCAGCTCTACAGCAACTTCTGGCAGGTGGAAGCGGGACGTCTGTTCCAGACACCGGCTCTGTTTCTCTTCGGCATGTGGCTTGGCCGCAAAACCTACTTTGAGAAGTCAGACGCAAGCCGCAAGTTCTGGCTTAGTGCATTTCTGACAAGTGCTCTCGCCTGTCTGCCTCTGCACGTGCTCAAAACGGTAGTGCCACCTCACATTACTAACGTAACCATACAAGCCTACTATGGAGTGGCCGTGCCGATGCTCTACAACTTTGCGTTTATGACTCTGCTTGTAGCCGCGTTCATGCTCGCGTGGTTCCACGCCGGCAACGGCTATCGCGGCCAGCGCTTCATCATGGCATTCGGCCGCATGAGTCTCACCAACTATATCGGGCAGTCGATTATCGGCGTGATTCTTTACTATCACTTCGGCTTCAACCTATGGTGCAAGACCGGCGCATTTGAGACGCTGCTCATCGGTATAGCCGTCTTCGTCGTCCTGCTGCTCTTCAGCCGCCGCTGGCTCGCGACTCACCGTCAGGGCCCGCTCGAATATCTCTGGAAGAAAGGCACCTGGCTCGGTTTCAAACCCCAACCCGTCAATCAGCTCAACTAAACAGTCAACCCAATTAGCCTAATTAGCCCAATAAGGCCAATTAATCTAATTGGTCCAATAATAACCGGGGCCGTCAGAAAGCTTAATTCTGGCGGCCCTTACTCTTTACTTTATTACAGGTATAATCAGTCTTTATTCTTGGGTTTCACCACTATGGTACGGTTTAGAATCGGCAACGAGAGATTAAAGCGTAGCGTGAGGATGCGAATCATGATTATGACAAGCATGCAGGTAATCTGCTGCGCCATCGGCCCGCAGCCGACTTCCATCATGATCCAATATGACAAAGCTCCCACCAGACACGCCGTAGCGTAAATATCTTTGCGGAAAATCAGAGGCTCCTCATTTATGAGGATATCGCGCATCACACCGCCGAAAGCGCCCGTAATCACACCCATCACCGTCGCAACCCACATCGGATAGCCGATAGCCAGCGATTTCTGAATACCGATTACGCAAAACAGCGCCAATCCGATACTGTCGAAAATAAACAGCATACGGTCGCGGCTGACAAGAAAGCTCTTGAAAACTATCACCACAATCAGCGAGAGCGCCGTCACGGCCAGGTACCACCACGTCTGCATCCAGAACACCGGGATGTCAAGCAGAACATCGCGCAACGTTCCGCCGCCGATAGCCGTCACCAGACCGACGGTATAGGCCCCGAACCAGTCGAAATGCTTGGTGGCAGCAAGACGCATGCCCGAGATAGCAGCCGCAATCGTGCCTATCACCTCGATGATAAAAAGGAAGGTTTCTTCCATCAATCAACCGATAAAAGAGAGGGATATAAAGGTTTTACTTGTTGGCGCGTTTACGCTCAAGTTCGTCGAGTATGATCTTACGCAGACGCAGATGGTGGGGCGTCACCTCCACGTACTCGTCCTCCTTGATATACTCCAGCGCCTCTTCGAGCGAGAAGACGACCGGCGGAATGATACGAGCTTTATCGTCGGCACCGCTCGCGCGCATGTTGGTGAGTTTCTTCGACTTGGTGACGTTGACCACAATATCGTTGTCCTTGGCGT
>CAYUYQ010000063.1:0-11310 GCA_964449335.1 uncultured Bacteroides sp. | reverse complement strand
GAGTTTGGGGGCGAGGTAGCGGCCGGTGTAGCTGGCGGGGCACGCGGCTATCTGTTCGGGGGTGCCGGCGGCCACGAGGTTGCCTCCGGCTTCGCCGCCTTCGGGACCGATGTCGATTACGTGGTCGGCGCATTTGACAACGTCGAGGTTGTGCTCGATGATGACTACGGTGTGGCCTTTTTCAATCAGGCGGTCGAAGGAGGCCATGAGTGTCTTGATGTCGTTGAAATGTAGTCCGGTCGTCGGCTCGTCGAAGATGAACATGGTGGGCATCTGCTTTTCGAGAGAGAGGTAGTAGGCGAGCTTGACGCGCTGGTTTTCACCGCCGGAAAGAGTCGACGAACTCTGGCCGAGTTTCACATAGCCGAGGCCGACGTCCTGAAGCGGACGCAGACGGCGCACGATGCGCTGTCCGGCAGCTCCTGCCTCGTCGGCCGAGAAGAATTCGATGGCTTCGTTGACGGTCATGTTGAGAATGTCGTTGATGTTTTTGCCTCGATAAAGTATGTCGAGCACATCGCGTTTGTAGCGCTGGCCGTGGCATGCTTCGCAGGGTATTGTGATGTCGGCCATGAATTGCATTTCGATTGTGATGGTTCCCTCGCCTTTGCACTCCTCGCAGCGTCCACCTTCGGCGTTGAACGAGAAGTAGCCGGGGCCGAATCCCATCTGCTTGGCTCCCTGCTGGTCGGCATAGAGATGGCGAATCTCGTCGAACGCTTTGAGATAGGTGGCGGGATTGGAGCGGGTGGAACGGCCGATGGGGTTCTGGTCGACGAACTCGACGGCTTTGATACGGCTAAGGTCGCCGCCGAGCGACGTGAACAGTCCCGGAGCATCGCACGGGTCGCCGAGATGGCGCACCAGGGCGCGGTAAAGGATGTCGCGTACAAGGGTTGACTTTCCTGAGCCGCTGACGCCAGTGACGACGGTCATGACGCCGAGCGGGAATTTCACGTCGATGTTCTTGAGGTTATGTTCGCGGGCGCCGCGCACCTCGATGGCGTCGCGCCACGGACGCCGACGTTTCGGGACGTCAATCTTCAGTTCGCCGTTGAGAAAGGCAGCCGTGTAGCTGTCGCGGGCTTTGTCGAGTTGGGCCACCGGTCCGTTGTAGACAATCTGTCCGCCGTGGCGTCCGGCTTTGGGGCCGACGTCGATCAGATGGTCGGCCGAGCGCATAATCTCCTCGTCGTGCTCGACGACGACGACCGTATTGCCGATGCCCTGAAGCTTACGGAGCACGCTGATGAGGCGGTCGGTGTCGCGGGTGTGGAGGCCGATGCTGGGCTCGTCGAGAATGTAGAGCGAGCCGACGAGCGAACTGCCGAGCGATGTGGCCAGATTGATGCGCTGGCTTTCGCCGCCGGAGAGTGTCGACGATAGACGGTCGAGCGTGAGATATCCGAGGCCGACGTCGCAGAGAAACGTAAGGCGGCTTATGATTTCGGGCAAGAGGCGGCGTGCAATTGTGCGCTCGCGGTCGGTCAGGTCGATATTGATGAAGAATTCGCGGAGGCGGTCGACGGGCATGGCCACGAGGTCGGCGATTGTTTGGCCGGCCACGCGCACATACAGAGCGTCGGGGCGCAGACGAGCCCCGTGGCAGTCGGGGCACACGGTCTTGCCGCGATAGCGGGCGAGCATCACGCGATATTGTATCTTATAGAGATTTTCCTCGACCATGCGGAAAAAGCCGTCGATTCCTTCGAAGCCGTAGCCGCCGTGCCACAGGAAGTCTTTCTGCCGCTGAGTCAATTCGGCGTAGGGGCGATGTATCGGGAAGCCGGCGGCTGAGGCCGCGCGGATGCACATCTGCTTCCACTCTCCCATCTTCTCACCGCGCCAGCACACTACAGCGTCGTCGTAGACCGATTTGCCGGGGTCGGGTATGACCAGACGCTCGTCGATACCTACGGTCTTGCCGAAACCCTCGCAGCGCTTGCAGGCGCCGTAGGGGTTGTTGAAGTTAAACATCTGGTCGGTCGGTTCGGTGAATGTCATGCCGTCGGCCTCGAAGCGTGTGGAGAATTCGCGGCGCGCCAGAGTGCCGTCGGCATCCCAGGTGTAGAGTGTCAGCCGTCCGTTGCCTTCGAAGAGAGCTGTTTCGGCCGAATCGGCCAGTCGGCTGACCTCGTCGGGGTCGGCCGTGGCAGCCATTCGGTCGATGAGCAGCTGATACTTGTCGGTGAGCGAAGCGTCGAGGTCGCCGGAAGCAAGCAGTTCGGTAATGGAAGTGAAATGGCCCTCGGCGTCAATCAGGCGCGAGTAGCCGCCTTTGAGATAGACGTCGAGCTGCATGGCCGGAGTGCGGCCTTCGGGTATGGCAATCGGGGCCGACAGGGCCATGCGCGTCCCCTCGGGAAGAGCGGCGGCTGCGGCAAGGATATCTTCGACAGAGTGCTTTTTGACCTCCTCGCCGCTTACGGGCGAGAACGTGCGCCCGATGCGGGCGAAAAGCAGACGCAGATAGTCGTAGATTTCGGTCGATGTGCCGACGGTGCTTCGCGGATTGCGCGTGCTGACCTTCTGCTCAATGGCAATGGCCGGCGGTAGGCCTTTGATAAAGTCACATTCGGGTTTGGCCATCTTGCCCATAAACTGGCGGGCGTAGGCACTGAGGCTTTCAACGTAGCGGCGCTGCCCCTCGGCATAGAGGGTGTCAAACGCCAGCGATGATTTGCCTGAGCCGGAGAGGCCGGTGATGACAACCAGCTCTCCGCGGGGTATCTCCACGTCGACACCTTTCAGGTTGTTGACGCGAGCCCCTCGTATGATGATGTTGCTGTTGTTTTCGTTTCGTTTTTGCATAGCCCGCAAAGTTACGAAAAAAATCAGTCATGGCCTTGCGGGCCAAACTTTCGCTAACTTTATTTATCAAAAATTTACGGGACGGGTGGGGGAGGCACGACGTCAGTCGGCCAATTCTTCGCGGATAGAGCGAATTAAACGGTGGGTGCGCAGGTTGTTGACCAGCCCTACGGCGGCACCGACAACGGTGCCGCAACAGCCGCCGGCCAGAAGCACGGGGTCGGAAGCGAAATGGTGGAGCATGACGATAAGAAGCGGTAGTCCGAGAGCGCAGCCTACGATGATGTGGATGGTGCGCAAGCGCTGCAGGCGCTCGATGCGGTAGAGTAACTGAGCCGACGTGAACAAGCCGAAATCGAGTCCGTCGACTTCCGAACGCTCGAGGAAGGCAATAACAGACATCAGGCAGAAAAATGCACACAGGGCCACACCAATCCACAACGGGAGTGACACAAGCGACATATTGGGCACGGCGACTACGGCCATGATAAGGCAAAGCACAATCTGGATGGTGAAAAAGCGACGCAGACGGTCGCGGCGCGAGGAGAAACGCTTTGATGCCCGACGGTCGGGGTTGAAGGGGGGAGGAGTCTCGACATCGCCCCACGCGGCGCGCAGTTGGTCAAGAAGATTGTCGTTGTGGATTATTTCGTTGTCATGCATAGTCGTCGGTTTTATTTTGAAGGATGAGAGTTCGGATTTTCGGGATTGGCCGAGGCGAGGCGGAGGCGGAGCCGATGGAGGCGCGAAGCCACATTGTTGCGGGTGATGCCGGTTACGGCCGATATTTCATCGTAGCTCTGACCGTCGAGCCACATCATGACCAGCGCGCGGTCAGCGCGGTCAAGCGATGAAATAAGGCTATACATCAGTTTGATTTTGCGCAGACGGTCATCGGGAATGTCGGGGAGGTCGATGTTGATGTCGTCGATGCTCACACGCCCGGCGGCGTGACGCCCGGTGTGGCGGAAATCGGTGATGCATGTATTGATAGCCACACGGTAGAGCCACGTCGACAGTCGGCACCGGTTGCCGAACGATTCAAGGCCCTCCCACACGTTGGCGAGCACCTCCTGATAGAGATCCTTCAGGTGGTCGTCATCGTTGGCGTAGCCCCGGCAGACCTTGTAGACGAGGTTGCTGTGCTCGCTGAGGATGGTGTCGAACAGTGCGGTTTTTTCTTGGCGATTCATCATTCGGGTGGCTTGATTATCTCAGGCTGCTGAGGCAGCCGCGATATAATCTCTGTGGTATATGACGGCACGAAGGCCGAAAAGTTGCATCCGGCCCCGAAAAAAAATCGGAGATAAAGGCGATTGTAGTGAAGCGGAGAGGGATTTTGGCGGGAAATGTGTAATTTTGGGGGAGAGAAATATGTTTTTTGAATTATTTTGAAGTATGAGCAAGGAAATGGAGCGGAAGGAGCTTGTTGAGGCTATCCGCAATACGGTCGAGGAGTATATCGAATCGGAACAGCAGTATAGCGATGATGTGCAGCTGCAGATTGACCGAACGAATTTCGATGTGGCAATAGCCGACCCCGAGCAGGACCTGCCGGAGTGCGACTATTATCCGATGATGGAGCTTATCTCGATGTCGACCGAGGAGGAAGGCCGTTGGTTGCCCGACGATGAGGCGATTGAGGCTGTGGTCGATGAGTATGTGATTACTGAGTGAGAGCCCTGCGGATAGTCTCCGGGGTCATATCGCCGGAGGTTGTTCCGAACCACATCCAGGGGTGATTTTCGAAGCCGAGCACCCTCGCGCGGCGCTTCATCTCGTCGATGAATCCGGGCGAGAACAGCTCGAGCAGCGGCGGATTCTGCGGTTCATCGTCGAGCGAGTGCAGAAACAGATAGCCGTCGAAGTTGTCGGCATAAGAGCCTGTGCGAGGGTCGTATTTCAATTCATACATGCCGTCGAATGGCTCGGAGCCGAACGGAGTGCCTCGGAGCACGAACCCGACGGGACGATTGCCGTTGAGGGCGAACGCACGGTCAAATATGCCTCCGCGGGCTTTCGAACGGTTACGTCCGGAATTATCGGAGGAAATGGCGTGCTGCATCACGGTGAACACGTTTTCGCTGCCCAGTCGCTGCGCAAGCTGGGCTCCGGCCGTTAAGGCGGGTTCCATCCCCTTAGGGGCCGATGCCAAGTCGGGAACGGGTGACTTGGACGCATGGCCGCAGCCGACGAGAAACAGGCAGTTGCGCGAATCTGACTTTGAGCGGATGTGGTGCTCGATTACGTCGGCCATGTGGGTGTTACGATCCTCTTTTTCCTCGATGTCGGCGGCCGAGGTCATCAGAGAATAGGGAATCTGATAGTCGGCAAGAATCACGTTAATCCGACGGTCGGGCGGTAGCTGATGGTTGAGCCGCCATAAATCGCACAGGAAATCAAATTCGCCTTTGTCCCACCATCCGTTGGGTTGCTCGTCGCGGAACACATCGAGAATTTTTTCGGTGTCGAGGGTGTCGGAGGCGAGGAATGTGTCGATTGTCGGCTGGCGCCACGACGGTAGCTCCATGAACACTGTGCCTACGGTTTCCGCAAAGCCGGGGAGGGCGATGAGGCGGCGAAGCATGTCCCACGACACACGGCGGCGATGATACTCGCCGTTGATTACCAGCGGGTGAGTGCGAAGTTGACTGAGCAGAAATTCTTCGGGCGTCTCACTGATTCCGGCTATAAAGCGGCTGAAAGGCTCGACGTCGGTGGGGATGGCATGAATCCGGTCGATGCGCGGGACGGTGGCAAGCAGGCGGGGCAGATTTCGGTAAATCTTCGTTGATAAGTCGTCGTCATCGTTGGCGAACCCTTGGCCGCCATTGACCCAACGGCCGTCTTCAATCCAGGCCCAGTCAATCAGGTAGTAGTCCGGAGAATCCTTGACGACGATGGCAGCAGCGGAGTCGTTGTAGGTGACAACGCGGACAACGTTTTCGGCCAGCATCGTTGCGGCTGTGGCCGAATCGACATCCACATTTGGTTGATTCGGGTCGAAATTAAAGCGCTTAGTCGATATTCTGCTCAACAGACCATTTCGTCCGTTGACGTGCACCCATGTGCGGAGACGATAATAGTCGATGGGCGACTCGGCTGCCACGGAGTCGGGCTGAAGCTCGGCAGCCGTTTTGTTTATTTCGGTGACTGCGAATCCGGTTGGAAGGCTATACGAGTCAGACGTATTGGCCGATGCTGAAAGAGTCGCGAGTATGGAGATGAGTAATGATGATGACATGGCTGAAAGGTGTTATCGTTTATCGAAGCGGAATTGGTGATAGATCCGGATTGTGTCGGGCTTAATGGAGTCGGGCTTGAGCGAGTCGGATTGCGCTTTGTGAGGAGTAGGAAAAGTGCGGACTGTCTCGTTGAAGCGGGCTTCGCGCAGATTGCGTAGGCGGACAGAACCCTGATAGATTGCGCTATTGTCGGTCGAAGTGATAATCAGCGTGTCGCCGCTGACGCTGACCTCCGGCTGGACGTTGAACACAATAGAGGTGTTCTGCTTCTTGCGGGCAGGGGCGACATATAGCAGGCCCGGCGATGCCTTAGGCGAGCGGTATTGCAGCACGGTAATCGTATCGGACTGAAGCGAGTCGACAACTGTATGGAGTTCGGAGCAATATGCTCGAGAGGACACTCGGTTGATATAGAGCGACAAAGCGGGAAGAGCTATAAGAATGACGATGGCTATTATGGCCAGTTTATTGCTTGTTTTCATTGTTGCGAATGATTGTTATAATTTCTTCGGGTGAAATATTGAGCAGTTGCATCTGTCGGATGCATAGCGGCAGGAGTTCGTTGAAGAAGGTGTCGCGGCGCCGTTGGCGGATTGATTGGCATGCGCCGTCGGCCACGAAGAAACCTACGCCCTTTACGCTGCGTATCGTTCCGTCGAACACGAGATGCTCGTAGGTGCGGACAATCGTGTTGGTATTGACGCGAAACTTCGTGCTCATTTCCCTGACCGACGGAAGTGGATGTCCGATGCTCCAGCGGCCGCTCAGAATATTGTCCTCGACCCACTCCTTGATCTGAATGAAAATAGGTTGATTGTTTTTCAGTTCCATCGGCTGAAGTTTATTTCTTTGAACCTGAAGTAGGATATGACAAGAGTCGCAACCGGGAGCAACAGCAGCCAGATGTAGGAGATGACATACTGCACT
The DNA here is from genome assembly GCA_964449335.1 of uncultured Bacteroides sp. Lineage (GTDB taxonomy): Bacteria > Bacteroidota > Bacteroidia > Bacteroidales > Muribaculaceae > Paramuribaculum. The sequence goes on along the minus strand of CAYUYQ010000063.1, from coordinate 4,327 downwards.
TTGACCGGAAGATTCGTCCAGGAGTAGATTGATTTCCACGCTACGCCTTTAACCCAAATATCTGTGTTGATGGTGACAAACGGATAGGACTGGATGCCGGAAACATCAAGAAAATGCATGCTTACGCCGGCAATGAAAAGGGCAGCGACGGTAGCTGCCGGGCGAAGCCGGGGCGGAAACGTTGCCGCCAGAACTGCAAGCGAGGAAAACCACAGCAGGAAATAGGGGGCAACCGGCAGATGATAGAGGGGGAGCCGGGTATAAAGCGGCAATGTAAGCAGACTATGGAGCGACTGATGGGTGACAAGCGACAGCGGGAGAACGATTCCGAGAAAAGTCAGCAAGGGAAATACGATGAGGGCGCGGAGGAGCGTGAACCCGAATTTGACCTTGGCGGATGCCGGGAGAAGAGTGAGCGAAACGCAGCGGTCGGAATCAAAGGCATGGCTGAACGAAGTGACGAACGTATAGACCACGCATCCGGCAATCCACAGTGCAATCATCCACTTATGACGTGAATAGGAGAAAAACGGGAGCACGAGGGCAACGGCGATAACGGCTGCCAGTATCAGGAGGTCTCTCAGGAAATAGCTTTTAATGTAAAGTTTTGAAAATCTAAGCATGATGTTGTCAGGCGTTTTCTGTTGTGGTGGAAATGATGTTGCGGAAATACTCACTCTGATGGATAGCGGAGTAGAGGAGCTCGATGTCGGGGTCGGAGTAGACGTGGCGGGAGTTCCGGCGGATAGTCTTCAGTCCGTCCTCAAACAGAATATCGTCATCGAAACCCATCGCGGGGCCGAACGCAAACGTCTCGGCGAGCGATGTCACTGAAGCGTCGATAGCCACACGGCGCCCATAGAGCATCACGACGTCAGTAATCAGGTTCTGGAGCTCGGTAGCGGAGTGCGACGAAATAAGAATCGTCTTATCAGCGATATCGGTCTGGGCCAGCAGAGACTGAAAGGCTTTCTTGCCACCCATGTCGAGGGCATTGAGCGGCTCGTCGAGCAATAGCAGAGGTGTGTCGGCGGCAAACGCAAACGCCAGCAGGGCTTTCTTGATTTCACCGGGCGACATGCGGGTCATCCGTTTATAGGTGTCGACTTCAAAGAGGCGGGTATTGTCGGCAAATTGTTCGTGGGAGAAATTAGGATAATACGGACCGTAGCAGTTGGCGAAGTCGGTGAGCGAAAGCGGTGCCGTGCGTGGATATTGAGGAACGTAGAACGTTGAGGCGAGAAAGTCGGCGTCGCGCTGCGGCATCGTGTAGCCGTTGACCGTGAGCGAGCCCGCGAGCAGGGGAGTGCCACCGGTGAGAGTCTTAAGGAGTGTTGTCTTACCGCTGCCATTCTCACCGAACAATCCGTAGATGGCCGAGGTGCGTAGCGTCAGATTGACGTCGCGCAAAGCCGGCAGACGGCGGTTGTAGCCCATGACGGCATCATTGAAAATTGCTGTTTCGTTATCCATAGAAGTAAATTTGTTATGCTGTACTATTGAAGTGGTACAGCAAAGGTAGGGAGAAATGTCAATCCGGCAATAATATTAATAATAATTAACAAATCGGCGTTCCGAACGCTCCGAATGTGCGATATCGGCAACTATTCGGGTGGATTAGTTGTTAAAATAAATAAATCGCCGTTTTTAACTATAGAATTATATATGATAGATTGGTTTATAGAGGTTTTCAGAGAAAACCAGGTAATCCCGATTTTTCTGACCCTCGGCCTCGGATTCTGGCTCGGAGGACTCAAATACAAGACTTTTTCACTCGGACCGGTGACAGCCACACTGATAGTAGGCGTCATCATTGGCCAGCTTGATATACCGATTTCCGAAACAGTGAAATCATTAGCGTTCATGCTCTTCCTGTTTGCAATAGGCTATAGTGTAGGGCCACAATTTTTCCGCTCGCTTAAGGGTGAGGGAATAAAGCAGATATGCTTCGCACTGGTTGAATGTGTGATAATTATCGGTGTGGTTGTCGGCGTTTGCAAGCTCATGGGCTACAGCAAGGGCATCGCTGTCGGTGTATTTGCCGGTTCGCAGACGGTTTCGGCCGTAATCGGTGTGGGCAGCGATACAATCCGTGCGCTGGGCTATTCGCCGGAGGAAACGAAAAAGCTGATTGACATAATCCCGGCATGCTACGCGGTGTGCTACGTGTTCGGCACAATCGGGTCGGCATGGATTATCGCCAACCTCGGCCCCATACTTCTCGGCGGCCTCAAAAAGGTGAAAGCTGAAACGGCGCGTCTCGAGGAAGAGATGGATACGGGCGAGTTCACTCCCGACCCGGGACAGGTCAACGCCAATCGTCCGGTATCGTTCAGAGCCTATAGAGTGGAGGCCGACTATTTCAACAGACCTCGAACGGTCCGCGAAATCGAGCGCCACATGAAAAGCCATGACTTACGCCACTTCATAGAGCGCCTGCGAATAGGCGGTGAGATAACGGATCCCGACCCTGATGTAAGAGTGCGTAAGGGCGACATCGTGGTTCTCAGTGGCCGCCGTGAGAGCATCGTGCAGGACGCTTCATGGATTGGAACCGAAGTGTCGGACCACGAACTGCTCACGTTCGGCACCGAGAATCTGCCGGTAGTGGTGTCGAAATCCGGAGCTGCCGGCGTGACGCTCGGCGAATTGCGCAACAAGCCGTTTATGCACGGCGTGACGGTCCATAAGGTCGTGCGCAACGATATGCCGCTGCCACTCAAAAAGCGCGTGACGCTCGAGAAAGGAGATATCGTGACGCTGTGCGGACTGCCGGAAGACGTGGCTGAGGCCGTACCGGAAATCGGCTACAGCGACCGTCAGACCCACGAGAGCGACCTTGTGTTCATCGGTCTCGGCATTGCAATCGGCTGTCTCATCGGTGCTATTGTGGTGAGGTTGGGTGGTATCCCGATTTCGCTCAGCACCAGTGGCGGCGCTATAATCGCCGGCCTCGTATTAGGATGGTTGCGTTCGAAGCGGCCGTCGTTTGGCCACATTCCGCGTTCGGTTGTGTGGTTTATGGACAATGCCGGTCTAAATCTGTTTATAGCCGTTGTTGGTATTTCGGCAGGCCCGTCGTTTATCAGCGGATTGCAGGAAGTAGGATTTGAGTTGTTTTTAGTCGGAATTGTCTGCACGACCTTGCCACTGATACTCTGCATACTCATCGGCAATAAGATTTTCCGCTTTCCGGCGGCCGTCACTCTCGGCTGCGTTGCCGGTAGCCGCAACGCTGTGGCAGCTCTCGGAGCGATTCAGGACAGCCTCGACAGCACCCTCCCGGTGATGGGCTACACGGTGACCTATGCCGTAGGCAGCGTGGTTCTTATCCTTGCCGGTATGGTCATGGCTCTCCTCGCCTGACCCGCGAAAAGCAATCATCAATTAATAACGAAAAAATATAAAGTCTTGGCATGACTGCTTATAGTACCGCTTTGGTATCGCTCATTAGCGGTCTGTCCCTACCCCGTTCGTTATGGCCGTCAAACGCAGTATTAAATTGTCTTTAGCTGGTTTTTGGCAGCGATAATTATAGGTTGCAGTTGCGCAATATCAGTTGTTATAGCTTCATATATCATTTCAGCATCAAGCTCGAAATATCCATGGGCAATGTGGTTTCTCATTCCGACTATTGCGTGCCATGGCGTATCCGGAAAATTTGATTGAAGGAAGCCAGGTATTATTTTGTTGATACGGTTAATTCCTTCTCCAATGGCTGTAATTAGTGTACAATTGGCTGCAAGGAGTTGCATTCCGCTATCTGAACAATAGTAATCATCCACAGATGATATATTTACATTCCAGCCGATAAGTTGTGAAATAGTTTGAGCGATGGAGTCGAGGGTAAGTATGGCCCGTAGTCTGTCTTTTTCAGAGAATGGTGATTGCATCGCGTGAAATTTGATTTAGGAAGTCTTCTGAAAGATGGGAATGGCGACGGATTAGGTCAACAGATGTGTGTAATATCTGTTCAAGATAGTCTTTAAGTGCACTTACCAGAAATATTTTTGGTGGCATATCGACTAATATGTCCACGTCACTTTCCATCCGATTTTCGCCACGGGCAACCGAACCAAAAAGCCATAATCTTTTCACCTCGAATTCATTTTGCAATCGAGGCAGATTCTGGTTGATTATTCTGATGCACTCTTGAGAGTTACACATAATTGTTATTGAGACTGTTGGGGTCAGAATGATTGCGGGGACAAATATAATAAATTGCTTTAAAATGAAAAAGAGTGTCAAACGGTTATTTGACACTCTTTTGTGACTCGTCGGGGTGAGAAGACTCGAACTTCCGACCTCCACGTCCCGAACGTGGCGC
>CAYUYQ010000062.1:2044-11322 GCA_964449335.1 uncultured Bacteroides sp. | reverse complement strand
GCATACATCAGTATGTGACCGAAGCCGAAATCTTAGCCAACGACCCAGACGGGCCGTTATGACACACCCTCCAGCGTCTGTGAGCTATGCCGGATAGCTTGGATTAGTCGATGTTAGCGTTGAGTTTGTGCCAGTCGGCAACGGGAGGAAGAACGCCCATTTCAATCACTTCGTCGCGCAGAGTACAGAGATGCTTGTAGCTTTCCTCGAGTTCCTTGTGCTCGGTGGGCGTACCGGTGGGAACGGTGAAATGCACGCCGTTCTTATCGATTGTCGTCTCCATAGCCATCATAATGTGTGAGAACTCAGGAGTGTTCACGTAGCAGCCTGCAGGCCATGTGAAGGGCTTGCCACCCATAGCGGCAGCAATCATTTCAATCGAAACGTAAGCGGGGCTCTGGAACGAGCTGCGGCCACGGAGGTCGATGATGTGCTTACCACCCTGGATTACGCGCACTTTCATTTCGGCCCAGTCGTTTTCGGGAAGTTTCTCAGTGCCGATGATTTCAGTCAGAGGCTTGCCGTCAACGAGAGTGGTCGATGCAAATACGGCCATCTGCTCGCCGTGACCACCATAGGTTCGGCAATTCTTAACCTCAGCTGCGGGAATGTGGAAATATTTCACGAGCTCGTTCTGCAGACGGGTCGAGTCGAGAGCAGCCAGCGTGGTAACCTGGCTGGGCTTCAGACCTGAATAGAGAAGAGTGATGAGGCCGGTGATATCGGCGGGGTTGAAGATTACGACGATGTGTTTTACATCGGGGCAATATGCGCGCACATCCTTACCGAACTGCTCGGCAATCTGCTCGGTGCCTTTGAGAAGATCCTCGCGGGTCATGCCGGCCTTTCGGGCTGCATCGCCCGGGTTGACAATGTAGGAAGCACCGGTGAGAGCTTCTTTCACGTCAGAAGTATAAGTGATGTTCACCCCTTCAAATGCGCAATGATAGAGCTCCTCTGCCACGCCTTCAAGAGCGGGTGCATAGGGGTCGTAGAGGCAGATGTTGGGAGTAAGATGCATCATCAGGGCTGTCTGGGCCATGTTGCTGCCAATCATGCCGGCGGCACCTACAATCACGAGTTTTTCGTTGGTTAAGAATTCCATAAAGATATTATTTTAATTGGTTATAAGATTCATTGTCATTATTTCAGTACCGGCGGCTATCTATCGCCGGCAGATGGCGTCGGCGAGCGAACTGAGAGCGGGCAGGTCAGCGTCGGTCATGGTAGAGCGGATTGTCACCGTGGGCTCGAGAATGTCCATTCCGTTCATTCCTTCCAGAGCCTTGCGCATGACCGTAGCTGCTACGGGAGCCCACGACCCGTTCTGAATCAGGCCCACGCGGCGGTTGCGCAAGCCTTTCGAGGCTATGCGGTCAAGGAACGTGCGCATAGGCGGGAACACGCCGCCGTCGTACGACGACGCTGCAAGCACCATCGTGTCGAAGCGGAATGCCTGTGCCACCGCCTCAGAAGGCTCACCCTTGGAGAGGTCGGCCGTATAGACTTTCTCGCCACGCTCACGGAGCATTTCGGCGAGGCGCAGGGCGCATGCGGCCGTATTGCCGTAGATTGAAGCGTAGGCCACAAGCACGCCAGGACATTCGGGTGTGTAGGTGCTCCAACGGTTATAGAGGTCGAGCTGTCGGTCAAGCGGCGCGTGAAGTGCCGGACCGTGGAGCGGCGCGATACACTCTATTTCCAAAGCCGAGGCTTTCTTGAGAAGATTCTGCACCATCGGTCCGAATTTTCCGACGATATTGCAGAAATAGCGGCGCGCTTCGTCGGCCCATTCGGTTTCGTCGTCCTGCAGCGAGCCGAATCGGCCGAAAGCGTCGGCCGTGAAGAGCACCTTATCGGTCTCGTCGTAGGTCATTATCACCTCAGGCCAATGAATCATCGGGGCCGTGATGAAACGCAGTCGATGGCTGCCGACCTCAAGCGTGTCGCCTTCCTTTACGGCCATCGTCCGGCCATTGAAATCTATTCCGGGATGAAAATTAGCGATTATTTCAAGGCACTTTGCCGATGCCACAATCTTGCAATCGGGCCAGCGCTCGAGCGCATTGGCAATACAGGCCGAATGGTCAGGCTCTGCATGCTGCACGACGAGCCAGCGCGGAGCGCGTCCGCCGGTCGAGTGTTCAACCTCGCGAAGCCACTGGGGGCCGAATTTCTCTTCGACCGAATCCATGACGGCTATTTCGTCGCCACCGCCGAGTATTGCATAAGAGTTATAGCTCATTCCAAATGGAAGAGTATATTGATTTTCAAATACCTTCTCATCGGGGTCGTCGACTCCCACCGAGATGATACTATCACTTATTTTTGTACTCATGTCAGACATATATACTGTATTGGTCAAAAGTAAATACAACTAATCAGCCCTAAAAGTTCGCTTTCAGCTATTTTCTTTCAGTTATTTTTCGGTGGAGGAAGCTCTCCTACCTCCCGACGCAGGGCGTAGCTGTTGCGCAACGTCTCAAACGATTCCGGAGCGCTTCGCAGAGCCTCGCTGTCGGCAACCGGATCGTAGCTCTCCACTATCATTTCGGCTGTAACTTCGTCGGGAGCGTATGGAGCGGGCGTTGGGTCGGCGATGGTAATTTCCGGCAGATTGAAGTGACGGCATATTGCGTCGAGCGCCATCTGCGAGGCGCGCACCTTGCCACTCTGCGAGTAGCCCGCGATATGAGGCGTGGCCACGAACGCCCGCTCGAGAAGTTCGCGCGATATGTCAGGCTCTCCTTCCCAGCAGTCAATGGCAGCACGGCCGACGCGCCCGCTGTCGAGCGCCTCGACCAAAGCGGCATTATCCACTACCCCGCCTCGTGCCGAATTGATGATGAGAGGCTTTCGCGCAAGACGGCTGAAGAAGTCAGCGTCGGCAAGATGAAACGTAGCGTCAGCACCTTCTTTCGTAAAAGGCACATGGAATGTTATAGCATCAGCCTGGCGCTCAATGACGTCGAGATTTACGAAATCGCCTCCTTCGGCTCGCTGACGCGGCGGGTCGCATTTCAGCACTCTCATGCCCAACCGTGCAGCCCAGCGCGCCACTATCGAACCGACATGACCCACGCCTACCACACCGAGAGTGCGCCCGCTGAGGTCGGGGCCAAATGCAGCTATAAGCGTCGCGAGCACATACTGCGCTACTGCCGGAGCATTACATCCCGGCGCGTTGGCAACCTCTATGCCCGCCGAGCGGCACCATTCCGTGTCGACATGGTCGAGCCCGATTGTGGCCGAAGCCACCAGACGGCAACGCGTTCCGTCGAGGAGCGTGGCGTCGCAGCGGGTGCGGGTGCGCGTCACCAGAGCATCGGCCTCTTTCATAGCCTCGCGGTCAATCCGGGCTGCATCGAGCAGCGTCACTGTTGCTCCGGCGCTGCGGAGAGCGTCGGCTATGAATGGCACATTGCGTTCGACAACAACATTCAAATCCATAAATTCCATATATATAGCGACACGCAGACACCCAGCAGAGCGAGAACCCAGATGTAGCTGCGGCGTTCGTAGTTGATTCGGAAAAACAAAGCTGTCTGCAGTGCCGTGAAGCAGAACAGCGTCGGCAGGTAGGCGTCGACGTGAGCAAAATCCACCGCAGCGAGGATCATTGTGGCAACGGTCATCGTGGCCATCAGTCCATTGAGGGCGCGGGCGCGGGCATTGTAGCTATAGACGCGGTAGAGATTAAGCATCAGCATCGTGACGGCCCACACGAGCACAAACGCCACCGTCACCGTCAGCTGTAGCGTCTGAGTGCTGAATGTCAGGCTTCCGGGCGAGACTATCGATGGCATCGCTATCGACTTCAACAGTTCGGGAGCAAATCCGGCCACGAGCCAGAAAGGCGTGACGACGCCCAGCCCGGCAGCAAGCGCCGACCGGAACGTAAAGCAACGCATCTGCATGCACCCTACCAGTATAACGGGCAGATAAATCAGAGCCGCAGCCTGAGCGAACGTGGCGCCCGTGCACAGCAGAAACGCCAGAAACACAGTCTGCGTAGACGCCGGTCGCTGATAGCATGAATATAGAAGCGACATCAGCACCAGAGTCATAATAGTCAGCAGTGTGCCCTCCGACAGACGGGCTGACACAATCGGAGCCGAGCATTGCATAAACAGATATAGTCCGCTAAGCAGTATCGACGAGGTGCGCAGCAGGTTGAACGTCCGGTTTATTATCACCATCAGCGCAGCCACCGTTATCATGGCTGCGCACGACAGCGCGAGCGACATCTCCGGCGACACCGGGTCGGGCATCGCGGGCATGAGCAGCCCACCCCCGCGATAGAGCGGCTGATCGGCGCCGCTCAGCGCGGCAAGCGCGGCTCCGCCGAGGGCCAGCAGTCCGAGAAGCATCGAGCACCCCCGGGAGCGAAGAAATCGCGATATGTCTTTCTCTTTTAGGGTCAAGACACTTGGTTTTGATTTAGAGATTCATCAGGTCGCGGCCTATATCGCGGCGGAAATATTTGCCGTCGAAGTCCACGGCCTCCACCGACTTGAAGCTGCGCCCCACAGCGTCGGCTATGTCCGTGCCGAGCGAGCTTACGGCGATTACGCGGCCACCCGAAGTGACGACAGTGCCGTCGTCGAGCTTCTTAGTTCCGGCGTGAAATAATATAGAATCGGTCACCTTGTCGAGACCGCTGATTACTTTTCCTTTAGGATAGCTGCCGGGATATCCGCCGCTGACAATCATCACCGTGGCGGCCGTGGCGGGATTGTGATGGAGCGGGAGGTTGCCGAGATTGCCTTCGGCGGCGGCTTTCATCAGTTCCACCAGATCGGAATCGACGCGGAGCATTACGGCTTCTGTCTCGGGATCGCCCATACGCACGTTGTATTCAATCACCATCGGCTCCCCGTCGACGTTGATTAGACCGAGGAAAATGAATCCGCGATACGTGATACCTTCTGCCGCCAGGCCCTTTACGGTAGGCTCGATGATTCGCTCGGTGACCTTGCGCATAAACTCCTCGTCGGCAAACGGGACGGGGCTTATCGCGCCCATGCCACCGGTGTTGAGGCCCGTATCGCCTTCGCCGATACGCTTGTAGTCTTTGGCCACCGGGAGTACGCGGTAACCGCCGTTACCGTCGGTCAGCACAAACACCGAGCACTCTATGCCTTTCAGAAATTCCTCTATCACCACCGTGGCCGACGACTGGCCGAACATTCCGCCCAGCATCTCGCGCAGAGCTTTCTGAGCCTCGGGAAGCGAATCGATTATCAGCACGCCTTTACCGGCGGCCAGGCCATCGGCCTTCAGCACGTAGGGCGGTTTGAGTTCCTCAAGGAAGCGACAGCCTTCGTCGGCCGTCTCGGCCGTGAAGGAGCGGAAGCGTGCGGTCGGTATGCCGTGGGCGGTCATGAAACGTTTGGCGAAATCCTTGCTGCCCTCGAGAGCGGCACCGGCTTTCGACGGACCGACTACAAGCAGCCCCGGACGCGTTTCAGCAAAATAATCATATATGCCGGCCACGAGCGGATCCTCGTTGCCCACCACCACCATGTCAATGGCATTGTCGGCCACAAACGCATCTATTGCGGCGAAATCCAGTGGCGAAAGGGCTACGTTGGTGCCATAGGCATCCGTACCTCCGTTGCCTGGAGCAATGAAAAGTTTGTCACAGAGATTGCTTTGGCTTATTTTCCAGGCGAGGGCCGATTCGCGGCCGCCTGACCCGAGCAGAAGAATGTTCATGTGGTGGAGTAGGTTATATAGAGTTATATTTTTTTTATTTTTCGTCGTTAGGGTTCTGTGTGTCGCCATTTCCGGCCGCACCGGGGCGCTTCCAGCCGCGGCGCGGACGCATCATCGGTCCGTCGCTTTTGGGCAGCGATGGCTGACGGCCTATAAGGTTGCGCAAGGCTGCCTCATTACGCCGACGGCTCAGCGGGTTTTCCGATTCTTCCTGTGGCGGCTGCTCGCGACGGTCAAACCGGCGGTCACGGCGATTCTGACGGTTGCCGGCGTGATAGCGCTCCTCGAGCGGCGACAGCTTGCGGTCTTTGTCGCGACCCTTATTGCGCCCGCCTGCACGGTGTTCTTTGCCTCCCATGCCGGAGCGGCGGGCGTCGGCCGACCATGCTTCGTCGCTCTTATACTTCAGTCGCGGCTTGCGGTCGGCGCCGGGCCGGCCTTCAGCCTTGAGGCGACCGCCTTCTGAGCGAAAGTCGCGCATGTTTCCATCGAAGATTATGTATTCGCGCAGCTCACATTCGAGAGCGCCGTTGAGCAGCGGTATTTTAGCCGAAGGAGCGAGACCGATTTTGTGGAAATATTCATCGCGGTAGCCTATAATCCATGCGTGATAGCCCGTAAACACATGCTTGAGTTTCGAGCCTATCAGTGCGTAAAGGCCTTCCATATCATCGACAGAGATGCGCTCGCCGTAAGGCGGATTGGTCACCATCACTCCATCGGCCGGAGCTTCCTCCCAGCGTGCGAGGGGTTTCACTTCCAGATTGATATATTTTCCCATACCGGCGCTTTTGATATTTTCGCGTGCTACGGCTACTGCCTTGGGCGATATGTCGGCTCCGAGTATCTTATGATTGAACGTGCGCTCGTGCGAATCGTCATTGTAGATTGAGTCAAACAGCTCGGCATCGAAGTCTGGCCACGACTCAAATGCGAAACTGCGGCGATAGACGCCGGGCATCGTGCCGGTGGCAATCATGGCCGCTTCGATGAGGAACGTGCCGCTGCCGCACATCGGGTCGACGAGCGGAGAGTCGCCGCGCCAGCCGCTTTTGAGGATTATGCCGGCGGCGAGAACTTCGTTGATAGGCGCTTCGGTCTGAGCCACACGATAGCCGCGCTTGTGGAGCGACTCGCCCGATGAGTCGAGCGACAGCGTGACGCGCTCGCCCGAAATGTGGACGTTGATCATCACGTCGGCATCCTGCAGACGCACTCCCGGACGTACATCCGGCCCCATGCGATCGCGGAACCAGTCGACTATGGCGTCTTTCACGCGGTATGTCACATAGCGCGAGTGTGTGAAATCTTCGGAATTGACCACACTGTCGATTGCAAATGTGCGGTCAGGCGAAAGCACCGACCCCCAGTCAAATTCTTTCACGCCCTCATAGAGCGCGTCGGGGGTGTCGGCCATAAATTTATAGATTGGTTTGAGAATCCGCAATGCCGTGCGGCAGCACATATTGGCTCTGTAGAGCATCGATAGGTCGCCTTCAAACGACACCATGCGGCGTCCCGGCTCAACATTGACGGCTCCGAGGTCGCGGAGTTCTTCTGCCAGCACATCTTCCAGCCCCTGGAAGGTCTTGGCTACCATTTCAAACGATTGCATACGGCTATTACGGTAAAAATGTCAAAGATTTCTGCAAATTTACCAAAAAATAAACGGCTAATGAAAATAACGGCTCACAAAAAATCGACCGCGCGGCCTATTACTTTTCAGCCGGCTGAGGAGCGATGTAGTTTATACCCGTCTGTTCGAGAAACGGAATCGTGGCGTAGATTGAGAACGACGGATCTACCACACGCCCTTCGGGGTCGAACAGCACGTAGTGCGGTATAGCCGTTATGCCGAACAGATCGCGCACACCGATAATCTCCGTGCCTTTGAGCAGAGCGCAGTTGTCGTCGGTCAGACACTCGGCCACAAACGCATCATAATCGGCCTTGGGCGATTCCATGTCGCCTGTCACAAACAAATAAGCAAACTGCTCGCTGTCGCGGTTGGCATCGCGAAACGCCTTGGAGCTCTTTATATTCGCTCGACACGGTCCGCATGTCGTGGCCCAGAAATCAACTATCAGCCATTTGCCCTTGTAAGGCGCGATCAGCTCGCTCATCAGCCGTCCGGCCTCGGTGTCGGGCAGAGGATAGGGATTAAGATTCACCGTAGTGTCAAACAGTTCGTTCAGACGTCCGACGATATAAGGGTCGCTCACCGTCCCGGCCAGCAGGCTGTCGAGCCTCGCACGGTAAGAGTCTTTGTGCCAACGCGCCGAAAGCTCAATGCTTTTGCCAACGCGCGCAGCCATCGCCATCTGCCACATCAGTGGTGCGTCCGCAGTGCCGAGGCGTTTTTTCAACTCATCGGCCAATTCCGTCTCATAGAAGTAAGGAGCCTGCAGACGTTCGCTGTCTATTTCAAGCCAATCCTCCATGGTGCCGAACCCCAGACGATTCAGCACCGACGACATGAGCTCGGTTTCGAGGAGCAGCGTGTCAGCTGTAAGCAGCTCCGGAAGAAATGCGTCGTAAAACTGCTTGGGAATGGGCTCTTTATATTTCTCCTTGTCGGGCCCCCACAATCGCAGGTCGTTACGAAACATGGCATAATCCAACAGATTGCGGTAGCGCACCGCATTGGCGCTGCGCTCAAGATAGTCCCGCAGCTCCGGCGAGAGCTTATTATTCTTCACATAACCGTCGATAGCGGCGAGCGTGGCAGCTGTGAGAGTATCAATCTTTTCTTTGGCCTCCATCGGCTCGGTGTCCTTGGCCATTGCCTGTGGATTAATCATCTCCGGGCGGGGGCTGCCATAGAGAGCCCGGTTTATATCGGCAAGCGTGCCGCCGAACTCTATGCCGTCAATCCGTGGTTTCAATCCGCGCATACGGTCTACCTCCAATATCCTTTCCCAGTCGGTGAGAATCTGCAGGTCGTTGCCCGGCTCAAGATATACCTGCATGAGTGTACCGTTCAGATTAAGGAAAACCGTCTGTGGCGATGTCAGCTCAAACGCCTCGTCAAACGTGCCGTCGGGCTGCACGGCAATAGATTTCATATTGCTGTTGCCTACAGCGAAATCGTTGATGCTAAGGGCCAGTCTGTCCAGCCCAAGACGCGGGTCGTAACCCGCAATCGCTCCATGGAGCCGCACATTGCCTTTGGTGAAGAATGAGGGCTGCTTTACGCGTGAGCCGCCCGCAGGCACGATGCTTTTCTCCTGACGGGATTTATCCACCGGCTTTCCGTCGAGCCGTACGCCCCACGTGGCCCAGCTACCGTCCGGTGAAAAATCTATCACCTTTGTCCCGGCCGGAAGCGGAGGATAGATGACGGTAAAGACCGTGTCGCCCGAAGCCGGCATCCAGCATTTTTCACCTATCGTGATTCCTTCGCCACCTATGGGGCAGAATTCTTCACCGGTTGCAGGGTCGACTATACACTCTGTGTCATCAATCTGTATCCACCAGTTGGGGCGGAACACGGCGTGAAACGTCACTTTCGTTGCATCCTTACCAAGCTCGATTTCCTTGATTGTAGCCACACTTGACTT
>CAYUYQ010000062.1:0-1944 GCA_964449335.1 uncultured Bacteroides sp. | reverse complement strand
AAACGGCATGTCGCCGCGCAGCCCTATCGCCCCGTCGCGCGCCACAGCCGCTATTATTGTCACACCCATAGTCCTCACACCGAAACTTTGCCGGCGATGTGGGGCAGAGGGTCGTAGTCCTCGAGCCGGAAATCGTCGTAGGTGAAACTGAATATATCTTTCACATCGGGGTTGAGCACCATACGCGGCAACTTGCGGGGCTCGCGGCTGAGCTGCTCCTCTACCTGCTCGAAATGGTTGCGGTAGATATGGGCGTCGCCGAGTGTGTGGACGAATTCGCCGGGTTGCAGTCCCGTCACCTGCGCCACCATCATCAAGAGCAGTGCGTAGGACGCTATGTTGAACGGCACGCCTAAAAACGAGTCGGCCGAACGCTGATAGAGCTGAAGACTCAGACGGCCGTCGGCCACGTAGAACTGGAACAGCGCGTGGCAGGGAGGCAATTTCATGTCGGGAAGATCGGCCACATTCCATGCGCTCACTATTATTCGGCGCGAATCGGGATTATGTTTTATCGTTTCGACCGCTTCACTTATCTGGTCGATAAATCCGCCGTTGTAGTCGGGCCATGAACGCCACTGAAAACCGTAGACGTGACCGAGGTCACCGTTTTCGTCGGCCCATTCGTTCCAGATTCTCACGCCGTTGTCCTGCAGATACTTCACATTAGTGTCGCCCTTCAGAAACCACAGCAATTCGTGGATTATCGACTTCAGGTGCAGTTTCTTCGTGGTCAGAAGCGGAAACCCGTCGGCCAGGTCAAAACGCATCTGGTAGCCGAACACGGAGCGGGTGCCGGTGCCGGTTCGGTCGTTCTTGTCAGTGCCCTCCGTCATTATGTGGCGGAGCAGCTGGAGATATTGTTTCATTATGCGGTGTTGATTTGTTGCATGATTCGTTGCCGAGCGACGATGCCGTGGTGCATCCTCCCTCGTCGAGAGCGGCGTCGGGCTGCTTGGCTATGCCGGCCACGCGCTGCATGAGCGGCGTAGACAGGCGGTGGCGCCGCGTGGTGTATCTGATGGCTTGGTTCGGACATATATCCACGCAGTCGAAGCAGTTGACGCATCGCGACCCGTCGACCACATGGTCTGTCAGGTCAATGCACTGCCCCTTGCAGACATCCTCACACTTGCGGCAATTCGTGCACAGGTCGGTGTCTATATCCATCTGCAGAATCGAGAAGCGGCTCACGAACCCCAACATCGTACCGACCGGACACACCGTGTTGCACACCACGCGGCCGCCCGACGCCGACGCTGCCGAGACTCCCATGAGTATCACGAACGCCAGAGCCGTAGCAGCTGCCGATTCGGTAAAAATCTGCACACTCCGGTCGGCGCTCAGTCCCAGATAGCCGGCAGCCCAGCGAACCGCTTCGATGGCCGGAGCGCAGATGCCGCGGCATATATGGCCGTAAGCCCCCGCAGGGTCAAGCACCGACACCGCCAGACCGATTCCGAGAAAGACCATGACGGCAGCAAGAGCGAGAAACGTCAGACGCATCACGTGGCGTGGCGGTGTCCACCGGTAATGGCGGCGACCTTCGCGCGACTGACCGAAACCGGCCAGACGGGCCACGATATCCTGCAGCGTACCGAGCGGGCAGACCGTCGAACAATAGACGCGTCCGAACACGAGCGTCACAATCATCCAGACCACAAACGTGAACACTGTCAGCGTCGCCACGGCCGTGCCAATCTGCGCTTTCAGCAGCAGCGGACCCACCACAGGCACCGTCAGAGCGGCCGACGACAGCATGAGCGTCAACACGACCCATGCTCCCAACGAAACCACTATTCGCGTCATTCTCAGAATCCTGTTCATCGCCTCTGCCTTTCGCTCATTACTGCACACATTAAATTACCAACTGCAAACTTAACTATTTTCCCCCGATATTCCCTCCCCCACCCCATTTTTCTTCCTCACCGCATAACTCCGTAG
>CAYUYQ010000061.1:0-11334 GCA_964449335.1 uncultured Bacteroides sp. | reverse complement strand
CAGATTAGAGTATAAGCAATTTACTAAACCGTAAATAATTTTTACTCTCGCGCAGAAGCAAACCGGGCGGTGTATAGGGCAAAGAAGTCACGGTTAAGTGCCAATGATATGCGCATAAGCATTTCTGTGTTAATCGACGGTTGCGAAAAGATATAATACACATTCGGTCGCTCGCAATTGATTTTGCGGGCAAGCCAGGCAGGTGTGCGTTCCTGACGCACCATTTCCTCACGGATTTCATTACCTATGTGTATCATACAATGAGCTGAATTATCTGTACCTACCCTCAACCGAGGCACCGCCAAGCGCCCTGACAACAGGTAAACACAAGTAATTCAGCCCATATACACGGACTGAACTCCACTTCTGCTTATCCCCGTTGTCTTCTTTTTGGCGGTTTCCGATTGAGGGAATAAGAGCTGGGAAGCTCCAGATATTTATTTATGTCTGATTATTCTATATCCTTGTTTTTTTACTATCAATTTATATGGTGGTGAATACTAATGAATCATCAAAGGGTGTAGGGCTCGATTTCGGCCAGGGGAAGGCCGCGGAGGTCTTTGGGGGAGATGGTCATGTCTGTCTCGGGGATGCGCCAGTCGACGGCCACCGTCGCGTCGCGGAAACTGAGTGTCTGCTCCGACGAAGGTTCGTAGACGTTATCTACCTTATACTGAAACATGGCTTCGGTAGTAAGCACGGCGAATCCGTGGGCGAATCCGCGGGGTATATAAAGCTGTTGTCCGTTTTCACCCGATAGCTCCACTCCGACGTAGCGCCCGAATGTCGGCGAACCGGCGCGCAAATCTACGGCTACGTCGAGCACTGCGCCTCGCGTCACTCTCACGATTTTGGCCTGCCAGAACTCGCCGCGCTGGAAGTGCAGACCGCGCACCACGCCGTAGCGGCTCACTGACTCATTGTCCTGTATGAAATTGCCGTTGGCACCGGTAGCAGCCTCGAATTCCGAGCGTTTGAATGTCTCGGCAAAATAGCCCCGGGCATCGCCTATGCGATGCGGCGTCAGAAGCCACAGACCTTCTATTTCGAGTTGAGTGAATTGCATATTGATGTCTGTTAATTGTCAACGAAGCAAAATTAACAATTTTTTCTCAGCGCACCCGCGCCCTTTTACTATTTTTGCAGAGTGATGCAACGCAATTCCAATCCCGACAGTAATCCATCGGCCTCGGCCACAACGCTGCGCGACCGTCTGGCCGACGTGTTCCGCAGCATCTCGTTTCTGCCCGGCGAAGCCTACGGTCCTCATGCCCACCGCCGCATCGAGATTAATTACGTCACACGCGGTTCGTGCTCGCTCACAACCGATTCCGTCCGACTGACATTTCGCAAAGGCGAGACGATGATTATTTCGCCCGGCACATCCCATCGCTTTCAGGCAGGGCGCAAGGGAGCGGCGTTGCTTCAGCTCGAAATGCTCCCCGAAGTGCTCGACAATGCCGCGGGCATCCCCTCCGACGAGCTGCCCGAATTTCGCTTCGGAGCCTATGGGCCCGTGATGCGCATAGCCGGCGACGCACGCATACGCTCAACCATCCACGCCATAATCTGGGAACTCGCCAACCGGGCCCCCGGTTATCGCCACGCCGCTATGCTCAACTACGCCCAGTTGCTTCTGCTCCTGGGCCGTCACACATCGCGCAACGCTGCCGCCGAGTCGTGGCCCCCGGCTCTGAAAGCGGCCGTAGCAACTCTGCGCCGCTCCTATTCAGGGCCGGTCAATATCGCAGATGTCGCCGCCGAAGCGGGAGTGTCCGACCGCCGTCTGCGCAAGCTCTTTGCCTCCCATCTCGCCACATCGCCCGCCGCCTATCTCAACGGACTGCGCATATCGCGCGCCACGGCGCTGCTCACCGCCGGCGAACATTCGGTTAAAGAAGTCTGCTTTGCCTGCGGATTTTCATCGCCTCAGTATTTTTCGCGCGTCTACAAAAAAGCCACCGGTTACCACCCCGGCGACCTATTGGGCCGATAAGTGCAATTTCAGCCTATACGCTGTTCCGAAAAGTATAACTTTCCACCTAAATTTTTCGGCTACCTCCCCATCTATCATTAGTAACTTTGCAGTCAAATAACATCAAGATATGCGAAGTATTAAACAAACCATGCGACATCTGGCGCTGGCCGTCGTGCTAACGGCCGCTTCTGCCGCCGATGCCTACGAAATCTACAATCCCGTTTCCTATCCCATACCCGCTACCGTCAACGGTCATGCTACCCCTACGCTCAACCTCGACGGACGGTGGCAATTCCGCTTTTCGCCCAAAAGTAAATGGACCACTATCGATGTCCCCGGCGAAGCAGCCATGCAGGGCTACGGCGTGCCGCTCGACAAGGAAGTCATCTATCGCAAATCGTTCCGTCTGCCCGCCGATTTCGCCGGCAAACGCACAATTCTGCGATTTAACGGCACGTATACTTACGCTACGCTGAAAGTCAACGGGACGAAAGTGCGCGAGCACCGTGGCGGCTTCTCCCGCTGGGAGACTGACATCACACCCTATGTTACGCCCGGAAAATCCAACACTATCGAACTCGCCCTTACCGACCCAATCGAAGAACTATCCTACGGGTCGGGCTACGCTCATCATCCAATCTGCGGCATTTTGCGCAGTGTCGAACTGTTTGCCGTGCCCGAAAGCTTCATAACCGACCTGCGCGTTGACGCATCGCTTGACACCCTGTTCACCGACGCAACCCTCCGCACCGACTTCAACTTCACAGGCTCCTCACCGGCAAAAGCCACTCTCTCGCTGACCGGTCCCGACGGCCAATCGACCACGCTCGCCACAGCGACGCTCACTCCCGGCGCCAACACAATCTCGGCACCCGTAGTCCGCCCGCTAAAATGGGACGCCGAGCACCCCAACCTCTATACGGCGACCATCGCTCTGACCTCGGCTGATGGCGCGCCGCTGGCAACCGTCAAAAAGCAAATCGGCTTCCGCAACATCGAGATAAAAGGCGACCGCATGCTCGTCAACGGTCAGCCCGTGAAACTGCGCGGAGCGTGCCGCCACGACGTCCATCCGCTGCGCGGACGTTCGACCGACCGCGCCACCGACAGCATCGACGCCGTGCTGTTCAAGCAGGCCAACATGAACTGGGTGCGCACCTCCCATTATCCACCGACGGAAGATTTCCTCGAATTCTGCGACCGCCTCGGCATCTACGTCGAGTGCGAGACCGCCGCATGCTTTGTCGATACCCACCGCCAGAAAAACTACGCTCCCGGCGCAACCCAGGACGACCCGGCCTTTACCGCCCAATACCTCGGTCAGCTCGACGAAATGGTGAAATCGTTTCAGACCCATCCCTCGATTCTATTCTGGAGCATAGGCAACGAAAGCAAATACGGTACCAACTTCCAGCAGAGCTACGACCTCGTTAAAGCCTACGACACCACCCGTCCCGTAATCTGGAGCTACCCCGGTTATCAGCCTACCGACACAAAACCTATCTACGACATTCTCAGCATGCACTATCCCGGCTACGATGGCAATCTATGGCAGGTCGGCAAACAGACACGCGGATTCCAGGGCGAAGGCATCCCGGCGCTCTTCGACGAGTGGGCTCATCCGGCAAACTACACATTCGAGACTCTGCGCGACGACCCCAACATACGTGAATTCTGGGGCAAGTCGCTCGACCTGATGTGGGACGGCGTCTACAACGCCCAGGGCGCTCTCGGCGGTGCTATCTGGGGATATATCGACGATGTTTTCATGCTCCCCGACCCGAAAATGGGCGAAGCCTACTGGATTGAGTTTGCGCGTTCGGGCAAGCCGGTTGATTTCACGGGCCGATGCGTGGGCTATGGCGACTGGGGCATCGTCGACATCTGGCGCCGTCCCAAGCCCGAATTCTGGGCCACGAAAAAAGCTTATACCCCGGTGAAAATCGAGTCGCCCAAAGCGCTCGCCGCTTACGCAGGCGAACCAATACGCCTCTCCGTCTTCAATCGTTTCGACCATACCAATCTCAACGAAATTAAGGCCTCGGCCTCACACGCAGGCCGCGTCGTCAGCCTCACTATGCCCGACGTAACGCCCCACAACCGCGCTACGCTCACCATTCCCGCAGCCGACTGGCAGACGGGCGACTCTCTGCGCGTGGCCTTCACAACCGCTGCCGGCGACACTATCGACAGCTATCTCTTCACCATCGGCCACATTCCCGCAGCCCTCCCCGAGCCAACGCTGGGTGGAGCCCCGCTGACCGTCAGCGATGGGGCTGCGTCGCTGACCGTCACAGGCCGCGGATTCACCGTGCCCTTCGACAAAGCTACCGGTCTTATCACCAATGCAACCGTCGACGGCCACATAGCCATCGAAAGCGGTCCCTATTTCAACGGCTACGTCAATCTCAATCATCTGTCAGGCGCCGAAGTGCGTAAAATCGCCGACCACATCACGGTCAATCCCGCCGACTGGCAGCTGACGTCGCTCACCCATAGCCGCATCAACGACAATGTGCGCGTCGATATCGTCGGCACCTATGCCGATGTCAGCGTTGTGTTCAACGTCATCATCACTCCCCAAGGAGAAATTTCTACAGCCTATACCGTCGACGGACTCCCCAATGGCTACCTGCGTGAAATCGGTCTCAGTTTCCGCCTACCCGACACCTATACCGGCCTTGACTGGGAGCGCACCGGCTACTGGGACGACTATCCTGCCGACGCCATGTCGGGAAACAAAGGGTCGGTCAATCTCTACAATGCCTACGTACCACGCTACGGTGAGCAGCCCCGCCAGACCTGGAGCGCCGACACCCACGACTACTTCTACTGGGCCGATCGCGGAGCCGACTGTGACCGTCCGCTGACCATGGCGTCCAAAGCCATGAAAGAGAACGTAAGCGTCTATACCCTCACCGGACCGTCGTCGCTCTCAGTCGTTGATACCGACGCCTCGATAGCCTGCCGTCTCAACAAGAACGGTTCGGCCGACAGTCTCACCCTCTACGCCGACAACCGCTGGGATTATCCCGAAATTGCCTGGGGCAACTATTGCAAGACAATCGAAGCCCTCCCATGCCACGGACGTATCACCCTGCTTCTTAACCGCTGACCGTCTGTCCTCGCCACGACTTCTTCCGATTTTCGCCGCCGGACTACTGCTTATTGGCAAAAAAAACGTAAATTTGCGCTTTCAATTCAAGGCCTCCGTGCCCTCTATAACCGCTATTCATTTATAAGCCAATATTATTAACTTTTTTCTGCTACAGCAATGGACGTTACATGGTTGACAAGTCTGCTTGGACCCGGCAATGAATCGCTGGCAAGCACGCTCGTGCTCTATTCGTTTGTCATTGCAGCCGGTGTGTTTCTCGGGAAGCTCAAAGTGGGAGGTGTTTCGCTCGGCGTGACCTTCGTTCTCTTTGTGGGTATCCTGATGGGCCATTTCGGCTACATTGTCAATGCGGAAGTACTGAAATTTGTCAGAGAATTCGGTCTGATTCTATTCATTTTCTCTATCGGTATCCAGGTCGGTCCCGGTTTCTTCTCCTCGTTCAAGGAGGGTGGAGTGCGGCTCAACATGCTGGCCGTGCTCGCTATCGCGCTCAACGTGGTAATCGTGCTCATAATCTATTATGCCGAAGGTGGTAGCACTCCTATGGAGGCTCTGGTCGGTGTGATGTCGGGTGCTGTCACCAACACCCCCGGTCTCGCAGCCGCCCAGCAGACGGCCGGCACGACCGAAGCCATCAACACCATGGCCATGGGCTATGCAGCCGCCTATCCCCTCGGCGTGTGCGGCATCATCGGCGCTATGTTCCTCATCAAAGCCCTCTTCCGCATTAAGCCTGCCGACGAGATTGACGCTATTCAGAGAGAAACCGAAAACAATCTCAAGAAACCCGACATGGTTTCAATCGAGGTCACCAATCCGCTGCTCGACGGCAAGACACTCCGTCAGATTCTCGACATCGTGCAGTTCGACTTCGTCATTTCGCGACTGATGGACAAAGACGGCAACATCGTCATCCCCGTATCGAAAACCGTGGTTCACACGGGCGACAAACTCTACGTCGTGATTTCGGCCAAAGACACCGAGCGCTTCGAGACCCTTATCGGCCCGGCTGTCGAGGTCGACTGGGAAGAAGCTACGCCGAGTCAGGTTGTGTCGCGCCGCATCGTCATCACCAAAAGCGAGTACAACGGTGTGGCTCTCGGTTCGCTCCGACTCCACGCCGGCTATCAGGTCAACGCTACCCGCGTCAACCGCGCCGGTGTCGATCTGCTCGCCTCGCCCAACCTCCGCCTCCAGATGGGCGACCGCATCACAGTGGTGGGCGACCTCAACGACATCGACCGTCTCGCCAACAAACTCGGCAACTCGATGCGCCGTCTCAACGAGCCAAATCTCATCACGATATTTATCGGCATCATGTTCGGTATCATCGTCGGTTCGATCAACGTGGGCTTCGGCATGAAGCTTGGTCTGGCCGGTGGTCCGCTGGTTGTGGCAATTCTGCTGAGCCGATTCGGCTACAAATTCAAGCTCGTCACCTACACTTCGTCGTCGGCCTCGCTTCTCATGCGCGAACTCGGCATCTGCCTGTTCCTTGCTTCGGTGGGCATTTCGTCAGGTGCCGGTTTTGCCGACACCGTGTTCAACTACACCGGCATGTGGTGGGTTATCTGGGGCTTCATCATCACGTTTGTGCCGCTGATTATCGTCGGCTGCATAGCGCGCGGAGTCTACAAGATAAATTATCTGACTATCATGGGTCTCTTCTCGGGTGGCTACACCGACCCGCCGGCCCTTGCCTACGCCAACGGAAGCACCGGCTGCGACGTTCCGGCCGTAGCCTACTCAACGGTCTATCCTCTGACAATGTTCATGCGCGTGGTCGCCGCCCAGGGCTTGGTGCTCTGTTTCATGTAGGTGACATCGATACGCAAACCTGACCATACAACGCAGGCTCCCGGTCGCTGCTCCTATAAGCAGCAAGGCCGGAAGCCTGCGTTCTTTTTTTATTGATAGTTTTTTTCAGAAGATTATTCGTCGCTCTTCGTAGCGATATGCTTGTAGATTTCCTTTACGAGGTCATCTTTCTGATGCAGACCGGGAGCGCGCCATACGGCCTCACCGCTTCGGAAGATAATCAGCGTCGGAACTGACTGCACGCGATATTGCGCTGCTAGTTCCGGATTGCGGTCAACATCGATTTTCAGCACATTGGCTTTGTCGCCTACTTCGGCTTTAACCTGTTCGATAATCGGGCCTTGCATCTTGCAGGGGCCACACCATGTTGCGAAGAAGTCAACCAGGGTCGGCTTCGTATCGTTGATAAAATCTGTAAACTGGCTCATAATTATATAGTTTTTGTTTCACGAATAGCGTATTTGTCTGTGTGCTTCGTAGCGGGCCGCGGTCCGATATCGTTCACGATTAAATAACAATCGTGCGGGTAAAATAGTTTATCCACCCGTGATTCACGAAAAAACATTACTTTTGTCTACGTAAAAACATTCCCGACCGAAATTTCAAGACCAAAACGATATGAAAGATTTCCACTCTCTGGCCCTACAGCGCCACAGCATCCGCAAGTACACCGACGAGCCTATCGAAGCCGCCGACGTAAAGCTGATACTCGAAGCCGCGCTCCTTGCTCCCACATCGAAAAACAGCCGCTCATGGCAGTTTGTCTGCGTCGACGATAAATCGATGCTCGAACGTCTTGCAGGATGCAAGCCCGCCGGAGCTGCCCCCGTTGGCCGCGCCCGTCTGGCCGTAGTGGTGTGCGGCGACCCCACACTCTCCGATCCATGGGTTGAGGATTGCTCGATAGCCGCAGCCTTCATGCAGCTGCAGGCTGAAGACCTTGGGCTCGGCTCCTGCTGGATTCAGGTGCGCGGACGCTTCACCGCCGACAGTATTCCCTCCGAAGAATACGTGCAGCAGCTTCTCGGCATACCTGACACCCTCCCCGTGCTTTGCATCATGACCTTCGGCCATAAAGACGAGGAGCGTCGTCCCGTCGACCCGTCGAAGCTTTTCTGGGAGAAAGTCCATATCGGTTCGTGGAACAACGCCGGTCAGCAATGACCCCCATCCGTCTGGCCATCATCGGCTCAGGCAACGTAGCTTCGGCGCTCGCTCCGGCTTTTGCCGCCAGCCCCGACGTTGACCTGATAGCCATCTGCAGCCCCACGCCCGGTCATGCCGAGGCCCTTGCTTCGACCCTCTCCCCGCGGCCCGAAGCCGTGGAGAGCGTGGCATCGCTACCCCGCGATGCCGACGTCTATCTGATTGCTGTCAAGGACGACCGCGTGGCTTCCGTGGCTCTCGAAGCCGCCGGATTGTTCCCCGCCACCGCCCTCTGGCTCCACACCTCGGGGAGCGTGCCGGCCGAAGCCCTCGCCCGAGCCGGTGGAGGCTACGGCGTGCTCTACCCGCTGCAGACGTTTTCGAAAGGCGTGCCGGTCAATCTGCGCGAACTGCCCGTGTTCATCGAGGCCAACACAGCAGCCGGGCTCGACACTGCGCGCCGTCTCGCCGAAGCCATTTCTCCGATAATCCATGAGGCCGACAGCGAGCTGCGCAAGCGCATGCACGTAGCCGCCGTTTTCGCCTGCAATTTCACAAACTACTTCTGGACCGTGGCCGATGATATCCTGCGCCACGAGCCTGGACTCAACCTCTCCGTGCTCCATCCGCTTCTCAAGGAGACACTGCGTAAGGCTATGGCCGAAGGGCCCGAAGGGAGTCAGACAGGGCCGGCCCGGCGCGGCGACCGCGGCGTCATCGAGGCTCACAAAGAGCTTCTGGGCTCCACCGACGAGGCCCGGCTCTACGGCGAAATCTCCGAAGCAATAATCCGCCGCTATAATTCCGATAAACCCAATCAATCCGACAATTCTGACAAATGAGCCGTATCAACTACGATCTGACTAAGATACGTGGCGTGGTGTTCGATGTCGACGGAGTCCTGTCGCCCTCCACCATCCCCACATCGCCCGAAGGCGAACCGCTCCGCATGGTCAATATCAAGGATGGCTATGCCCTTCAGCTGGCCGTGAAATGCGGTCTCGAACTGGCTATTATCACCGGCGCCACAAGCCGTGGTATCGCCGTGCGCTACGGCAGCCTCGGCATCCGGGAGATCCATCAGGGCTCGGCCCGCAAGATTGAGGTGCTGACCGACTGGATGGCGCGCCACGACCTTTCGCCCGACGAGGTGGCCTACGTCGGCGACGACGTGCCCGACTTCGAGCCGATGCAGCTTGTAGGGCTCAGCGTGGCTCCGGCCGACAGCGCCCCCGACATTCTCAGCCACTGCGCCTACGTTTCGCCCTGCGACGGTGGCTATGGCGTTGCCCGCGACCTTCTCGAGCAGATACTCCGCGCCCAGGGCCATTGGATGACAACTGAAAAAGCTTTCGGATGGTAAAGATGATTGACAGCGCGCTTATCCCCTCGCTCGAGGGCTACCGCACCATTCTTGCGAGCGGCTCGCCGCGCCGCCGCGATCTGCTCGCCATGCTCGGTGTCGATTTCGAAGTGGAAGTTCCGGCCGATGTCGATGAGGCTTATCCCGACTCGCTTGCGCCGGCCGACGTACCCGCCTATCTATCGCAGTTGAAGAGTCGGGCCTACGCTGCTCAGTTCGGGATGGAAGGCAAAGTGGTCATCACGTCCGATACGATTGTTATCTGTCAGGGCCGCGTGCTCGGCAAGCCGTCTGACGAAGCCGACGCGCGCCGCATGCTCCACGCTCTTTCGGGGCGCACCCACTCGGTGGTCACCGGCGTCACCGTCGCGTGGCCCGGCGGAAGCGCGACGCAATCGGCGGTGACCGAAGTCACATTTGCTCCGCTCACCGATAGCGAAATCGATACGTATATCGCGATGTTTCGTCCGCTCGACAAGGCCGGCGCCTATGGCATCCAGGAATGGATAGGCTGCATAGGGGTCAAAGGCATCAACGGTAGTTTCTACAACGTCATGGGTCTGCCGCTTCACCTGCTCTACACAATGCTCCGCAGCGTTCCGCCGCGCGACTGAGCTTCTTCTTCACACTGGGGCGACCACGATGGCGAACCACGCGCCCTCCACGGGCGACAGATTCACCTCTGCCGGCTCGGCGTGGCCCACTTTCACCCGCAGGACGCCTTCTAATCCTTTCTCTTGCAAGAGCATTGCTGCCACGCCCATTGTCATGCGCAGATTGAGTTCGACGCACGGGTCGAGCTGCAATCGGCCGCTCCCGTCGCGATAGGCAAGCATGTCCACGCCCATCCAGCCCTTATAATAAGGAGCCACAGTCTCTGTCAGATAGCGTTCGGCTCCCGCTACTGCGCCGGTGATGTCAGGCTTGATCCGCTTCATCAGTTCGCTTTGCGGAGCCACGATGTTGCCGCAATACGTCCCGGCATCATCGGTAGCAAACACACTGACGCCGCGCCATTCTACGCGCCGCCCATCGCTGACAAACAGGGCGGCAAAATCGGCTTCGCGCCGCAGATGCGGTTCCACCATTATGCTTCCCTGCCGCCGGACGGTGCCCCCGATTACCGCCACCAGCTTTTCCCGGCTCATTTCGTCGGCCGCCATAACCCCGCGCCCGCTGCTCGACCACGGCTGCTTCACGATAGCCCGGCCGTCGAGCGCATCGATTGCGTCAAGAGCCTCCTGCGTGGTGCGACACTCGCGGGCCACT
This sequence comes from uncultured Bacteroides sp., assembly GCA_964449335.1. GTDB lineage: Bacteria > Bacteroidota > Bacteroidia > Bacteroidales > Muribaculaceae > Paramuribaculum. The sequence goes on along the minus strand of CAYUYQ010000061.1, from coordinate 642 downwards.
ATCCTCTCGTCGGCGCCCATTGCGCTGGCGAGCGCTATCGATGTCCGCCGGTGCGAAATCTCGCGCAGGCGTTCTATAACTTCCGGTGCAGGCACTCCCGCCGCTCCCGCTTCGCTCATTATCCTCGCCGACGTTGCGCTCCAGCCCCACGGACTCGCTTCGAAATCGTCCGACGCCCGTCTCACGGCCGTTCCCCGTAGCGCGTCGTGGCGCTCTCGCAGCCTATCGGCGCCTGCAAGGGCAGCGTCGCTCTCCACGAGCACCTCGTCGCCCTCACCGCACCACCACATAGGCAGCAGCGCGCCGCTGCGCCGCAGCTCCAGCGCGGCAGCCGGAGGCGTGAAGCGCGTGCGCGGGTCAGCCGCCAGCGCCACGTCATTGTCAGGATTAAAAAAATAGACCTTTTTCATCTTCTTTCCGTTTTTTTTAGGCCGCGAGGGCAAATTTACGCAAACAAAAGCTATTTCGCCTCATCCGCGGCCAAAACCTTGTCAGCGTGGGAAGCGTTTAACAATAAAGCCGTTTCTCTTTTTATATTTCCGTTTCTACCATGTCATCGACAAAAACCTATTGGAACACCGACCGCATAATGCACCTCATCATCGGTCTCGCCATCGCAGCAGTGCTCGTGGTTCTCGTGCG
>CAYUYQ010000060.1:0-11649 GCA_964449335.1 uncultured Bacteroides sp. | reverse complement strand
TGAGATTGCCCGACAGGTCGACCGACCAGCGGGGTGCGACACGCATTTCGGCGCCGAGGTTAATGGTAGCCGTAGCGTCGTAGAGCAAGTTGGTCTTAATTCCGACCTGCTGGGCGTGTGCCGTGAGGGAGCAGAAGGCTGCCGTCAAGGCAAGCATTAGACAGCTTAAAACTTTCATTGTTTTCTATTTACGTATGTTTTTTAAGTTTCAACGGTATGAAAGGGATATAGCGTCGGCGTTTAACGCAACTCAGGCCTAAAACCCATAACAGCTTGCAAGGCGGTAGGGAGCTGTCTTGAAGGTGTTAAAACTTCTTGTCGGATGTGTGATATCCGAAAAAGATAGGTTTAGTCCAACATCGGCCTAATGTTCATTAATTTACATCCGCATATACGACGGACTTCTATCCATATCGCGGGCAAAATTATAAATATATGTTTACATTTCTACCCCCCCCCATAGTTAAATTATGTTAAGGATGATAATTTAAGATTGAAAAATATGATTATCAAGCAAATGCAAGCGCCTGCAGCCGAAGCCGGCCGATGGTTGCAAATCGCCGGGATATGACTAAATTTGCAGTGCGAAACAACCGACAAAACACAATGTATATAGTAAAAAAGACTTTCGAGATAGCGGGAGCCCACCGACTTAGCCTTTCGTATGAAAGCAAGTGCACGGCTCTGCACGGCCACAACTGGGTGATAACCGTGTGGTGCAGCGCGCGCGAGCTCAACACTGACGGGATGGTGGTCGACTTCTCCCACATAAAGAAAGCCGTGCACGACTATCTCGACCACGGCTGCCTCAACGACCTCCTGCCATTCAACCCCACGGCCGAAAACCTGGCGCGCTGGATAGCCGGGCGAGTGCCCCACTGCTATCGCGTCGACGTGGAGGAAAGTGCATCTAACACCGCAACCTATATCGACGACTCGGCCCTCGCACTCGCCGGATTCTCACTCTAATCAATCTCCGACGGCAATGAAAGTCAACGAAATATTCTACTCGCTGCAAGGCGAAGGCTTCTGGACGGGCACGGCGGCCACGTTTGTGCGTCTGGCCGGATGCAATCTCCGCTGCCCGTTCTGCGACACCGACCATCACGCTGCCCATGAAATGAGCGAGGAAGAAATCGTGGCGGCCACGGCGGCCAATCCTTCGCCCCGCGTGGTAATCACCGGCGGCGAGCCGGCCCTGCAGCTTACGGCATCGCTCGTCGACCGACTCCACAGCGCCGGCAAGACCGTCCACATCGAAACCAACGGCTCGCTCCCCCTCCCCGCCGGCATCGACTGGGTGACATGCTCGCCAAAAGACGCCCCGGTAGTGCTGACGCGCGCCGACGAGGTGAAAGCCGTCTACGAGTCGCGACCCGACATGCACGAGCGCCTCGCAGCCATGGAATCTATCCCGGCCCGCGCCTACTGCCTGCAGCCGTGCGATACCGGCGATGCGGCTCTCAACCGGCGCCTGACCGCCCGGGCCATCGACTACTGCAAGGTCCATCCTCGCTGGCGGCTTTCGCTGCAGACCCACAAGCTGCTCGGCATCCGTTGACAATCTGCCGGATTTTCCCTAAATTTGCGGAAAAAGACACCAAAACCCGCATGAAAAGCCTGAGCAAACGCGCCACACTCCCGGCAATCGGAGCCGTCGTAGCCCTTCGGTCAGTAGCCGCCGCTCCCACGGACCACCCCGACATAATCCTGTTTATGGTCGACGATATGGGGTGGCAGGACACCTCCGTGCCTTTCTGGAAAGAGAAGACGCCCTACAATCGGGCCTACGACACGCCCAACATGGAGCGTCTGGCAGCCTCGGGAATGAAATTCACCCAAGCCTATGCGTGCGCCATCAGCTCGCCCTCGCGCTGCAGCCTCATCACGGGCGCCAACAATGCCCGCCACGGCGTCACGAACTGGACCATGGAGCGCGACCGCTCGACCGACGACACCCGCGAGGGAATCACGCTGCCGCAATGGAACGTCAACGGCGTCCAGCAGACAGCAGGCATACCCCACAGCTACACAGGCCGCTCGTTTGTCGACGACCTTCGCAACGCAGGCTACCACACCATTCACTGCGGCAAAGCCCACTTCGGCGCCCTCGACACCCCCGGCGAAGACCCACACCACTGGGGATTCGAGACCAACATCGCCGGCCACGCGGCAGGCGGTCTGGCCACATATCTGAGCGAGCGCAACTATGGCCACAACCCCGACGGCACGCCCTACGCCCTCAACGCCGTGCCCGATCTTGAACGCTACTGGGGCTCAGGCACTTTCGTGACCGAAGCCCTGACGCAGGAAGCGCTGAAAGCCCTCGACAAAGCAGCGAAATACGAGCAGCCCTACTTTCTCTATATGGCCCACTATGCCATCCATATACCAATCGACCGCGACGAGCGCTTCTATCAGAAATATATCGACCGCGGGCTGAGCGATAAGGAAGCCGCCTACGCCTCGCTCATCGAGGGCATGGACAAAAGCCTCGGCGACCTGATGGACTGGGTCGAAAAAAACGGCCGTGCCGACCGCACCATCATAATATTCATGAGCGATAACGGAGGTCTGGCCTCGCAGAGCGAGTGGCGCGACGGCGAGCTATACACCCAGAACGCCCCCCTGCGCAGCGGCAAAGGCTCACTCCTCGAGGGAGGCATACGTGAGCCCATGATCGTCAGGTGGCCCGGAGTAACTGCGCCCGGGTCGGAAACCGACGGCTACCTCATGATTGAAGATTTCTACCCCACCATCCTCGAGATGGCCGGTGCGCGGCATAATCCCGACCCCGACAAGCCACTCGACGGATTCAGCTTCGTACCCCTGCTCAAAGGGGGCGAGCAGCCTGGTGGAGCCGAGCGCGAAATAGTGTGGAACTTCCCCAACGTGTGGGGCAACAACGGCCCGGGCATCAATCTCAACTGCGCTCTTCGCCGCGGCCCGTGGAAACTCATCTACAACTATCAGACCGGCGAAAAAGAACTCTATAATATACCCGACGATATAAGCGAGCTCCGCAATCTCGCCGCCGAGCGACCCGACGTCGCGCGCATGATGTCGGAGCGTCTCGGCACGCTTCTGCGCGAGCGGGGCGCCCATCGCCCTTCATTCACCGCCACCGGCCTCCCCTGCCCGTGGCCTGACGAAATCTGACCATCGACAACACCTCAATAAACCTACTGAACATGAAAAAATCTCTGAGTGCACTATACCTTAGCATTGTAATAGCGGCTGTCCCGGCCGCCCACGCCCGGATAACCGTGCCCGAAATGACGACGGTGCCCGCCGGCTCGTTTATGATGGGTAGCGACGGAGGCAAAATGTTTGCCGACGAGGCCCCGCGCCATCGCGTCACCATCACCCAACCGTTCGGCATGAGCGTAGGCGAAATCACCAACGCCGAGTTCGAGCAGTTCTTTCCGTCGCACGTCCGCGGTCTCGACGGCGTGTCGATGGCCGACAACGAACCGGTGGTCAACGTCAGCTACGACGAAGCCATGGCCTACTGCCGCGCCCTCAGCGCCGTCACCGGACGCCATTTCCGACTGCCGACAGAGGCTGAATGGGAATACGCCTGCCGCGCCGGCACCGACACCCATTACTGGACCGGCGATACCCTCCCCTCGTCGATGCACCGCAACCAGACCATAGCCCGCGACTACAAGCCTGTAGACCTCAGCGCCGACGGCTTCGCCCCCAACCCGTTCGGTCTACGGGGGATGCACGGCAACGTCGAAGAATGGTGTCTTGACTGGTACGGCGCCTATACCCCCGACGACGTCACCAATCCCGGCGGCCCGGACAAGGGCATCTACCGCGTGACGCGCGGCGGCTCCCACCACACACCCGCCGTCTACCTCGCCTCGCCCCGCCGCATGGCCATGCTCCCGTCCGACCGTCACTCGCTGACCGGTTTCCGCATCGTCGAGACCGATATGGAGCCTACGGTATCGGGCATCAGCGACGTCGTGGCTCCTGATCCTTCCGTCGGTCAGGCAAGGATGATGTGGCGCGCATCGGCCGACCCCTTCTTCGAAGACCCCATCCCGTTCGTAATCGAACCGACCGACACCGCCCGCACACCCTTCTACAGCCACAACCATCAGCCGGCAGTGACGTGGTGCGACAACGGCGACATACTTGCCATCTGGTTCTCGGCCAACGCCGAAAACGGGCGCGAGATGGTCGTGCTTCAGTCGCGCTTCATGCCCGGAGCCGAGGAGTGGACACCTGCGGAAATGTTCTTTAAAGTCCCCGCGCGCAACATGACCGGCAGCTCGCTGCTCAACGATAGCCGTGGCAACCTCTACCACTTCAACGGCATAGAAGCCGCCGGCGACTGGCAAAACCTCGCTCTGGCGCTGCGCACATCGACCGACAACGGCGCCTCGTGGACCGCCCCGCGCCTCATCGAACCCCGCCACACTAAGCGCCATCAGGTGATTTCCGGACCGATAATCCTCGCCGACGGCACCATGGTGCAGCTATGCGACGCCGGTCCGGGCAGTCACGACGGCACATCGATACACCTCTCGACCGACGGCGGACACACCTGGCATGACCCCTGGGACGGCTCTCCCCTCCCCGACTTCAATCGCGACACCGTCGGCACAACCATCGCCGGAATCCATGCCGGCATAGTCGAACTTGCCGACGGCACCCTCATGACGTTTGGCCGCGGCAACAGCATAAAAGATGCCGACGGACGCCGGCGCATGCCGATGAGCACCAGCACCGACCGTGGCGCCACGTGGCACTACAGCGCCTCTCCGTTCCCGCCAATCGATGGCGGCCAGCGCCTGATTCTGCGCCGTCTCAACGAAGGCCCGTTGTTGCTCATAGCTTTCACCGATCACCCCGACCGCACTCCTGAGGCCGAACGCGGCATGACTTTCACGCGTGCCGACGGCAGCCAATTCACGGGGCGGGGCATGTATGCCGCCCTATCGTTTGACGAAGGCAAGACTTGGCCTGTGAAGAAACTGCTCACCGACGGCCAGCGGCGCGATCTCACCGGCGGCGCCTGGACCGGCAGCTTCACCATGGACGACACCCATGCCGAACCCCTCGGCTACCTCGCCGCCACCCAGAGCCCCGACGGCACCATCCACCTTCTCAGCTCGCGTCTCCACTACCGCTTCAACCTCCCCTGGCTCCTCCAACCCGCCGAATAACAATCGCCGAAAATAATAATTTGAAATTATTTTTGGATATTTAAGAATAATCTGTAATTTTGCAGAAAGAAAAGATTGCGAATCGTCACCGCATCAACCCTGACGTCGCTATCCGACCAAAATAACCGACATTCAGGCTCACAAAACGAAAATCAATGACCACAATCCGCTCATATTGGCATCCCATCCTATCTATCGCCCTCCAGCGAATGGAAAGCGGAGTCATGCACAATCTACCGACGGAAAACCGGACATATTTTCAGGCGTGAGAACAATCTTACATGCCCGAAACAGTAAATAGACATAGAGTCCGGTTTCCTCGCAAGAAGAAGCCGGAATCTTTTTAATATCAAGTCATGAGACACTACTATACTTTCGACCGGCCGTTTGAGCTTGAGCTCGGCGGAACTATCGAGAATCTGACTATTGCCTACGACACGTTCGGGCAGCTGTCGGAGTCGGGCAACAATGCCGTGTGGGTGTGTCATGCTCTGACGGCCAACAGCGATGTGGCCGATTGGTGGCCCCACACGGTTGAAAAGGGTTGTTTTCTTGACCCCTCGAAGACTTTTACGGTGTGCGCCAACATCATCGGGTCATGCTACGGCTCAACGGGACCGCTCAGCATCAATCCGGCCACCGGCGAGCCCTACTACGACGAGTTTCCACAGCTGACAATCCGCGACATGGCCCGCGCCCACGCGCTACTGGCCGACCATCTCGGCCTGAAGCGAATCAAAGCCCTTATAGGCAGTTCGGTGGGCGGATTTCAGGCCGTGGAATGGGTGGCCGCCGAACCGCGCCGATTCGGACGCCTTGTGCTCATAGCCACCGACATCAAGGCATCGCCCTGGAGCATAGCCATCGACGAGACCCAGCGCATGGCCATCAAAGCCGACAAGACATGGGGCGAGCATAGGCCCGACGCAGCCGCCGACGGTCTGGCCGCAGCGCGAGCCATCGGCCTGCTGACCTATCGCGGCGGAAGCGGTTACAACATGACTCAGCGCGACCCCGCGACGCAATCGCCGACCGACGATCACCGTGCATGCACCTACCAACGCTATCAGGGCAAAAAGCTCGTTGACCGCTTCAATGCCTACTCCTACGTGACGATTCTCGATGCGTTTGACACCCATGACGTTGGCCGCGACCGCGACGGTGTCGACGCCGCCCTGAGGCGCATCAGCTGCCCGACAATGGTAATAGGCCTCACCACCGACATGATATTCACCCCCGACGAGCAGCGCGAAATGGCAGCACGCATCCCCGGAGCCGTCTACCGCGAAATCTCCTCGCCGCTGGGCCACGACGGATTCCTTGTGGAGCACGCCCAGCTCAACGCCCTACTCAACGATTTCCTGTATTAAAACGAAACGACATAAAATGACCAACATCGAACCACAACAAACCGACATAAAGATAGGACTGTTCGGACTCGGCACCGTGGGGTGCGGACTCTGGACCATACTTCAGAACACCAAAAACGCTCACGCCACACTCCACCGCATCTGCGTGCGCGACATCGACAAGCCCCGCAAGGTCGACGTCGACCGACGACTTCTCACCGACAACCCAGCCGACATACTCGACGACCCGGAAATCAATCTGATAGTCGAAGTGATTGACGACGCCGAGGCGAGCTACCGCATAGTCAGCGAGGCTCTTCGCAAAGGCATCCCCGCCGTGTCGGGCAACAAAGCCATGCTCGCCCGCCATCTTCCGGAACTTATAGAGCTTCAGCGCCAGACGGGCGCGGCGCTGCTCTACGACGCTTCGTCGTGCGGCTCGATTCCCGTAATCCGCAACCTCGAGGAATACTACGACAACGACCTGCTTCTTGAAGTAAAGGGCATACTCAACGGCTCGTCAAACTACATACTGTCGCGCGTGTTTGACCACGCCGAAGCCTATTCCGACGCTCTCGCCCGCGCCCAGGCGCTCGGATTTGCCGAGAGCGACCCGTCGTTTGACATCGAAGGCTTCGATTCGCTCTTCAAACTCGTGATAATAACCGTCCACGCAATCGGCGTCTACGTGGCGCCCGAACGCATCTTCACCTACGGAATCCAGAACATTTCCGACGCCGACATACGTCTTGCCCGCGAAAAAGGCATGAAAATAAAGCTCGTGGCGCAGGTGGCAAAGCTTTCCGACGGTGAATTCACCATGTTCGTAATGCCCGAACTCGTCAGCCCGTCGCGCTACATCTACAGCGTCGACAACGAATACAACGGCGTGGTCATACGCGGCGAGTGCTACGACCGGCAGTTCATGTTCGGCAAAGGTGCCGGAGGGCTGCCCACAGCATCGTCGATACTCAGCGACGTTACCGCGCGGCGACACGGCTACCGCTATGAATACAAAAAAATGGGCTACCTCAACCTGCCCGCCTACTCGACCGACATCACCCTTCGCCTGTATATGCGCTACAACCGGACAAATCTCCCCGAACTTCTGGCCACCGAGCGCATCCGCGAGCGCTATTCATCGGACGATTTCAACTACGTGATTGCCGACGTGAAGCTCAGCGAACTGATAGCCAAGCGCGAGCTGCTCAACGCTCCCGACGTATTCCTCGCCAACATCCCTCAGCTCTTCACCGAACTCGACGACTGACTTACGCCGCCCATCGACACGCATCAATCAGTAGGCGTTGGGGTCGCCGCGGAGGATGTTGACGATTGTGCGTCCCACGATTTTCAGGTCGAGGGGGAAACTGCAATGTTGTATGTACCAGACGTCATGCTCCACACGGCGCTCCATCTGCTCCACACTGTCGGCACACCCACGGCAACCGTTGATTTGCGCCCAACCCGTTATGCCGGGTTTTACGTGATGGCGCATCATATAGCGGTCAATCAGCCGCCGATATTGCTCAGTCTGGCTGAGCATGTGGGGACGCGGCCCGACCACCGACATGTCGCCCCGCAACACGTTGATAAACTGCGGTAGCTCGTCGATTGACGTGTGGCGCAGAAAACGTCCGACGGCAGTGATGCGCGCGTCCTCGGGCGTGGCCGATCTGCTGTCGGCGGCGCTGTTAATCGTCATCGTGCGGAACTTATAGAGCGTAAACGGTGTGCCGCGATAGCCCGTGCGCTGCTGGCGAAACAGCACCGGCCCCGGCGACGAAAGCTTAATCGCTGCGGCTACAACAGCGGCCAACGGTAGCGACAACGCAATGACCGAAATCGAAAACACGACATCGAATCCGCCTTTTATCACCTTATAAATCACTCCGGTGACAGGCGGATTATTTCGCGTTGAGTCAGATTTGGTTGTGTTTTCCGTCATTGCAGGGGGATGTGTAGCGATGTTTTCGCGCGTGGCGCAGTTACGTGCGGATTATAGAACGCGACATCCGGCGGCACGTAGTGTGCCATGCCGGATGTCGCGTAATTGCTTTGACTTATAGTCGAGAATCGATTAGCTCGATTTTCTTTTCGAGATCGGCGATATCGTCTTTGATTCGCTGTATCTTTCCGTGAAGTTCGCGAAGCATCGAGTCGCCGCTCTTCGAGCGCGAATTGAAGAATCCGAGGTTGTTTTCGTAGGTGGCGAGCTCGCTGCGACGCGTCTCGTAGGCGCGGAGCAGTTTTTCTCGTTCGCGCGAAAGCTTGCCATGGTCGGTCATCTCGTTGATTGAAGCCTCGTACTGAGCTGCGCGTGCGCGGTTCTCATGGATGTCAAGCTTGCTATAGAGCTGACGCACCACCTCACGATATGCATCGTGAAGCTTGTCTTTCTCGCGGAACGGCACGTGACCGGTCGACTGCCAGAGCTGACGCAGCTCCTGCAGGCGGGCGATGGCGTCTTCGCGCGGAGTGGAGTCGGAGGGGTCATTGAGCGCCGTGAGCTGGGCCACGATGTCGCGCTTGGTGCGAAGATTGGCCTGCTCGGTGCGTCGAACGTCGGTCGTCTGACGTTTTTTCTGCTCGAAGAATGAGTCGCAAGCCGCCAGGAAGCGATGCCACAGCGAGTCGCTGTATTTCTTGGGCACGGCACCGATGGTTTTCCACGTTTTCTGTAGCTCGACGAGCTTGTCGGACGTAGCTTTCCAGTCGGTCGAATCTTTCAGCGCCTCAGCCTGCTCGCATAGAGCGGTTTTCTTGGCGAGGTTGGCGGCAAGCTCGTCTTTCATATTGTTGAAGAAGGTGGCTTTGGCGGCAAAGAACGCATCGCATGCGGCGCGGAAGCGGGCAAAGAGGGCGTTGTTGGTCTTGCGCGATGCAAATCCGAGTTTCTTCCAGTCTTCCTGAGTGCGGATAATCTCGGCTGTAGCCTGGTTCCAGGCTGAGTATGTCTTTAGCTGAGCCAAATCAATTGCCTCCACGCGCTCGCATAGAGCTGTTTTGGCGGTCTCATTCTCCAGCTCACGTTTTTTGCGCTCCTCGAAGAAGGCCTGATGACGCTTGTTGACTTCGGCCGAAGCCTCGCGGAAGCGGGCCCATATTTCCTCGCGCACATCCTTGGCCACAGGGCCGATTTCGCGCCACTTCTCATGTAGAGCCTTAAGCTTCTGGAAGGCCGTCAGCACGTCGGTTTCGGCCGAAAGAGCTTCAGCATCGGCCACAAGCAGCTGCTTTTCGACAAGATTTTTCTTAAAATCATAGTCGCGCAACTCTTTGTTGACTTTCCATTGATCGTAAAATTTCTCTACGGCAGCCTGCTGGCGTTTCCATATGTCGGTGGTCGAAGCCTCGGGCACATCGCCCACGGTCTTGAACTCGGCCACAAGTTCCTTGACTCTCGGATAGAGACGCCCCACATTATCAGTGTCGGCTGCAATGGATTCTATTTCGGCTATTATGGCCTGCTTGCGCTCGAGATTGCGCAGCTGCTCGGCCTCTATGAGAGCGCGGTAAGCGGCTTTTTTCTCGCGCACGGCATTAAGCGTGGTCTTGAACTCATCTTCATCGGGGTCGACCGGCGGCACAAATTCTTCGGCCTTGCCACCCTCTTCGATAAAGGCGGAGCGAAGCGTGTGGAGCCAGTCGTTGTGGAGCGAGTAGAACTGCTGCTTTAGACGATTGACTTCTTCGGAATTGATATCGGCGTCAGGCAGAGTGGCAATCTCCCTTATCCGAATCATCACGGCTTCTTTCGTGGGATGCGACGGAGTAGCGTCGTCGGCTTCGGCCATTTCGGCCTCGGCTGCCGACTCTGCTTCAACGGTGGGCGTGTCGAGGGCTTCCACTGTCGCTGTTTCGGCGGCGACTATGATTTCGGGCACTGCTGTTTCTGACTGGCTGTCGGTGAGATTCAAGGTGGCGTCGGCAGGTTTCTGAACCTCTTCCGACCGGTTTGACAATTCCATAGGGAGTTACTTTGTATAAATCAATTGTTTTCAAGGGTCGCTCCGCGCCGTAGCGCAGAGAGAGTAATCGGGGATATAGTTAAGGTGGTAGCCCTCGGCCGCACGCTGCTGCACAAATCATGCTGCACAAATGCTCCGTGAGTAACCGGACTCAAAAATAACTATAATTTTTCTAAAAACAATTTTTTTACCTCAAAATGATGCAAATAAACCCGAATAGTATTCAATTTCAGCCTGCGTCAGCCATAAAAGCCGTGCTTCGCGTAGCTCTCTCTATATCTAATAATGTGTGTTGCGTGCACATCCGGAATGGAGTCCATTTATGCCATCAGACACAGACCGTCTACTTTTTAAGATTTTGAATGTTAAGAAATGTGGATGATTTTTCAGCTTTGGCAGGCAGCGCTCCGACCGTTTAAAAGAAAAAACGGTTGTCTCACGACAACCGGTTAATCTTTAACCTTAAATCTAATACCATGAAAAAACACAGTGCAAATAGTAATTATACACTTTCAACATGTGAAGACCGGTTTTGTTTACAATTAGCTCCGATTTAACACATATTAACTAAATTTCTCGATTTACTGTTGTACCTTTGAACGTCGTAAGAAAATAACGACATTTTTTGACACGCCCATACATCACATTAGTTAAAGTATTCACTGACATTCACAATGAGAATAAAGATTTTAGTAATAGACGACGAAGAAGCTTTGTGCGAGATTCTCAAATACAATCTTGAGAAAGAAGGCTACGAAGTAGATTGCGCCTATAGCGCTGAAGAAGCTCTCGACATGGATTTGTCGGGGTATTCGCTATTCATCGTCGACATTATGATGGAACGCCTCAGCGGTTTCGACTTTGCTAAGCGCATCCGTAATCAGGTAGCAACCGAAAACACTCCTATAATATTCTGTTCGGCCCTCAACGGCGAGGACGACACGGTAATGGGCCTCAACATCGGCGCTGACGACTATATCACCAAACCGTTTGTGATCAGCGAGGTGCTTGCCCGCGTCAGAGCCGTGCTCCGCCGCAGTCAGGCCACCAAGAAGTGGGAATACAACGTATCGAAGAGCATCTACGAGCCCGACATCACATTCAAGACCCTGCGAATCGACCGCAACGAAAAGCTCTGCTATCTCGACG
>CAYUYQ010000059.1:0-11762 GCA_964449335.1 uncultured Bacteroides sp. | reverse complement strand
ACCCTCCAAAGCTACGCAGCGTTGGGTGCGGGGGCGGTCGAGAGACGCTGTAGGGATAGACGGGGATAAGGCCGGAACGGGGAGTGCCCGGCGGGTACGATGCTGTCGTAACCTCAGGTGAAGCGGCGGAGCTGCGAGCCTGAGGATTCGATGGAGAGATTAGCATGGAGCCCCCGGAGGGGGTGACGCTGGTGCAATTCCAAGTGAAGTGTCAAAGACACGATATAGGAGTGTAGGGATGCATACACATAAATGAGAAGTGGAAATGCGATGCCTTGAAGTACGTCCACTATACAAAGAGTTGGTAATCATCGCGGTGCTTAATCAAATTAGTTTCGTGAATTATGAATAGATTTTATATGAAAAAAATTTCATATATTTGCGGTTGAATTGGAGTTATCCAGTTCATGACATAGAAAACAAGAGGCGTTATGCCCATCATCTTGTACTAGAGAAGCGTCGGAAACTTACTCAAGAATGCAAGAAGTTGGCCTAACTGTCTCCGCGTCATATGGCGTGGAGCTGTTTATTCCACATCTGCATTCAAAGGTAATCCGACCACCTTCTAGTTAAGGCGTGGCATATCAGCCCACGCCTCTTTATGCTTAATAGTCGATAGGGCTGTAAGATAAAAGGTTTTTGTTTATGAAAAGGATTGCCATTTTGATTCTTTTAGTGTTTGTAATTAATCAGTTTGTTGATGCTCGTTACGAACGCGTTTTTTTAGGAACTGTTTCTTGGTCTGAAAATACACCATGGGTAGATACCGCGCGTCGTTTTAATGATAGTTATATTTTAGCTAAACTTACAGAAAAGGCTAATCAAATATACTCAGGATATCCAAATAAATCAATTAATATCATTGATAATCAAGCCAGGCTTGAAGATAGAGGGAGTGGAAGTAATTTATTGTTTCGATATGTGCAGTCTGCTACTGCTGAAGTCTGGTATGAAAAATGGATTGAAGACCCCAAACCAGTTATACCTGAGTCACAACCTAAACCTCAAGCTGCGGAGCCGGTAAAACTAAAACTTGATAAAGCAATCTACAAAGCAATCGAAAAAGCATCCGATGGGATTCCAAGTAGTGCTAGGATTGCAATAAATAGAATCCAGGTACCGGATAATCTTCCAAAAAACGAAATCAGAGATATCATATTGGATTTCTTACTCGATTCAAAATATAGGGTAGTGGCGAAAGAGTATCTTGAAACATTGAAGAATGAATTAGAGGAACAGAATTCCGGTAACTATAGTGAACGAAAACGTGCGGAAACGGAAAACTTCTCAGGAGCAGGCTATTTGTTGGACTGTAAAGTAGAATCATCGATTGTTCGAGTTTATTTTGTCAATGTAAGCACAGGGGAATACGCGGGAATATCAAAAATTGATTACGATAATTAAGTGTGTCGCATTTCCTACTTTGATTGGCAAATGTTTTGGTTCAAATACTGTGTTTCAGAGAATTTAATTTGACAAAATATAAGAAACCGCGTCTTTGGCGCACCTGTCGTTTGTAGGCCGGAGGCTAGTGGTCGGGGTCGGCCGGGAGGCCGACCCTCCAAAGCTACGCAGCGTTGGGTGCGGGGGCGGTCGAGAGACGCTGTAGGGATAGACGGGGATAAGGCCGGAACGGGGAGTGCCCGGCGGGTACGATGCTGTCGTAACCTCAGGTGAAGCGGCGGAGCTGCGAGCCTGAGGATTCGATGGAGAGATTAGCATGGAGCCCCCGGAGGGGGTGACGCCGGCGCAATTCCAAGTTATATATCGGTAGTCTGAGGTGTGTCATAACGGCCCGCCTGGATTGTTGGCTAAGATATCGGCTTCAGTCACATACTAATGTATGCTCCCATCAGACTCAACCTCAGCCGCCTCCCATCCGAACCATTCTGACGCCACCCTCACCATCAGGATACAAACAAAGCGGTTGGAGTGGGGTGATGCTATAGTTGAACGCTTTACAAATACGCTGGTAATCAGGCGGCTGAGCAGAGAGGTTGCCGGGACGGGATTTTTTTTGTAAATTTGTGGGTTGAAGCTTCAAGAAACGAAAATGATGGACGATAAAGTTCTGACAGAGAATATGGAATCCGACGTGAGACTTCCGGATGCCGAGCTCCCTTCGACGGCAGGCGGCGAGTATACGGAAGATGACGTCGTGACGCTGGAGTGGCAGGAGCATATACGTCTGCGCCCCGGAATGTATATCGGAAAGCTGGGCGACGGCACGGCTTCCGACGACGGTATATATGTGCTGCTAAAGGAGGTGCTCGATAACTCGGTCGATGAGTTTATGATGGGCAATGGCCGGCAGATTGACGTGACGGTAACGGATACGACCGTCACGGTGCGCGACTATGGCCGCGGCATACCTCTTGGCCGTATGATTGCGGCTACATCGACGATGAATACCGGAGCGAAATATGACTCCAAGGTGTTTAAGAAGTCAGTGGGTCTGAACGGTGTGGGCTTAAAGGCGGTCAATGCGCTGTCGTCGGATTTCCGGATACAGTGCTACCGCGAGGACAAGACGAAACTGGCGCAGTATTGCCGCGGTGCGCTCATATTTGAGGGCGAAACCGAGGACTCGACCGACCGTTCGGGCACATTCGTTCAGTTTACACCCGACGATACGCTGTTTAAGAACTACCGTTACCACGAGGAATACATTGTCCCGCTAATAAAAAACTATACTTACCTCAACGCCGGACTCGTCATAAACTACAATGGTCAGAAATACGTGTCGCGCAACGGTCTGCTCGACTTGCTGCGCGATGCAATGACGGCCGATCCGCTTTATCCTATTATTCATCTGAAAGGTGATGATATAGAAGTGGCGATAACGCATGCCAATCAGTACGGTGAGGAATACTATTCGTTTGTCAACGGACAGCATACGCCTTTAGGCGGTACGCATCTGACGGCGTTTAAAGAGGCCGTGTCACGTACAATCAAGGACTTCCTCGGGAAACCGAATCTGGAATACAGCGATATACGCGGAGGCATACAGGCAGCCATATCGGTAAAAGTTCAGGAACCGGTATTTGAATCGCAAACCAAAACTAAGCTCAATTCGCGCGATATGGGGCCTGACGGTCCGACGGTTGCAAAATACGTGAGCGACTTCATAAAGCGCGAACTCGACAATTATCTCCATCGCGAGAAGGAGACGGCTGACGTGATTCTGAAAAAAGTGCTCGAAAACGAGCGCGAGCGTAAATCGCTGTCGGTGGTCACCAAAAAAGCCCGTGAACAGGCAAAGAAAATCAGCGTCCACAACAAGAAACTTCTTGACTGCCGCGTGCATCTCAACGACTCCCGCGGTCCGGAAGAGAAGAAACTCGCATCGTCGATATTCATCACCGAGGGCGACTCGGCAGCCGGATCTATTACCAAGATTCGCAACGTCGAGACTCAGGCAGTGTTCTCTCTGCGCGGAAAGCCGAAAAACACCTATGCCAAGACCAAAAAGATGGTCTATGAAAACGAAGAGTTCAATCTGCTTCAGGCTGCTCTCAATATCGAGGACGGCATCGACGGACTGCGTTACAACAAGGTGATAATCGCTACGGATGCCGACGTCGACGGCATGCATATACGCATGCTGCTGCTGACCTTCTTCCTGCAGTTCTTCCCCGAGCTGATAAAACGAGGCCACGTCTACATACTCCAGACGCCGCTTTTCCGCGTGCGCAACAAAAAGCTGACAAAGCGCCGCGACACCAAGTCGTCGTCGGCCGCACAATCGGAAACCTATTACTGCTACAACGATCAGGAGCGAATCACGGCGATTGACCGATTGGGAACCAACGCCGAGATAACGCGATTCAAAGGTCTCGGAGAAATTTCGCCTGAAGAATTCCGCGATTTTATCGGCGAGGATATGCGTGCCGATAAAGTGTCGATGCACAAGGAGGACGGTGTGGGCGAACTTCTCCGCTTCTATATGGGTAAGAACTCCGTGGAACGTCAGAATTTCATCATTGAAAATCTCGTTATAGAAGATGATTCCCAAATCTCATGACGGCGAGCGGCGGGCCGTTTTCGCCGGATCGTTCAACCCTTTCACACTGGGCCATCTGTCGGTGCTTCAGCGCGGTCTGGAGTTGTTTGACCACGTGACTGTTGTCATTGGCATCAACGACTCAAAGCCCGATGCCGAGGCTGATTCCGCCCGACGCGTGGCCGAGGTCCGTGCTGCCGTGGGGCTGTCGGAGCGAGTCGACGTTATGGCCTGGAGCGGACTGACTGCCGATGCCGCTAAGCAATGCGGCGCCCGATGGCTGCTCCGCGGGGTGAGAAGCGTGGCCGACTTCGAGTATGAGCGCAATATGGCCGACGTCAACCGCATGATTTCAGGGCTTGAAACGGTGATACTTTTTGCTCTTCCGGAGCTGGCGGCCGTGAGCTCAAGCATTGTCCGCGAACTGCAGCGCTATGGCTACGACACCGCTCCGCTGCTACCACCTGAAAAAAATGATGACCAACCGAAATAATAATAACAGACACAATATGAAACAACAGATTAAAAACGCAATATTCGCATTGGCGGCATTGGTGATGGCCGCTCAGTCTGCGGTGGCCGCTCCGCCGCTAAAGCAGGATTTCCCTCCGATTCAGAAACTCAACTACGTGGAGCAGATTATCGAAAAATTCTATGTCGACACGGTCAACGCGCCCGATATTGTCGAAGCCGGCATCGTAGCCATGCTCAAGAAGCTCGATCCTCACTCGACCTACACCAATCCGGAGGAAACCCGCGAGCTGACTGAACCGCTTCAGGGCAACTTCTCAGGCATCGGTATTCAATTCCAGATGCTTAACGATACGCTCTATGTGATTCAGACTGTGCCCGGCGGTCCGTCGGAAAAAGTCGGGATGCTTGCCGGCGACCGCATACTTATGGCTAACGATACCGTGATTTCGGGCGTCAAGAAGAAGAATACGGATATTCAGAAAGTGCTCCGCGGCCCCAAGGGGACGACGGTCAATGTAGAGGTGCTTCGCAAAGGTGCTTCCAAGCCGATACAATTCAGGATTGTGCGCGACGATATTCCGATTGCAAGCGTAGATGCCGCGTTTATGGCTGCTCCCGGCGTGGGCTATATAAGAGTGTCGCGCTTCGGCGAGAGCACGTTCGATGAGGTTCGCAAAGCTATGGCCAAGCTTGCCGGCAAAGGTATGCGCGATATCATAATAGACCTCGAGGACAATGGCGGCGGTTATCTCAAAGCGGCCTACGATTTGGCCGGTCTATTCCTCAATCAGGGCGATACGGTAGTGTTCACAAAGGGTGAGCACGTAGAGCCGTTCTATTACCGCACCACTTCCGACGGGCCGATGAATGAAGGCCGTGTTGTGGTTACGGTCAATCAGTATTCGGCCTCGGCGAGCGAGATTCTCGCCGGTGCCATGCAGGATAACGACCGTGGAGCTGTGGTCGGCCGGCGCACGTTTGGCAAAGGACTTGTGCAGCGTCCCTTCCCGTTCCCCGACGGGTCGATGATTCGTCTGACTACCCAGCGCTATTACACGCCCTCGGGCCGTTCGATTCAGAAGCCTTACGTGGCCGGCGATGAGGATAGCTACGACCGCGAACTGATAGACCGTCTGCAGCACGGCGAATATATGAATGCCGACAGCGTGCACTTCGACGACGCGCTCCGTTATGAGACGCTGCGTCTGCGCCGACCTGTCTACGGCGGCGGTGGCATCATGCCTGACCGCTTCGTGGCTGTCGACACCACAAAATACAGCGACTATTATCGCGACCTCGTTGCAAAAGGCCTCCTGAATCAGTTCTGTGTCAATTATATCGACGAAAATCGCAAAGCACTTCAGAAAAAATACAGAACGGAAGATGCTTTCGTAGACGACTTCCGCATCACGCCCGAAATGCTCGACGGACTGCGCGCGCTCGGCGAAAAAGAAGGCGTGAAATTCGAGGCGGAGCAGTTCGAGCGAAGCAAACCGGTAATCGAGGTCATAATGAAAGCGCTGATAGGACGCGATCTGTTCACGCAATCCACCTATTTCCGTGTGGCCAACGTCATCAATCCGGTCTACAACGAGGCCGTCCGGCTAATCACTACTCCGGCCGATTATGAGGCCGTTCTGTCTTCGCCGTCGTCGAAATGAACAGCGGAGCAGTAACAGTGATAATCGTTGCGGGCGGAAGCGGCTCGCGATTCGGTGCGTCGATGCCGAAGCAGTATTGCGACTATGGCGGGCGTCCGTTGCTGATGACTACCATAGACCGTGTGCGTGTGGCGTTGCCGGAGGCCGATATCCGCCTTGTGATTGCTCGCGACTGGCGCGACGAGTGGGCGGCGATGTGCCGTGCAGCCGGTTTCCAAAGTCCGGAAACTGTCATCGGAGGAGCCACGCGCTGGGAGTCGGTGAAAAATGCTGTAGATTCCCTGGATGCCGACTATACCGGAGTAATAATGGTCCACGACGCGGCGCGGCCGTTGCTGAGCAGCGATGTGGCCCGGCGGTTGCTTGAATCGGTTAGAGCGGGAGCCTCCGGCGCTGTCCCGGTGATTGCTATGGACGATTCGATGAGGGAGCTGAGCACCGATGGATTGTCGGCTGCGGTGGACCGCAGCCGCTATGTACGCGTGCAGACTCCACAGGCTTTCGACGCCGGTAAACTCCGGCAGGCATACTCGCTTCCTTACCGGGCCGAGATGACTGACGATGCTTCAGTGATGGAATTTGCCGGATTCGGGGCGCCAGAGCTGGTGGAAGGCGACGTGAGTCTGATGAAAGTGACGCGGCGCGACGATCTCGACATATTGCGACATTACGACCGCGAATCCTAACCCGAAATCATTGCTCTGGATATGGACCGGTTGCGTGACACCGATGTGAAATTCGTGAAGGGAGTCGGGCCGAAAATGGCTGAACTTCTGGACAAGGAATTGGGTATACGCACCTGCTATGATTTGCTGTATCATTTCCCGAATCAATATGTCGACCGTTCGAAATTCTACCGAATAGCGGAGTTTGATGGCGATATGCCGATGGTGCAGGTCAAAGGCCACTTTGTAAACTTCACATTGCAAGGTGAGGGGGCGAAGACACGTCTTGTGGCGCTGTTTACCGACGGGTCGAAGATGATGGAGGTCGTATGGTTCCACCGCATAAAATGGATTCGGGAGAATTACCGTACCGGTCTGGAATACGTGCTATTCGGCAAACCGTCGCCGTTTCAGGGAACGTGGAGCATGGTCCACCCCGAAATCGATATACCTCAGAGTGCCGAAACGCGCATGACATTCCGCGGCGTCTACCCGCTGACCGAGAAACTGAGAAACCGCGGTGTATCGTCGCGCATGATTTCCAACTGGCAGTCGGCCATACTTGACCGCTACGCGTCATATATCGCGGAACCACTTCCGGCCGAACTTTTGTCGCGCCTGAAGCTGCTGCCTAAAGCCGAGGCGCTGAAAGCCATTCATCATCCGACCAACCGCGACCAGCTCGACAAGGCACGTTTCCGCCTTAAATTCGAAGAGCTGTTTTATCTGCAGCTCAACATACTCAGCTATTGCCGCAAGCGCTCGGCAATGGCGGGAGGATTCCGATTTACGAAAGTCGGGCGATACTTCCATGCGTTCTACGAGCAGTGTATGCCCTTTGAGCTCACCGGCGCACAGAAACGCGTCATCAAAGAAATAAGGGCCGATATGAACAGCGGGCGGCAGATGAATCGACTTCTGCAAGGCGATGTTGGCAGCGGCAAGACCCTCGTGGCACTTCTCACGATGCTGATAGCGCTCGACAACGGCTATCAGGCCTGTCTGATGGCTCCCACGGAGATTCTGGCCACTCAGCATTTTGAAACCATCTCGTCAATGGCGGCCAAAGTGGGTGTCAACGTCAAACTGCTCACCGGCTCAACCCGCAAGAAAGACCGCGATATAATAGCGCAGCAACTTGCCGACGGCAGTCTGCATATACTCATCGGAACGCACGCCGTAATAGAGGACAAGGTGCAGTTTTCCAATCTCGGATTCGTGGTGATTGACGAGCAGCACCGCTTTGGCGTGGCGCAGCGTGCACGATTGTGGAAGAAGAATGTCGTTCCGCCTCATGTGCTTGTGATGACTGCAACTCCGATTCCCCGAACGCTCGCCATGACTGTCTATGGCGACCTCGACGTGTCGGTAATCGACGAGTTGCCTCCCGGACGTAAGCCCGTGACAACGCTTCTGCGCTACGACGACAATCGCCTCGACGTATATCGCGGTATAACGCGGCAACTGCGGCAGGGGCGCCAGATATATATAGTCTATCCTCTCATAAAAGAGAGTGAGAAGTCCGACCTTAAGAGCCTTGAGGAAGGCTATGAAACTATCTGCGAGAACTTCCGGCACTGGAAGGTGGCTTATGTGCACGGCAAGATGAAACCTGCCGAGAAGGATGCTCAGATGGAATTGTTTGCCAGTGGTAAAGCCGATATACTTGTGGCGACAACGGTGATTGAGGTTGGTGTCAATGTCTCCAACGCCACGACGATGGTCATTGAAAACGCCGAGCGCTTCGGCCTTTCGCAGCTGCATCAGCTACGCGGACGAGTGGGGCGTGGAGCGGCGCAGAGCTACTGCATACTAATGTCGAAACGCGCTATCGCCAAAGAGACACGTAAGCGTCTGGAAATAATGACCTCAACGACCGATGGTTTTCTCGTGGCTGAAGCCGACCTTAAGATGCGAGGTCCAGGCGACCTTGAGGGAACGCTGCAGAGCGGAATGGCAATCGACCTTAAAATATCCAATCTTGCAACCGACGGGCGGATAATTCAGTTGGCCCGCGACGAAGCCGAGTATGTGCTCCGCGACGACGCTGCTCTGTCGCGTCCCGACCATGCGCGCCTACGCACGGAGATGCAGCGCCTGTTTGCCAAGACAATCGATTGGAGCATGATAAGCTGACCGTCGGTAGTTATAATCGGCGCAGTTGAAACTGTGGCAATTACATGCACTCAAAATCCGGGATTGTGCAATTTTTAAATGTGATACAAAATTTCACCATTTTTTGCATTTCGATGCAAGCTATTGTAGATTAGATACTTGCAGGCGGAGCGGGCATCGGTTTTAACCGTTTTAAAGTTTTTTTGAAGAGGTAACATTTTGATGTAGAGCCACAAATGAGTAACTTTGAACGTCAGAAAAAGACAAACATACCACTCAATAGTAATTATATCTTACCAATTTCAATGGAAAAAACATTAGTAATTTTCAAGCCGTCGGCAGTGGCTCGCGGACTTGTAGGCGACATTTTGAAGCGCTTCCAGCAGAAGGGCCTTATAATCTGCGGCATGAAGATGATGCAGCTTGACGAGCAGATTTTGCGTGAGCACTATGCTCACCTCGTGGAGCGTCCGTTCTTTCCGTTGATTCTCGCTTCGATGATGGCGACTCCGGTTATCGTTATGGTGCTTAAAGGCAACGATGCAATCCGTGTGGTTCGTCTGATGACCGGCGCGACCAATAGCCGTGAGGCTCTTCCCGGCACGATTCGCGGCGACTTTTCGATGAGCGGTCAGGAAAACGTTGTCCATGCATCGTCATCGCTTGAAGATGCCGAAGTCGAAATCAAGCGTTTCTTCACGCCCGACGAGGTATTTGACTGGACGCCTCAGAATATCCGTGCGATTTATTCGCCCGACGAAGAGCGGTAAGTGATATTTTTCTTTTTCTACTATACCTTAAACAGATTTCTAACCTTAGAGACCAGCGGAACACATCTCTCGCCTCACCCAAAACAAACGTAATGTCAATAGTAAATAAAATACTTGCTACAGCAGTTTCGATGCTGACGTTTGCGGCCATCGCCTCACCCGAAGCATCGGCGCAGTACAAGCTCCCCTCACTCCACAGCAATCAACACGAAAGCCTTATAGCCAACCAGCGTCCGGCCGGCGCCGAGATAAAGGTCAATCACATGAAGGCGTTTCTCAATGACCTTCGCGAGCGCGAATCGGAGCTCGAACTTGATAATGAGATTTTCAGTTTTCATTGGAACAGCGAATCCGTTAATCCCTACAACGGCGTCGAAATACCGTCGGTAAAAGATATCGACGTGAGCACTTACGTGCCGCCGGTACCCGGTGCCATCACATCTAATTATGGTTATCGTCGTCGGTTCGGCCGCGTGCATCGCGGAACTGACCTGCGACTGTCGATTGGCGACACTGTGGTGTCGGCCTTTGACGGAAAGGTTCGCCTGACGAAGTATGAGGGACGCGGGTACGGATATTACGTTGTTGTGCGCCACGACAACGGTATGGAGACCGTCTACGGACACCTTTCAAAATTTCTGGTTAAGCCCAATCAGCGTGTAAAGGCGGGTGAGCCTATTGCGCTTGGCGGCAACACCGGACGTTCGACCGGTCCGCACCTCCATTTCGAAACCCGCTACATGGGTCTGGCCATCAATCCGACTGCTATCATCGACTTCGAAAATGGAGTTCCGCACAAAGACATTTTCACTTTTGACCATAACACCTACAAGAAGTCGCAGAACTATGGTCCGGTGAAGAGAAGCGGCAAGTCGGCTAAACGCAAGTCTAAAGCTCGCAGATCGAAGTCGGCAACTGCCAGCAAGAGTAAATCGACTGCCAGCAAGAGCAAGACTACAGCAAGCAAGAAAAAGTCTACTTCAAAGAAGTCAACTAGCAGCAAGAAGTCAACAGCCAAAACCAAGGCTCGTCGATAAGAAGATATAACGTAAGATGCAGGCAGCGTCGGAATCCATTTGTGGATTCCGGCGCTGTTGCTTTATTGATCCCTTCCTCTGCGCCATCAGCCATTCGCCTCTGCTTATGGCATTTCATCCCAGCTCCGCCATACGGGAAAAAACAAGGCGGAGTGTCAAAATCGATTGAATTCTGACACTCCGCCGGAGAGTTTAGATTGGTCGGGGCGCCCCGACTCCATTATTGTCAGGCTATACCGAGGTCTTTCTTGACAGCCTCGATTTTAGCGTTGGCTTCGTCGATAGCTTTGTCGTAGTCTTCGGCTGTTTCCATTTTACCTTTTACTTCGATGTAGAACTTAATCTTAGGTTCTGTGCCTGAAGGACGGATAGAAACCTTGGAACCATCGGCGGTGAAGTACTGGAGCACGTTGGAGGTAACGGGCATATCCATCTTAGTGATTTCACCGGATGGCAGAGTGGTGAGGTTGAGTGTATCGTAGTCCTTGATGGAGACAACCGGGCTTCCGCCAAGTTCTTTGGGAGGATTGGCGCGGAAGTTCTTCATCATAGCCTGAATTTCCTCGGCGCCGGCTTTGCCTGTGCGAACAACCGATATGCCGGCCTCGCGTGAGAAACCATATTTTATATAGATTTCCTGAAGGAGCTGGAGGAAGTTGAGACCTTTATCCTTAGCCCATGCAGCAGCTTCGGCCATGAGCGATACGGCTGAAACGGCGTCTTTATCGCGGGCAAAATCTTCAGCGAGGAAGCCGTAGCTCTCCTCACCGCCGCCGAGATAGCGGGCGATGCCTTCGTGCTCACGGATAATAGCGGCAATCCACTTGAAGCCGGTGTAGCAGTCAAACATCTCGATGTTGTTTTTCTCAGCTATTGACTTGATTGTTTCGGTCGTAACGATGGTCTTTACGATGTATTCCTTGCCTGTCAGGCGGCCAAGCTCGGCGTTGCGGGTCATGATATAGTAGAGGAGAATCATGCAGATCTGGTTGCCGTTGAGCAGCACATATTCGCCGTTGTTGTCGCGGATCACGCAG
>CAYUYQ010000058.1:0-11917 GCA_964449335.1 uncultured Bacteroides sp. | reverse complement strand
AAGCTGCCACGGCCGATCTCAATGATGTCAACATGATTGACCCCTTCCATCTTGAGGCCTACGGCAAGACCGCAATCAATTACAACCGCGACATAGAGATATTCCCGGTGCTCAACGCCCTCTTTGAGGGTATTTATGGCGAGAATCCCTACAAATCGCCCACGGATATGGGCGTGAACATGGTCGGCTTCTGCATCAACGATGACGAAGTGTGTCGCGAAGCATCGAAAAACGAAATTATCCGCCGCTACTACACCGCTTTAGGAGCCATGGCTCAGGGTGAGGGCAACGAGTCGGAAGTCAACAAAATTGCCCTGCTCCTCAATCAGGCCAAGATTTCACTCAGCTATCGCCGCCCGACCGTTGCAGCCAAGGAACGCGCCGAACGCTCCGGCCGTCCCTGCTCGGCTATTGAACTTGCCGACGGAACGATTATCACCGCCGAGACCTCCGACTTGCTCGGTCCGAGCGCGGCGCTGATTCTCAACGCCATCAAATATCTCGCCGGAATAGACCACGAGGTAAAACTCATACCTCAGTCAATGATTGAGCCGATACAGCACACGAAGATTAACTATCTTCGCAGCATCAATCCCCGTCTGCACACCGACGAAGTGCTCGTGGCACTCTCCGTGCTCTCGACCCGCGACGAACTATGCCGCCGAGCTCTTGAGAAACTCCCTGAGCTCTATGGCTGCCAGGTTCACTCCACTGTGATGCTCGGCGAAGTAGACCGTAAAATATTCAAGAAACTCGGCGTTGGACTGACCTGCGACGCTGCCCGCAAGCCGCCGAAGAATCTTCCGGTCAATCACGACGCGTGACGTAGCCACCTTTGCGGTTCTAAAAAAAATCATCCTCCGGTGCCAATTTGACGGCGCAGGAGGATGTTTTTTCATCGGAAAAGTGTATTTTTACACCACATTCAACTCCACAACCGTAAGTCATGGCAAACGCCCACAAATATACCGTAGCCGATCTCGAACGCGACCACCGTGTGCTCGAACTTCTGTCGCAGAATTTCCCCAACATCAGCGCTGCAAGTACCGAGATAATCAATCTCGAAGCGATACTCAACCTGCCTAAAGGCACCGAACACTTCGTGGCCGATCTCCACGGCGAATACGATGCCTTTCAACACATACTTAAAAACGCTTCAGGCAATATCAAGCGAAAAGTCAATGAAATATTCGGTGCGACGATGCGCGACTCCGAGATAAAGGAACTTTGCTCCCTCATCTACTATCCCAAGCCTAAACTTGAGATAATCAAACAGCATGAACCTAATCTGGCAAATTTCTATCAGATTACGCTCAATCAGCTTGTGAAGGTGGTGCGTTCGGTATCGTCGAAATACACCCGTTCGCGCGTCAGGAAATCACTCCCGCGCAGCTATGCCTATATCATCGAGGAACTTCTCCATGAGACCCCCGACGATGTAAAGAAACAGGCTTATTTCAACCGGATTATCGAGACAATAATCCTTACCGGCCAGGCCGAGGATTTCATCGTGGCGATGTGCAACGTCATCCAGCGTCTGAGCATAGACCAGCTCCACATACTCGGTGATATTTACGACCGTGGGCCCGGCGCTCATCAGATTATGGACCTACTCAGCGACTATCCCAACTTCGATATCCAGTGGGGCAACCACGATATAGTCTGGATGGGAGCCGCCGCAGGCAATCCTGTCTGTATCGCCAATGTGCTGCGCATGTCGCTCCGCTATGCCAACATGACCACACTTGAAGAAGGTTACGGCATCAATCTGGTGCCGCTCGTGACGATGGCCATGGAAACATACGCCAACGACGACTGCAAATGCTTCGCCCCGAGAATCGACCGCGATGATTCAACCTACTCCGACCGCGCGAAACTCATGCTGGCCCGCATGCACAAGGCCATCAGCATTATCCAGTTCAAACTCGAAGGAGCCATCATAGAGCGACACCCCGAGTGGCTTATGGATGACCGCCGTCTGCTCCACCACATTGACTACGCCAATGGCACTATCACTCTCCCCGAAGGAACATTTCCGTTGCTCGACACCGTTTTCCCAACCATCGATCCGGCAGACCCCTATAAACTCACACCCGAAGAGTCTGAACTGGTCGACAAACTGGTCCACTCATTCTTGGTGTCGGATAAACTGCAGAGCCACATGGACACACTCATATCCCATGGCTCGATATTCGGTGTCTATAACGGAAATCTGCTTTATCACGCATCAATTCCGCTCAATGCCGACGGCTCGTTCAAGGACGTCGACCTCGGCTGCGGGACGTTTCATGGCCGCGCGCTGCTCAAACGCATCAACATGATAGTGCGCGAAGCCTTCGACGACGACACCGACCCCGAGGAGCGTAAATTTGCAACAGACTTTTTCTGGTTCTTATGGTGCGCGCCCAACTCTCCTCTGTTCGATAAATCCAAGATGTCGACTTTCGAACGCTACTTCATTGACGCACCCGAAACCCACAAAGAAATAAAAGGAAACTACTATACGCTGCGCGACGACCCGAAGACGTGCGATATGATTCTCGACGAATTCAACGTGCAGGGACATCATCGCCACATAATCAACGGCCACGTACCCGTCAAAGCCGCCAGCGGTGAAAGCCCGATAAAAGCCGACGGCAAACTGATGGTTATCGATGGCGGTTTCGCCAAGGCTTATCACGACACCACGGGCATAGCCGGTTACACCCTCGTGTTCCATAGCCGTGGTTTCGAGCTCGTGCAGCACGAGCCGTTCACATCGGCCGAAAACGCCATACTCAACGGCACCGACATCGTCTCGACAAACCAGATAGTGGAAATGAGCGCCCATCGCATGCGAGTGAGCGACACCGATAAAGGCGCCGTACTCCAAAGTCAGATCAACGAGCTCATGGAACTCCTCTACGCCTACCGCCGTGGCTACATCCACGAGCGCTCGACGACCCGCTGAACACAATGAAGCCACGAGTCGCAATACGACTCAAAAAGATGCTTGCCGACCTGCCGCTGATGCACTGACCGGCGGCTTACGCCTATCAGTCTTCAGCCCTGTAAGATATTACATACGTCCAGTTTTCGCGGCTTGGAGGCACGGTCGCTTCCTTTCCAAAGGAACCCGTATGGCCATTGAAGCGCTCTGTTTCGTAGAAATGGCATAGGCCGATACCGCAGTCGAGCACCGACACAGGGCTTTTGCCGGCGTTGAAGAAATGAACCTTATTGCCGTCGACTATCGCACGCCAGGGCTGGGAGTTGGTCGACGACGGAGCAAGCCTGAGCATATTGAGCGCCTCGCCGAAACGACCCTCGGGCGATAACGAATCGTGGAGTCCTGCAGCGAAAAATAGACGGTCGAACGGCTTGCGGTTATGGCTTCCGATTGCCAACCGCGTCAGTTTCTCCATCACGCTCTTTTTAGCCGCCACACCAACCGGGCAGACTATCCGCAGCGTCTCGCCATCGGGCCACGCCGTTCCATCGTCGAAGTCCGTACCCTTGAAAGTCGCGGCAATCCAACACGTTCCCAATCCCATCTGCCATGCCTTCAGCACAATCTGCTCGAACCCGAATCCGGCTGCAAGCGCCGACGTCTCGTCGCCCGCAATCCCGAGCATAAAAAAGTCGTTGGCACCCTTTATCATGCCGTAAGTTGTAGGTTTAAACCCATTCTTAAGGTCAAATGACTTTAGGCGTACAGTGTAGTGTCCGCCAAATGGATTGTAGATTTTCCCGACAGCATCAAGCAACTCGGTCCGGAGGTCGTCAGCAAGTGGCTGACCATCGAAACTCCGCACCGAACGGCGCTGCTGCATAGCTTCTATAATATTCATTTTAGAGTTTTTTTGTCGTTTCTGAAACGGTCTATTAGGGTGAATGCTAAATGCGTCAATATACCGTATATCAGTGTAACAATCAGGGCAAGCATTTCGTTTACCAAAATGAGCTGGGCAAGAGGCATCGGCAATTCCGGCCGCGCCTGACGCACCGCCGCTATGACCGCCCCGGCACTTAGCACAATAAAAACTATGACCATTGATACCGGCGCAAAACCAAATCTATATTTTCCTATTTGTATCATCTCTAATCAGATGGAGTGATGTAATTATGGCCCCGACATCACGCTAACAATCGGCGTCGGGGCCATAATACGGTTCTAAATGTTTATTTCTTTTCTGTAAGAGGAGAGTAATCGCGCGAGTAGCGGAGCATCTGGTCGGCATAGCCTTCGGTGTAGTCAATCTTCACATCGACAGGATTGCCGTCGGCGTCCGTCACAACCGTGTAGACCGGGTTGACAAATCCCTTATAGGGAGCGATATCGAGCGTAGCGTAACGGTCGAGGACTTCTTGATGAAGCGT
Source organism: uncultured Bacteroides sp. (assembly GCA_964449335.1). GTDB lineage: Bacteria > Bacteroidota > Bacteroidia > Bacteroidales > Muribaculaceae > Paramuribaculum. Next base: position 7,558 of record CAYUYQ010000058.1, on the reverse strand, counting down.
CGGGTCGACCTTTACGGCGTATGTTTCGACAAGGTTGCGACCTGCCTCATAGTCACCCTCGCTGCGTATGCGCTGTATCTCGGCTAAAAGCTCTCCGAAAAGGCCGCGCAGGGCTTCGTAGTCGTTGATCTGGACGTAAGTCTTGCCATCTTTTTTCACCAGTTCGACAACCTTATCGGGCGCGCCTTTTTCGAGCGCCCACTCGGCTATGAGCTTACGGTTGCGCATGTGGGCTTCCTCGACGTCTTTCCCCGGTTCGATGCGCATAAGCTGAGTCATAAGGCCATTGAGCATATAGTGGTAATACTGGGCTTTATAAGCATCGGGGCTATCGAGTAGGCCAAGTTCTATCAGTTTGGGGTCGGCAAGATAGTAAAGCGCGAAGAGATCGGCGCGGGCTTCTTCGAGCGTCGAGCCGTGGGCTTTAAGCGCATCGGGGTCGACACCCGGCAGCAGACGTCCGGAGCCGTGACCGAGGCACTCATGCAGGTCAGTGTGGAGATTGTCAGTAACGAACAGATAGTTGTCAATCAGATTGCGGACAGCCGGATTGTCGACGAACTCTTCATTGAATCCGTTGCCGTGCGAAGCCTCATCGTAAGCCTGGGTTATATTCTCGATTGTTACAGACTTTGAGCCGTGGGCCGCACGAATCCAGTTGGCATTGGGAAGATTGATACCAATCGGCGTGGCCGGATAGGAGTCACCGGCCAGGATTGCAGCGGTGATAACCTTGGCGCTGACGCCCTTCACCTTGTCCTTTCGGAAACGCGGATCGACCGGCGAGTGATCCTCAAACCACTGCGCGTTGGCCGATATCACCTCGGTACGATGTGAGGCATCCTCGTTTTTGAAATTGACCATAGCTTCCCACGCACCGGTCATGCCGAGCGGGTCGCCGTAGCTCTCGATAAATCCATTGATAAAGTCGACTTTTGAATCAGTGTCTTCAACCCACATAATCGAATAGTCGTCAAACGCACGCAAATCGCCCGTAGTATAGAACTCTACGAGTTTTTCGATTACGGATGCCTGCCGTGGATTCTCGGCATATTCCTTAGCGGCATTGAGATTAGCTACAATCCTACGGATTGCCGGATCATAGAGTCCACCGATTTTATAGACTTCCTCCTCGACCTTTCCGTTGCGCTTAACCACACGGGTATTGAGACCGTAGCTCGGCGGTTCGGCCAAAGTCGTATCTTTTACGGCGGCATAATAATCTTCCACCTCTTTCTGGGTCACGCCGTCGTAAAGATTGTTGGCTGAGGTGACAATCAAATCCTGCCCCTCGGCCTGGTTGACGCGCTTGGCCATTACCGAAGGATTGAACATCACTTCGAGCAGCATCCCGACGTCGGCCGGGCGCTTTCCGACCGGCAGGGCTGCCACCTGATTCTCAAACCATCCGCGCGAGAATCCTGGAACGAATTTGTCGGTCGAATAGTGGTGATGGATGCCGTTGCCGAACCACACCTGTTTCAGATAGGTTTCGAATGCCTTGAAATCCTTATCATCGCGATTGCCGCGATAGCTTGTATAGACGTTTTCGAGTAGACGGCGGATTGCGAGATTATATTTTCCCTGCTGATCCCAGAGGATATCGCGCCCGCTCAGCGCCGCTTCCGTCAGATGATAGACCAGCATTTTCTGCCGGAGCGACAGGTTTTCAAAATCAGGCACTTTATATCGGAGCACCTGAAGGTCGGCGAAACGGTCGACCACATAATCGAATTTGGAATTGTCTTTTGCCATGGTGTTGAACGTGACTCCTGCGGCGAGCAGTGCGCCCACCGAGGCGACTCGTAGTGTTGTGTTTATGTTCATAATGATTTTGTTGTTACTCAATCCAAAGAATCAGTCCTTTGAGGTATTCGCCTTCGGGATGATAGATATTTACTGGATGGTCGGCCGGCTGGGTCAACTGATGGAGTATCCTCACGCGCCGGCGCGTCTGGGCAGCGGCTGAAAACACGGCCAGCCGGAACTGCTCGCGCGATATGGCCTGCGAGCACGAGAAGGTGAACAGCAGGCTGCCCGAGGGCATTTTCTCCATGGCGCGCGCATTTAGCCGCTGATATCCGCGCAGCGCATTCTTTATGGCGCTGCGGTGTTTGGCGAAGGCCGGGGGGTCAAGCACCACCAGGTCGTAGGCTCCGCTTTCCATATCGGCCAGATATTTGAATGCGTCTTCAGCAAACGAGCGGTGACGCTCGCAGTCCGGACCGAAGTTTAGCGCCACATTGGCATCGGTCAGCGTTACGGCTTTGGCCGAGCTGTCGACCGAATGAACCAGCTCCGCTCCGCCGCGCAGGGCGTAGACCGAGAAACCACCGGTGTAACAGAACATGTTGAGCACCCGCCGGCCACGTGCGAATCGCTGAAGAAGCATGCGGTTGTCGCGCTGATCGACGAAAAAGCCGGTTTTCTGTCCGCGCAGCCAGTCGACATGAAATTTCAGTCCGTTTTCTACAGCCACGTCAGTTGAATACGACCCTACGATGTAATCGTTCTGCGGATCGAGACGTGCCTTGTAGGGCAATGTGGTTTCCGACTTATAGTACACTGCGGTGATACCGGCCTCCGGAAGCTCGGTGAGCGACCGGGCTATCACATCGCGGGCATAGTGCATGGCCGGAGAGTGGGCCTGCATGACCGCCGTCGACCCGTAGACGTCGACAATCAGTCCGGGCAGGAAATCCCCCTCGCCGTGCACAAGACGGTAGGCATTATTGTCATCGCGTATCAGTCCGAGCACGCGACGTAGCCGGTAAGCCTCCTCAAGACGCTTTCGATAGAACGAACCGTCGACGGTGATAGCATCGTCGCTCAACATTCTGACGGCTATGCTTCCAATCTGATAGTGACCCGTACCGAGTAGGTCGCCCGACGAAGAGCGGACGGTTACCGTCTCGCCTTCCTCCAGGCCGTCGGGCAGTGAAGCTATTGCCCCGGAGAAAACCCAGGGATGAAAACGCAGCAGCGATTCCTCCTTGCCGCGACGCAGTATTATTTCTGGATATGACATAAATTTCGGAATAATTGTCAGTTACAACGTTAGTATATCAGTTGGCCAGCGAACGGATTGCATCAAGGCCGTTGGCGTAGAGCATCAGAAGTAGCAGAAATGCCATGCCGGCAATCTGAGCATACTCCATCACCTTTTCGGGAGCGGGCTTGCGCATAATCATCTCGTAGATAAGAAACATCACGTGGCCTCCGTCAAGCGCCGGAATAGGCAGAATGTTGATAAAGGCGAGCGCCACCGATATAAATGCGGTAATCTGCCAGAACGAGAGCCAGTTCCAGCGGTCGGGGAACATCGAACCCATAGCGCCGAAGCCACCGAGGCTCTGCGAGCCCTCCTTTGTGAAGAGATATTTCATCGAACCGACATAGTTGACTAGCATTTCCGTGCCCCCGTTTATGCCTTTCGGCACTGCTTCGAGAAGCGTATAGTTCACCACTACCGGCTCATATATTTCCGTGATGGGCTTAAGCTGGAATCCGAGTTTACCGCCCTCGGTCGGCGTGGCTTTGACCTTTATTGGTTGACCGTCGCGCTCGATTGTCACTTCGACTTCTTTTCCACCGTTGGCCACCAGTTCGCTCGTGAGTTCCGAGAAGCCGGGCGTCGGTACACCGTTGATGGCCACGATATGGTCACCTTCTTTCATACCGGCTTTTGCAGCTGCTGAACCGCCTTGAATCTTGGCTATATAGACAGGCACGCGATAGGTGAGAAACGTCTGCTTTGCATTGGAGAGGGTAAGAGCGAAATTCTCGGGTATGGCTATGCTGACCGTATCGCGGTGGTTGCGGAGCACCTTGACCTCGCGCGCCGTCGCCATTGTGTAGGGGAAGTTCTTGGATGCATCGAGCTTCTCGCCATCGGCCGTCAGCGGTATGTCGCCGTTGACAAACCCGAGTTTGCGCGCCTCGTCACAATACTCCATACCCTCCCGGGCATTTTCAAACGGGATATATTCGGCGCCCCAATGAAAAGCTATACCTATATAAATAAGGATAGCCAGAATGAAGTTGAAAACCACACCGCCCACCATCACGAGCAAACGCTGCCAGGCAGGTTTGGCGCGGAAGTCGGTGGGCTTTGCGGGTTGAGCGAGTTGTTCCTTATCCATCGACTCGTCAATCATACCGGCAATCTTCACATAGCCGCCGAGCGGAAGCCAGCCGATGCCATACTCCGTGTCGCGCCACGAAGCTTTTTCATTGCCGTCCTTATCATACTTTACAGTCTTTTTTTTCGGTTTCCATTTGGCTATCGAAAACCAGGGATTGAAAAACAGATAAAATTTCTCAACCTTTATGCCAAAGATGCGGGCCATCAGATAGTGGCCGAATTCATGTATAATCACCAGAAGTGCCAGCGCAACTATCAGCTGCAGGGCTTTCATCAGTATAGGTGTCATGTTTGATGTTTAAGTGTTATATCCGTAATTGTGTTATCGGCCGTAAGCAACAAGCTGCGAGGCTATCGCCCGCGCCTCACTGTTGGTAGCCACATAATCGTCGTAGATCGGTCGCTCGATAAAGGGCACTCGAGCAAGTGTCTCCTCAATCAGACGGTAGATACCGGTGAAACGCAGCCGTTCGTGAAGAAACGCGTCGACAGCCACTTCGTTGGCCGCATTGATTATGCAGGCCGTATTCCCGCCCTCGCGCAGAGCGCGATGAGCCAGCGTAAGGCATGGGAATCGGTCAGCATCAGGCCGCTCGAAGGTGAGTGTAGCGAAATCCGACAGCGTCAGGCCGGGGCGCGTCGACGGCAGACGGCTCGCATCGCCAAGCGCGTAACGAATCGGCAGATGCATATCGGGGACACCTAACTGTGCCTTGACAGCGCCGTCGACAAACTCGACCATCGAATGGACTATCGACTGCGGATGCACCACTGCCTCGATTTTCGACTCGTCGACATCGAAAAGCCAGCGGGCTTCGATGATTTCAAACGCTTTGTTCATCATCGACGCGGAATCGACGGTGATTTTAGCTCCCATCTGCCAGTTGGGGTGATTGAGGGCATCGGCCACGGTCACTTTCTCGAGATGCTCTGGCGTATGGTTGCGGAATGGTCCGCCCGACGCCGTGATGATCAGGCGTGAGACCGAATCGGGCGTTTCGCCGACCAAGCACTGATATATTGCCGAATGTTCGGAATCGACCGGCACGACCTTCGATGGCGAATCGGCCAGCATCGACCTAATGAGCTCGCCCGCCACAACCAGCGTCTCCTTATTGGCAAGAGCTATATCTTTTCCGGCAGCGATTGCTCGCATTGTGGGTGCGAGGCCGCTGTATCCGACCGTTGCCGTCACCACCGTGTCGACATCGTCGCGCTCCACAGCCTCGCAGATTGCTTCGGCTCCGGCTGCTGCAGCGATTCCCGCCGGCTCGAGAGCGTTGCGAAGTCGGCCGTAAAGCTCCTCGCGGGCTATGACAGCAAGAGCCGGCCTGTAGCGGAGAGCTTGCTTGATGAGTTCATCTACATTTGAACCGGCAATAAGCACCTGAGACTTAAAGCGCTCGGGGCACTCATCAACTACGTCGAGTGTCTGCCGTCCAATCGAACCGGTGCTACCAATTATTGCGATTCTTTTAAATTTTGTTTGCACTGTAAAATAATATTGCTTAATTTAGCGCCAAATTTTAGCGATTGTTAAAAATAGCGTCCGTTTCTTATATAATATGGTGCAAAGATACTGCATTTAAATAAATTCATCAAAAATGATGCTTAACGCCGAACAAAAAAGAGAGGGCCTATGTTATAAAATCGTAATTTAATCTGAAAAAGATAAATTAAACCAAAATTAATTAGAATAGTAATATTTATTGTTTCACAAGTTTTTTTATTTCGAGAGAATGAAGACTAAATTATTTTTTGCAATCGCAGCATGTGGCAGCATGCTTTTTGCAGCAAACACAGCTTCTGCTCAGGAGACTGTAGTGGTTGAAGAGACCACTGTAATCACTCAGCCCGTAGAATGCAAGGCACACTACTCGTCTTCTTGGCGTGACAACTGGTTCATCCAGTTTGGTGCAGGTATGCAGGTTCCCTACACTGACCACTACCTCAACAAGGGCGACTCAAAACGTCACATCACCACTACCTACAACTTAGGTTTCGGTCACTGGTTCTCACCCTACCTGGGCTTCCGTCTCACCGGTTACTATGGCAAGCTCCACCTCGATTGGGGCAAATACAACAAGGCCAACATGCTTAACGTTAATGCCGACTTAATGTGGGATATGTTCAACTCACTCGGTGGCGTTAATACCAACCGTACATTCAGCATCCTTCCCTTCGTAGGCGTAGGTGGTACTTATACCTGGGGCTTCAACGGCGCTCTCGCTTCTATCCCCGCTGACAACGGTCGTCACCTCAAAACCAAAGAATGGACCCTTCCCGTATCTGCAGGTCTCCAGCTCCGCTTCCGTCTCTGCAAGAACGTTGACTTCTTCGCAGAAGGCCGCATGAACTTCTACGGCGACAACTTCGACAACGTAGCTTCTGGCGATCCTATCGAAGGCAACCTCAGCGTTTACGGTGGCTTCAACATCAACTTCGGTGGCCGCAACTTCGAGCGCTACAACCCCTGCGATTACCTCGCTTACATCAACTCACTCAACGGCCAGGTTAATGACCTCCGCGGTCAGCTCGCCACCACTGCAGCTGCTCTCGCTGCTGCTGAGGCTCAGCTCCCCTGCCCCGAACCCCAGACTATCGTAAAGCAGGAGGCTCCTGTTACTCCTCTGCTGACAACCGTTCGTTTCCGCATCAACTCTGCTAAGATTTCCAGCGAGGAAATGGTAAACGTTTACAACATGGCTCAGTGGATGAAGCAGAACCCCAGCCAGAAAGTGCTCATCGACGGTTATGCTGACAAGAAAACCGGTTCGTCGAACTACAACATGAAACTTTCTGAGCGTCGTGCAAAAGCTGTTGCTGAAGCTCTTAGCAAGAAATACGGTATCGATCCTTCTCGTCTGATTATCAAGGCCTTCGGTAGCGACACCCAGCCTTACGACGTAAACAACTGGAACCGTATCGTAATCTTCGGTCAGGCTCAGTAATCTCTAACACGATTTCAGCCACGGTCCGGCACGACAGGATGACCTGAGAACCCATCCTTGACTTCCGACCGAGAAGAAAAGATTTTAACAGTCACTTTCCCCCGGCAATCCAATGCGATGCCGGGGGAAAGCTTTTTTATATATAATTCAGAAAAGTTGCATCGAATTAATGTGATTATCGTCGTTATGATTTTGTTTATCAATTATAATAATGTATATTTGTTGGTAACTAACCCATATTAGATACTCATACCGAAATCAAACGGCTATAACACTGAAATCCTTAAACATAATAATCAACCGATATGGAAACAAACGACGAACTGTTGAAAAACGTCACCGCCAAAGCTCAAGTATGGCTCGGTGAAGCCTATGACGAAGAAACCCGCGCCGAAGTAAAGCGCATGCTCGATGACCCGGATCCGTCTGCTCTTATCGAGGCTTTCTACCGCGACCTCGAGTT
>CAYUYQ010000057.1:0-11963 GCA_964449335.1 uncultured Bacteroides sp. | reverse complement strand
CGGCGGCGGAGCTGTAAGCCCGGGGAACATCCCAAAGCCAAACGCAAGAGAGCATAAAAAATCAGGGTGCCGAAATCCTAGAATCTCAGACACCCTGATTTTGCTGTTTTTAAGTAAAGAGAATCAATCTACGGGTTGAAGCGTGAGAGCGTAACCGCCAGTAGCGTTCATGCTGATTTTGATTACGTCGGCAGCGGTGACGGTCTGAGTATTAATGCTGATTTCTTCGGGGTCAGACGAGCCGGCCACATCGGCATAGGACGTGGCCGTGAACTGTTTGCCCGCAGGAAGGAAAGAGAGCGGAAGGTCAATCGTTCGTGCGCTGCTGTTTGTACCTGCACCGACGAAGTAAGTGTCACCGGCGCGACGAGCCACGACGATATACTCGCCAATTTCGCCATCCAGAGCCGCGGACCAGTCGCAATCGGCATTAAACACACGGAAGAACTCAAACGCATCGTGCCCCTCATAATTCTCAATCAGATCGGCAGCCATCTGAAGCGGCGAATAAATTATCACCCAATTGGCAATCTGGCGAGCGAGCGTTGTCTTTATGCAGCAGTCGGCGTTAGGACCGTTCCACTCCAGACGACCCTTGTCGGCCTTCGCGCGCGAATAGTCAATATCGAAGATTCCGGGAGTGTAATCCATCGGGCCGGAAAGAAGTCTCACGTAAGGAAGGGTGCAGAGGTAATCGGCCGAATTGCCGGCAGACCATGCATTCCATTCCATGCCACGTGCACCTTCGCGCGTCATCATGTTGGGCCATGTGCGGCGTATGCCCGTCTCCTTTATCGGTTCGTGGGCATCAATCATCAGCTGATAGCGGGCAGCTGTCTCGACCACGCGCTGATAGTGACGGACGCCATACTGCGAATGATGCAGATAGCCTCCCTTAAATCCACCGGCATAGCCTGTCTTCACGGTATGTATGCCCAGACTCGCATAGTAAGCAAACGCCGAGTCCATCGCCGCCTCATACTCGGGTATGTTTCCACCGGTTTCGTTGTGTGCCCACAACTCGATATTGTTGGCGCGCGCGTACGAGGCCACCGAATCAATGTCGAAATCCGGAGCGGCCTTGATATAGTCGAAGCTCTGATTTCCGCCCCAGTTTTCCCAGCCGAGATTCCAACCCTCGAACAGTACACCCTGTAGATTATTGGCCTTAGCGAAATTAATATACTTTATGGCGTTTTCGGTCGTAGCGCCGTGGCGCGGGCCAACGGTCCATGTCTGTGTGCCGAGGTGCATTCCCCACCATATACCGACATATTTCTGCGGCTTAATCCAAGACGTGTCTTCAATTTTCGAAGGCTCGTTAAGATTTATGATAAGATTGCTGTTGATTAGGTCGACCGCACTATGGCCAATCTGCACGGCGCGCCACGGAGTGACAAACTTCGAGGGAACGTAGGCCTTGACGCCGTCGGGCAGCGGAGCAAGGTCGGCTTTAAGCGTGCCGGTATTGGAGCGCTTGAGTATCATCTCCGGATAGTCGTAGAGCGCAGCTTCGTGAATTGAGCCGTAGACTCCGGTGTCGGTCCTGAACGTGAACGGTGTGTTGGCATCCTCTACATCGGCTATGTCGACGTTGCGGTATTCAAGTTCGTACGTCTCGAAACTGCCGGGGATTGCCCATGACGAACCGTTGACTGCGAAATTAAACTCCGAAAGTTCGTCGGTCACAGTTAAGGTGTCAACCCCATCTACGTTCCACTCGTAGCGAAAGGCCACACCGTCGTCAAACACACGGAAACGTACCGTCAATTCCGATACCGAATCGGTCATCACAACAGCCATTTCGCAATAGTTTTCACGCACTTCTTTATTTTCGCCCCAAGGCTGAGTCCATGTTTCATCGTGGCGTGACTTCTCGGATTTTATCCGAGCTCCGCTTACATCGAATTTCCACTGATCTGTCACTATGCCCAATGCCGATGGGAGCAACAGTTCGCGGCCGTCGACATTGACGGCATAATGAGGAGAGTCACCGTCCTTAGTGAAAAAAACTTCGATTCTTCCGTCGGGCGACTTCACGCTGCTATGCTCCGTGCATGCGGTTGCAATCAGAGCCAGCAATGCAACAAGCATGATAGCTACTTTCTTCATATCTGTTTAATAAAAAATTAAGTTTCGTCAGACAATGCGCAAATTTAGCCAAACAAATTTATTTCTCCACCTTAATAACATTAAGAAAAGAATCCGATAAGGAATTTGGCAATATATTTTACAACATATCGCATGACGTTTGCCATCACATTTGCGACGTTTATGCACAAATGGCGCTTAATTGTTCATTAAATTGCCACGGAATTGAAAAATGTCTACCTTTGCCGCCCTCAACAGGCTCCCCATGGGGCGCTATATACTATTTTTCACTATGAGATTATTCAACAAACTGACGGCAACGTCACTGGCACTCCTCTCAATCCTTCCGGCCGCTGCCGAAGGCTATCAGGTCAACACTCTCAGTGCCCGCCAAGGCGGCATGGGACACACCGGAACCGGCATGAAGCTTGGAGCGGAGAGCATGTTTTTCAATCCCGCAGGTCTGGCTTTCTCCGACAAGACGCTCGACCTCACCGGCAGTTTCAATGCCCTCAAACCCTACGCCTCGGCCCGTAACTGCCGTTCGACCGTTCTGGGGCAGACCGTAACGTTCCCCGGCAAATATGAAGCCCACAACGATGTGTCGACTCCGATACTGATTGGCGCCTCGTTCCGGATCTACGACAATCTGCAGGCCGGCGTGACATTCTACACCCCCTACGGCTCATCAATCAACTGGACCAACAACTGGCCCGGCGCCGAGCTCAATCAGAAGGTGAAACTGGCCGCTTATACCGTGCAACCAACTTTCGCATGGCGCATCACCGACCGCCTCAGCGTAGGCGCCGGACTAATGGTAACATGGGGTTCGGTCGACCTTTACAAAGGTCTTATCAGCGGCTCTACCTTCGACCAGACGCTCCTTCCCCGCCTTCAGGGTATGGGTATGGACGTCGAGCCATTCGGCACCACCGCGCCTGCATCGGTCAACCTCAACGGAAAAGCTGAGGTTGCGTTCGGATTCAACGCCGGAGTGATGTATGACGTGTCGAAGAAAGTGACCCTCGGTGTCAACTTCCGTTCGCGCCAACTCATGAAGGTCAAGGCCGGAGATGCCAAAGTGATCTACGCCAACAAGGTTGCGGAGACGGCTCTCGAAAGTTCACTCGGCCTGATCAACGAAGCCAATTTCAGCGCTGCGATGCCCCTACCGTGGGTGCTGACCTTCGGTAGCTCGTATCGCCCGTCCGACCGCTGGACTCTGGCAGCCGATGTGGCAGTGACCGGCTGGAAAACCTACCGTCACCTCGACATCAACTTCCTCGACGCCAAAGTAGCAGCGTTCAACCAGCACATTTCAAAGGACTATCACGATGCATGGTGCTTCCGCCTCGGAGCCCAGTATGCCCTCACACAGCGTTTCGACCTTCGCTGCGGCATGATGATTGACACCACACCCGTTGATAAAAACAACTACAACCCCGAGACGCCCGGCATGACCAAAATCGAGCCGTCGGTTGGCCTGTCGTTCCGCCCGATTGACCGTCTGTCAATCGACTTCTCGCTGCTCTACGTAGCCGGTACGGGCAAAAAAGATGCAACGATAAGCCACGACGATCTGCTGCTCAAAAGCCTTGGCATGCCCGCAGAGAAAACGTTTACGGCCGATTATCGCGTCAACGCCATCAATGCTGCAATCGGTCTCAGCTATTCATTCTGACCGGTCGTTCAGCGGGGTGAGAAAAGTTAATTTTTTTGATTTGGAAAACTTTTGTAGTCAGATGTAAGTTATAATGACTATAAAACTCATCCAAAATTCACCAAAAAACAAACCCCGATTATGAAGAAACTGATTCTGGCCGCAGCCGTGGCCTCCGGCGCCCTCTTTCTGATGGCAAGCTGCACAAGCAAAACCGCTACTAACGAAAACGACATCGTGTCGAAAATCGAGAACTGCACCAACACCGACAGTATTCAGGTCTATGTTGAGCAGGCTAAGGCTTACGCTCAGAAACTCGTCAGCGAAGGCAAAGTAGACGAAGCCAAGAAATATCTCGAAAAAATCGAGCCCGTGGTAAAAGAAAAAGCCCCGCAGTTTGCTGGTGTACTCTCAACCGTTGAGTCCGCTATGGACAAGGTTAAGGACGTAGCCGGCAATGCCACCGACGAAGTGAAAGCCGCAGGCGACAGCGCCGTCAATGCTGCCGGTGAGGCCGTTGAAAACGCTAAGGAGGCTGCCGACAACGCCAAGGAAGCTGCCGCCACAGCTGTTGAAAACGCCAAAGACGAAGCCGCTGCCAAAGTAAGCGATGCTGCCCAGAAAGCAGGCGAGAAGGTGAGCGACGCCGCTCAGAAAGCTGCCGATAAGGCCGCCGACAAAGTCAACGACCTTCTCAAGAAGAAATAAGCATACATAAATCAACCAGATACAATCCGGTGTGTCAAATACCTGTTGGCGCACCGGATTGTTTTTATCCGAATGGTGAGGGTGACGTCAGAATGGTTCGGGACCAACCGTTATGACACACCCTCTTGCTTTTTCGCCTCGGCTGTCAACTATCAGCCGTCTGAAGTGTTTTAATTATATAATACACAAAATCATATCCTATGAAACAACCATTAGACACCACCGACATACAGCAGGCTTTACAACAAGCCTATCAGACATCGCTCGACATCACTGACGGAGTTCCCGATTCGCGTCTTACCGGGGTTGATGCCGACCGGTTCGGAATGACAGTGATGCTGACCGACGGCACGACAGTCGAAATCGGCGACACCGACGTGAAAGCCCCGTTGGGCGATATAGCCCGTCTTCCCATACTCCTCACCCTCATGCAGCAGCTCGATGACCCGTCGGAAGCCGCCGAGCGTGAAGGCGCCGGCTGCGGATGCTCTCACGACGACAGCAATCATCCCCACATCGCCGTCAACGCCCATGGAGTCCGCGCAATCAGCGCTGTAGAGCCCAACGGCGACTCCGACGGAAAATGGGAAATAATCATGGACGGTATTGTCACAACCATGGGCTCAGCCCCAACGCTCGACGATCAGCTTTACAAGCGCATGACCAAAACCAATATCGACACCAACGCCGAGGACGTTCTGGCCGACGCCCGATTCTATCTCTACGACAACGCCGCCGCATCAATCAACCTCTACACCCGACTGATGGCTATGGAAGCATCCACCACGCAACTGGCAACCTACGGCGCAACCATAGCTGCCGGCGGACACAATCCGGTCACTAAGTCGGTAGTATTCGACAGAGCACTGTCCACCCCCATAGTTGAAGCAATGTCCCTTCAGAGCCCGCTACCGGCCCAATCAAGCTTCAGCGGAATGATTTTGGGTATCGTACCCGGACAGCTCGCCATCGCCGTCTACTCGCCGCGCGTCGACCGTACCGGCCTCTCCGTCAGAGGTGTCGCCGCCCTCACCCGCTTCCTGACCGCCCTACGCCTCACCCATCCCGACCTATAATTCGTCCCCCAAACTCAAGTACAACCGACAGATACGTCGCTTTTTCTGAATGAGGCGGGGTGGCCTATTTAGACGAATAATCGGAGATTGGAAATGGATTGGAGGGGTGAACAGTAGTGGGTGTCGGCTTTTTTTCGTAATTTTGCAGACTTGATTAGTGCAAATTATAGATAAACAGAACCTTTAATGACGAATCAACCTTCAGCTGCCGTCGCGCGTCGCGATGGACTTCTGGCACTCTCTCCGGCGTTGCTTTTCCTGATTCTTTACGTGGGAGCATCACTGATTATAGGCGATTTCTACGCAATCCCAATCACCATAGCTTTAGTAGCAGCATCGGTCTGGAGCATAATCATATACCGCGGTCACCCGCTTCAGGAGCGGATTAAGACGTTCTCACTGGCTGCGGGCCACCACAATATCCTTTATATGGTGTGGATTTTTATCCTTGCCGGTGTTTTCGCATCGCTTGCCAAAGGGATGGGCGCAGTCGATGCGACGGTAAGGCTCACTCTGGTGTGTTTTCCGGCCGATTTCGTTCTGCCGGCCATTTTCCTGGCGGCGTGCCTCATAAGCATGTCGATCGGCACGTCGGTTGGCACCGTCGTAGCCCTGACTCCACTTGTGGTTGAACTGGCCCACAGCGCGGGAGCCCCGGTGGCGCTCTACGCGGCGGCCGTGCTCGGCGGAGCATTTTTCGGCGACAATCTGTCGTTTATTTCCGATACCACCATTGCGGCCACCCGCACACAAGGCTGCCGCATGAGCGATAAGTTTTACGCCAACCTACGCATAGCGCTTCCGGCCGCCATAATGACGCTGATAGTCTATACGGCAATCGGCCTTGGAACAGAAACGACGGTTCACGACACCATCTTCGAGTGGAGCGATGTGCGTCTGGTATTCCCCTATCTGCTCGTAATCGTAATGGCGGCTTCGGGCGTCAACGTCACGGTGGTGCTTATCTGCGGCACGGCTGCGGCGCTACTATGCTCGATACCGTTCGGCATGCCGGCGCTTGAAGCCATAGGGCTTATGGGCAAAGGGGTGGAAAGCATGAGCGACCTGATTGTCATAACGCTATTGGCGGCCGGAATGCTCGGCATCGTTAAAGCTGCCGGAGGCATCGACTATATGCTCTCGCTGCTGACCACCCGAGGTCTGGGCTATCGCGGCGCACAGGCTGCCGTGGCCGGCCTGACGGCGTGCGTCAATCTCTGCACGGCCAATAACACCGTGGCCATCCTCACCACAGGCTCAATCTCGCGCTCGCTGGCCTCGCGCTACGGCATCTCTCCGAAACGCACGGCTTCGTTGCTCGACACCTCGTCGTGCATCACCCAATGTCTGATACCGTTCGGCGCTCAGACCCTACTCGTCAGCGGCATGGCTGAGATTTCCCCGGCAGCTCCGTGGCCCTATCTCTACTACCCGTGGTTTCTCTGCCTGTGTCTGGTAGGAGCAATCGTAATAGGCCGTCCGCGCCACGCCACCGTCACACCCGAGATGGCCGAAGCATAATTTTTTCGCTCACTGGTGCAACTTTTAGCTACCGCATGCGTCAAATATCATATATAGCAAAACAATAATCATTAATCACACTATAATTCTCTATGAAGAAATCTAATTTCGTGCTGTCGCTTATTATGGCAGTAATGATGCTTCTGCCCGGCATAGTCAACGCCCAGCAGCTGCCCCAGCTCGGAACAGACCCCGAAGTAAGAATCGGACGTCTGCCCAACGGACTGACCTATTACATCCGTCACAACAACCTACCCAAAGGGCAAGCCGACTTCTACATTGCCCAGAAGGTCGGCTCGATCCTCGAAAACGACGACCAGCAGGGTCTGGCCCACTTCCTTGAGCACATGTGCTTCAACGGTACCACTCACTTCCCCGACAAAAACCTCATCAACTGGCTTGAGTCGGTGGGCGTGAAATTCGGTCAGAATCTTAATGCTATGACCGGTGTCGATATGACGGTTTACAATATCGACAACGTGCCCGTTGCTCGCGAAAGCGTGCAGGATTCGTGTCTGCTCATTCTTCATGACTGGGCAAACGACCTTCTGCTCCTCCCGGAGGAAATCGACGCCGAACGCGCCGTAATCCACGAAGAATGGCGCACGACCAACGTTGGCCAGATGCGTATTCTCACCGACCTCCTGCCGAAGATTTACCCCAACAGTGTCTATGGTCATCGTCTGCCTATCGGCACCATGGAAGTTGTCGACAACTTCCCCCATCAGGCTCTCCGCGACTACTATGAAAAATGGTATCGTCCCGACCTGCAGGGCATAATCGTTGTGGGCGACATCGATGTTGACCGTATCGAAGGCAAAATCAAGGAAATGTTCTCCGACATTGAAATGCCCCAGAATCCGGCCGAACGCATCTACTTCCCCGTCGATGACACCAAGGGTACAATCTACGCAATCGGTCACGACCCCGAGCAGCAAATCGGCATAGCTCAGCTCATGATTAAGGGCTACGCTTTCCCTGACTCACTCAAGAACACCCCGGCTTATTTGCTCAATAAGTTCATGTTCCGCATGATTACAATGATGCTCAACACCCGCCTCGGAGAACTCCAGTCGAAAGCCGACGCGCCTTTCGCTCAAGCTGCCGTAACGTATGGCGACTTCCTTCTTGCTCAGACCAAAAAGAGCTTCGACGCTATCGCAGTGCCCAAGACTCCGGCTGAAATCATTCCGGCAATCTCGGCTGTTTATCGCGAAGTGCTCCGCGCAAAACGCGGAGGCTTTACAGTCACGGAATATGAGCGAGCCCGTTCCGAATACATGTCGCAGCTCGAAGCGGCCTACAACAACCGCAACAAACGCGCGAATAACCCGTACGTTCAGGAATACGTTGCCAACTTCCTTTCCAACGAACCCATCCCCACAATCGAGGAGGAATTCAAACTGATGCAGGAGATGACCTCGATGATACAGGTGGAGATGATTAATCAGAATCTTCCACGTATAATCACCGATGACAACCGCGTAATGCTCGTGCTCCTGCCCGACAACGCCGAGGGTAAATATCCTACCGAGGAAGAACTCGCAGCCGCTCTCGCCGCTGTTGATGCTGAAGAAATCGAGCCTTACAAGGAAGAAGTGAAGGCCGAGCCCCTTATTCCGACACTACCCGCTCCCGGCAAAATCGTAAAGGAAGAGCACAGCGCACAATGGGATGCCACGGTGTGGACGCTCAGCAATGGCGCCACAGTTATCGTGAAACCCACTCAGTTCAAGGACAATGAAGTTCTCTTCAACGCCTACGCAGCCAACGGCACATCGAATTATGGCGAAAACTACTACAAATCGCTCCTCTTCATGGGCACCGCCCTCGAACAGTACGGTCTCGGCACTTATACTCGCTCGGATCTTAACAAATACCTCTCAGGCAAACAAGTGATAGTAAAGCCATCATTTGAGCTCTACAGCCGCTCAATGTCGGGCTTCTCCACTCCGAAAGACGTTCCCACGCTCATGGAGCTTATCTACATGTGCTTCACCGATATTAACTTCACGCCCGACGAATTCGAGGCTATGCAGAAACGCGAGATTGCATCGCTCCACAACAGCGAGAACGACCCGCAGTCTGTCTTCCAGAAGAAACTGATGGAGTCACTGTTCAGTTCGCCGCGTCAGCGCGCGCTTGAAATCAGCGACGTTGAGGGAGCCCAGCTTGCCCAGATCATCGAAATCTGCAAGAACATGACCAAAGATGCCGGCGAATACACCTTTACGTTCATCGGCAACATTGACCTTGAGACACTCAAGCCCCTCGTTGAGCAGTATATCGCCTCACTGCCAGGCACCAACAATCCGGAAGCCCGCAAATTCAAAGGCCTAAACAAAGCTCTTGAGATGAAACGCGGTACGTTCACCGACAACTACAGCACCAAAATGCAGACTCCTCAGACCTGGGTCTACATCGACGCCACCGGCGAAATGCCTTTTGACGGTCGCAATAACTTCATCAACAGCATGGCTGCGCAGATACTCTCAAAGCGTCTCAACGACATCGTGCGCGAGAAAGAAGGTGCCGTCTATTCAATCGGCGCACGAGGCGGCCAGAGCCGCATCAGCGCACCCAACAGCAACATCTACACCGCCTTCCCGATGAAACCGGAGCTGAAAGATAAAGTTCTCGGTATCATTGCCGAGCAGTTCCAGGCTCTCACATCAGATGTGAAGCAGTCAGAACTTGATCCGGTTAAAGAATTTATGGTTAAGGAAGCAACCGAAAGTAAGGAGCTCAACGGCGCATGGCTAAGCGCTATCAACGGCTGGCTTGCAAACGGCGTAGACACCTTTAACGGCAATATCGAAGTCATCAACTCCGTAACGGTTGACGATATCCAGAACTGGGCCAAACAATTCCTCGGCCAGAAAAACTACGCAACAGTAGTTCTCAACCCCGCCGAATAAACTGCATCTCTGATTCTCAATAATCCAACGGCGCCGGAAGCCTCACCGCTTCCGGCGCTGTTTTTTCTCCAAATCGCCTGCAACACTTGCTACCCTTAGAGAAATGACATAAATTTGTTTTATCTTTGTGATTGATATCCCCGAACTGATAATAATAACACTACTCGATATGAAAAAACTGCTTTCTCTTCCCTCAAACCTTGTAAACTGCATAACAACCGTTATGCCGACATGGGACAAAGAATCATGGTTCTGCACAAGCGATCCGGCAGATAGCCGTCTCGGCTCCGGAGCCGGTACGGCATGGCTTCTTGACCAATATGAGGAATCAGAAAGCTTCACGCCTGACAGCAATAAAATCATCATACATGCCGGCGGTCAAAGCCGGCGACTCCCTGCATACGCACCGATAGGAAAAGTGTTCACCCCGGTTCCTGTCATGCGTTGGGCGGTAGGTCAGAAAATCAATCAGACACTTCTTGACCTTCAGCTTCCGCTATATGAAAAAATAATGTCGCATGCGCCAAAAAAACTCACTACGCTGATTGCAAGTGGCGACATGTGCATACGTGTGACATCCAAGCTTCCGAAAATTCCGGCCGACGCCGATGTAGTGTGCTACGGTATGTGGGTTGACCCGACTCTGGCCTCTCACCATGGAGTTTTCCTCAACAAGATTGATTCGCCTGAAGAACTTGATTTCATGCTTCAGAAGCCATCGCCGGCACGTCTAGCAGAGCTTTCGCAGACCCACATGTTTCTGATGGATATCGGATTGTGGCTGCTGAGTGATAAGGCGGTGGAGATATTGCGTCGGCGCTCCCACAACGCCGACGGGTCATATCGATTCTATGACCTGTATTCCGAATTCGGCTGTGCGCTCGGTAAGAACCCATCGGCCGACGATGCTGAAATCAACAAACTGAAAGTAGCCATAATCCCGTTGACCGATGGCGCTTTCTATCATTTCGGCACCTCACGCGAGCTCCTCTCATCGACTCTTGCGCTGCAGAATATCGTGGCTGACCAGCGCCTCGTATTCCACCGAAGCACGAAACCCGGGCGCGCACAATATGTGCAGAACTGTATCATCGATAGTTCGCGGCTTTCAGCCAACAATACAAATATCTGGGTTGAAAACGCTTGTGTCGGTCCGAAATGGGCTCTCAATTCCGACCATATCATTACCGGAGTTCCCGAAAATGACTGGACGGTAAATTTACCCGAAGGGACATGCATCGATATGGTTCCTGTAGGCGACGAGGGCTGGGCTATAAGGCCCTATGGATACGACGATGCTATGCGTGGCTCGACCGATGACCCCAAGACTCAGTGGATGGGACGCTCTGTCACCGAATGGGCCTCAGATAGAAACGTTGTACTCCCGGTGGCCGACATACAGTCAGCCGACATTTTCCCCATAATTACCAATCTTGACGATGCCCAGCCCCTGATTAACTGGATGGTCTCTGACCCTTCGGACACAAGGGGAAAAGAACTTTGGACAGCCAGCGAAAAGATTTCGGCCGAGGGGCTTCTTGACAGAGCAAATCTTCAGCGCCAGCAGTCACAGCGACTCAGATTTCAAAGAAAAAACATCGAGTTGCTTGGACGCAATCATGCGCGCAGCGTGTTCTATCAACTTGATCTCGACCATCTGGCCTCACTTATGAAACAGGAAGGCGTGACGGCTCCGGATTCACTTGACGATACGGCTCCGGTTGAATCGCGAATCCGCAACGCAATTCTTCGCGGAAAGCTCCTCGATAATCAGGCTGAATGTGACCGCGCGTTCAGCATTATGCGCGACGCCATTCTCGCTACGGCTCAGAACAAACCGGTGCTACCTACTACCGACGTCTATTCCGATCAGATTGTGTGGGGTAGAAGTCCGGTCCGAATCGACGTGGCCGGCGGCTGGACCGACACTCCTCCCTTCTCGCTGTTCAACGGTGGAAAGGTGGTCAATCTGGCAATCGAATTAAACGG
>CAYUYQ010000056.1:0-11999 GCA_964449335.1 uncultured Bacteroides sp. | reverse complement strand
GAGGGGCAGAAGGCGCGGCGGCCGCAGGAGGGGCAGTGGGCGCCGCGCCATACGGAGTCGAATTGTTCGAGAGCGGCGTCGACGAGTTCGGGTGAGTCGGTGAGTATGCCGGATTCGAAGTTGCGGCGGTCGGTGCTTTTCATGCCTATGCCCGCTCCGGTGAGGTTGGCGGAGCCAATGTAGGCTGTCCGGAAGTCGAAAATGAGGATTTTGAAATGGACGCGCGGACAGAGCATGCGTTCGAGACCTGTCGTGAGTATGGGATAGCGCCGGAAGTCTTCCTGAAATATCGGGCCGGGCTCCTTGGCGTGAATCAGGCGAATTTCGGCGCCACGCTGCAATAACCGGGCAAGCACACCGAGAAAGGGCACGGCTGCTCTGCCTGCGGTCAGTCCGGGTATCTTTACATGGAGATCCTTGATGTCGGCCGTGCCAATCCAAAGCGACTTCCTGACTGACGCCACCCGCGATATGACCTTATTGTAATGGTCGATGCCGGATATAAACTCTACTGCCATTCTGCCGACAAATTTACTTATTTTCGTGGATTCACATGACCCATATGCGGTCTAATACTTTGGCGTAATCGTGACGGTCTTTTCCAATCTGGAGAGCATAAAATCGTGTGCCGAGTGATTTTTCACGGTCGATAGCGGCCAAAGTCGACTTAACCGGTGCGGCGAACTGGAGGTCGGATATAATAAGGACGTCGGCCATTTCGTAGGTGTCGCTATGGAGCACACGGAGTGCTTCGGCCAGCATCTGCTCGCCACACGTGCCTCCGCTGAAACTGTTTTCAAGAAAGCTATCGAGTTTTCGCCAGTTGCGCGGGCGAGCAAAGTCAATTGCTTTGACTCTTACGGAGAAGCTGATCAGATAGCATGGGCGCTTCTGCCGCTTAGCGATGCGGAGCAGCTGTTTGAGCAGCGAGAACGCAATTTTCAGGGGTTGATCTGCCATGGAGCCGCTCGTGTCGATTGCGACGATAATTGGACCTTTGGTGAGGCGAGGGTCTTTTCGGTGCTGTTCGGTCTTTTTCGGTTTGTCTTTACCGGGACTGCTGAACTGCTGCAGCTCCTTAGTGGCATAGCGCTTGAAGAAGAGTTCTTCGGGCATTGAAAATTCGACGGGCAGAACACGCTCCAGATTGTCGCCGGCGACAATGCGGTCAATCTCCTCGACAGAGGCGTTTTTGGCAACGGAAACAGGCATGAATTTATAAATGATGGTGTCTTTCTCGTCGGTCGTAGTTTTTTTGTCGCGCCCGATAATATCTACAATCTCTTTCAGCTGAGGATAACGGTGGATGTAGCTTTCGACTTTTTTACGGTCTTCATAGTCGCGCGCACCGGCCTCGCGGCATATCAATTCGAACTGCGGGCGCGAGCGTTCGAGCGTCAGGCGTTGCAAGTGGTCGAGCTTTGCTTGGCAGGCGCTTTGCCAGTCAGCGGTCAGTGCAGTAAATACGGCTTCCTTTTCCTCGGTCTGAAACTGGGCGGTGTAGCCCTCAAGATTTATCTCGAAGCGGGAGTAGCCACGTTCGACTACTTCCTTCACCTGTGGCCACATCTGTCGTTTCCGTTCAATCGTCGCAGCGCTGAACCGTTCAATCAGTTCAAGCTCCTTCATGGCTTCGAGTTGCATGGTGCGGAACTGTTCCAGCATGGCGCTGAAAAAGGAGATAATGTCTTCTTTCAGCACCTCAACCCACAGCGGGTCGGAGCCATCGAGCTGCGGATTAGAGTCAATGACTTCCTGCATGTAGAGCGCGAGGCAATCGTCGGGCGATATTGCCGGCGGCATTTTTCCACACTCTATGTAGAAGTCGAATGCATTGCTATACTCTTCAAGCCGGGCGTCAATGTCGGTGTAGTCAATCATTTAAGAAGCATCATGAGATTATTTAGCTTCACTTCGGTGGTCTTAATCAGATCAGTAACGTCTTTTATCATCTTATTGACCAGCGCAAGGTCAGCGGCTGAAAGAAAAAGATTGTCGCAGTCGGTCCAATTGTTGGCAACGAAATCAGTCCATTGCCCGACGCATGACTGAAAGGCGCTTCTGATTTCCATCGCACGCTGATAGACCGGTAGGGATTGCGTTTCGGGCTGAACTTTACCAGCTGTAATCGTTTTCTTACGGAACGCATAGGGAGTACCGTCGATTATGACGCCATTGGGGCATTTCTGGATGCGTACACGTGTGACGTTAGAAGCATTTTGTGACCGGGCGTCGAATGGTTGTCCGGCGACAAGTGTATGGATTACGATTTTCTTGCGCTTTGTATCGTAGTAGCGCACTCCATCGCGCGCAGCAAAAGAGAGTTTTTTATAATCCCACTTGGAAAAGTAAGTTTCTCCATCGGGGAAGTTTTCCACCAAATAGTAGAAATAGTCGTATTCGGCAAAATCTGTGGTGTCGTCGGTGGGATGCAGAACGACCGGGTTTGGTTGGAGGTCTTTTTGCGGAGTCATTATCTGGCGGATTGACCTGTCGATTTTTGCGAGGGCCTTAACCGTTTTGTCGGAGATACTCGCGGTGAACGCCTCCAGGACGGTCGGGATAGACTCTACATCGTTCCAAAAACTATGAATCAGCAATAGATAGTCAGAAATATTGATTTCCGTGCGGCCGTTAAGAAAAGCTGAGGTCTGCATGAGTCTGTAGGCTTTTCGCCATCGACGGTCAGATATATAGTAACGCAGTTGATTCCCATCCTCACACTCATGGCTCGCCATTATTTTACGGAGTGCTTTTATTGCATCGACCACGGAATCATGCATGCCGATTGTGCGGGAACGCGATTGCCAGTCAGCATACAACGTATCGGTGATGTAGAGCGAATCGGGTAATACCGACAGCTCATCTCCGGTTGACTTAATCATTTTGAAAAAAGATGCGTCGCTCTCGATGCAGTTGGAGACCATACGCATCAGAAACCGGTCCCAGAGGGCTTCAAGGCCCTCGTCCTTGGCCGGAAGCTCATTGCTGGCGGCTATGAGAACTTTCATAGGGGTGCGGACGATTTGTCCGCCGTTATGAAATATGTGCTCATTGATTACAGTCAGCAGGGTGTTTTGAATCGACGGGCCGGCCTTCCATATTTCATCGAGAAACACTACGTCGGCCTCCGGCAGATAGCCGGCAGTCAGGCGTTCGTAGCGGTCGTCGTTTTTCAGACGCGAGATTGACACCGGTCCGAAAATCTCATCGGGAGTGCTGAAGCGCGACATAAGATAGTCGAACGACTTTCCGCCGCTAAACACACTCTTCAACCGGCTTGCAACCATGCTTTTGGCTGTGCCTGGAGGGCCAAGCAGAAACATGTTTTCTCCGGCTACGGCGCAAAGGAGCGCCACGGCTATTATCTGCTCTTTTTCATAGACACCCTGCGACATCCAGGCGATGAGCCGCGTTATATGGTCGCGTGGAGATTGGGGCACGACTGATTTAGCTTCTTTCTTTTTGGCCATACATTTTTCCGGAGGCAATGAGTGATAGTCGAAGTTCATCGGGCTGCATCTTCTCGTCAAGATAAACACCCCAGAAAGCATCAGTCTCTTGAGGCAGCAGCGATAGGAAGTCGTTGATTTTTGATATCTCAGCCATCTGTAAGTTAGTCTTTGGGTTGTAGTACAGAACAAGTGCGATTCTCTCGAACTCATTCCGCGCTTCCGGCGCGAGTTGCTTGGTTAGCCGGCTTAATGCGTTGGCCATACGGTCTTTCTCAGCGTTTGTCGCTTCAACAGCGATAAATCGGCCGCTATGAGCCAGAGTCGTATGGATGTCATTGAAATCGAAGTTTATATACCCATGCATGCATATCGGGTCGAGGATAGCTTTTGTCGTTGAGTAGACGTTGGCCGAGGATGTCACTGTATAGGAGTCTAGAAATTCGTCGGTGAAGCGGCATGGCTCGGTCAGTATAGCCAGGGTGAGAACACCGGCACGATAGAATGACTCGGCTATGCTGTGAAACTCCTCGGATTGCTGCGGGGCAAGGAGTATAATCATCCGGTCATCATCGGTCGGACTGACGGGGCACGCCGTATTGAATAGAGATGCTTCCACGCCATAATAATCGAGAGCCGTAAGACGTCGGATTACATCGGCAGTCTCATTCCCAAATCCTATTACGCGGAAATGTACTGGATTATCTATCAGTTGAGAGGAATATATAGTGGTCATATTATGGTTAGGACTAATCGTTTTCATAAAGAGCCGACATGTCAGCAATCCAATTTTTCATGGTCAGGCGAAGGGAGGCAGGGGAGATGACTTCAAGCATAGCGCCCGAGTGGAGAAGACGCATGATGAAATCGTAGGTCGGAGCGAGATAGAGCTCGAAGTCGGCATAGTCGCCATGGTCTTCAATCAGTTTCTGACTATGGTGGAGGGGCAGCGATTTGAGATAGTGCTTGTGGTCCTCATTGGCGCGGATAACGATTCTTTGCGGATTGCATCCGTTGCCAATCACAATCCCGTAAGCGGTAGAGAAAAACTCCTCGGCATCGAAATCGCGCGGGAGCTCGAACGATTTATCGAGAGTTTCGATAGCCTCAATACGGTCAAGGCTGTAGAGGCGCATATCATCATAGTCGATATTGTGGGCCAGAACGTACCAGCGGCCGTCAAACAACTTGACGCAATAAGGCTCAATCGGGAATGTGTAGCTTCTGTTTTTGTGAAACGGATGGTAGGTGATTTTGATGACACTGTTGTTCTTCATAGCCTCCAATACCGCGGTCAGATGCTCGCGTCCCGAGGGAATCTCTTCAAGCACGATGCGTCCCTTGAGGGCGAGATTCTCACCGATAAGATTGCCGACGGCAAAAGAGTCGAGCATCCATTTTTTCAGCGCGTCCTCGTCGATGTCTTCCGGATTCTCGATGTAATAAAGGTAGCCACCAACGCGCTGACACGAAATGATGATGCCGAACTGGTTGAAAATCGCATCGCGCCAGCGGTTGAACGTTGCGCGGTGGAGCGGGTGGCCATTGCTCATGTCGGTGTTACGCTGCCAGCGGTCGGCGAGGTCTTTGTGTGAGATTCGACCTGAGCGGCGTATTGTTTCGATGAGCCAGGTATATTTCTGGAGTTGGGTCATAAAGGGCGTATCTTTGCTTTACGGCGCAAAGATAGCATAAACATGTAGCAAATTTCGATACATGTTGCAATAAAATACGTCGCAAGAATAAAAAATCACCCGAGAATTACATCGAGAGCCATCATGAGGATGAATCCGACGGTAAAGCCGATTGTGCCGATATTGGAGTGTTTGCCTTCCTGAGTTTCAGGTATCAGTTCCTCGACAACTACATACATCATCGCTCCCGCAGCAAACGCCAGAAGATATGGGAGGATTGGTAGCACTACCGACGCAAGAAGAAGAGTCAGAATGGTGCCCACCGGCTCCACAACCCCGCTGAGCGCGCCCATCATAAACGACCTGCGGCGCGAGTTGCCGGCATTGCGCAGGGGCATCGCTACGATAGCTCCTTCGGGTATATTCTGAATGGCGATACCGAGCGAAAGCGCTACAGCTCCGGCCATGGGCATGAACGAGTTGTGTTCGAGTGCGGCTGCAAGAGCCACGCCGACGGCCATTCCCTCGGGGATATTGTGGAGCGTCACGGCAAACACAAGTTTGGCCGTGCGCGAAAGATGTGATTTCGGCCCTTCGCTACTGGAGCTATCGATGTGCTGATGAGGGACAATTTCGTCGAGAAACAGCAGAAAAAGCATACCGACGACAAAGCCTACAATTGCAGGAATTATGCCGGCGAATCCTTCTTTTCCTGTCATCGATATCGACGGAATCAGTAGAGACCACACGGAAGCCGCTACCATCACACCCGCAGCGAAACCTGTCAGAGCCTTCTGTACGGGCAGCGGTATACGGTTTTTCATCAGAAAAACGCATGCCGCTCCAAGCACAGTGCCCAGAAAGGGCAGAATTATTGCTAAACTTAATCCGTTCATACAAATCTAACGTCGCAACCGACGATTTTGATTCGGGCAAAGATCAAGTTTCGACAAATTTGCTTAACTTCGCCGGCGGATTGACCGACGGTCAGTTCATGACATTTTGGTAAAACATGAGGCGTTATGCTAATCTTTTAGTTTGAGAACGTAGGAAATCAAAAGCATTATGAAAAAGAGCTTTATGAAGATGCTGATTATCTCACTTGTTTTTACTGTAGGACTGGTGATGACGGCATGTCACGACGATGAACCGTTGGACGCTAAGTATATCAAAGGCAAATGGGAAGTGGAGAAATATGACCATCCGGAATATACCACGATTTATGACTTCTCCACTATCAAGGAGTTTGATAATTGGGGAACCGTTGATGTGTACTATCTTGCAACTGACGGACAGACCGAGACTGAGATTCCGGTAAAAACGTATGATTGGCATGCCGGTGGTCCGCAAAACAATAATGGGATTCTCGATATATCGATTGTACCGGTAGATGCAACGGACGATGAGCTGTTGGATAAATGGGAATACTATGTCATAACGGAGATATCGTCGAAACGAATGACATGGCGGCGCGAGACTCCGGATGATGGATTGATAATACACTTCATCCGGCGAGATGATTTATAGACCAACTCAAATATTATCAGCGCTTAAGTCTGAGATGGAATAATGAGAGCTTAACGCTGTGGGGGCACTTTGTGGTAGGGCATCTCAATCGGAATGCCCTGCTTGTTGTACTCTTCACGAACGACGTAGTTGGTATAGTCCAGATCCTCTTTCAGCCGGTCGTAGTATTTCCCGGGAATCCGGAGTTTGGCTGCTTCAGATTTAGAGATTGTGATATGGTAGGCCGAGTCTTGTAAGACGACGTAAGGATATAGCTTTATGACGGCTTCGCGGTAGGCCGCTAACTCGACGTCGGACAAACGTTCAGGTGCAGTCGGCTTTCGGCCGGAGCACGCCGACACCGAGAGCAGAGCAAGAATGCTGAGAGAGTAAGTCAGCAGTCCGGTGATGTAGGATTTTAGTTTCATTTCCGCTCTTGGCAAGTAAATATCAGACCTCGGGAGCGTTTTCCGCTATAGAAAATTTTTGGTCGGTTGATGGATTAATCATGGATAAAAATAGAAGAACGACGGCTCCGATGCCAGGAACGATGTACCACCACTGATTTGGAGTCGACACAGCAATCACGCATAGAAAGTAGAGTATAAACCATCCTGAAATATTGGAAAGCCATTTATTGATGACGACTTGTTGCGGCTTCTTTATCCAAAGCCACGCTGAATAACCAACAAAGAGCAGCAATGCCGTAGCCGAGCAAAGGAGTGGTATGATAAAACTATCGTTGTAGTCCGTCATAAGCAGTCCTAAAATTATAACTATCATGAGTGCATTGAGAACCTTACTATAAAAGAACGCATAGAGTCGGCGGTGTCTGATTTTCGGTTTCATTTCGTGTAGTGTTGTGTTGTCGTTTCCCTTGGTGGGGTGATTTTATGATTTATGCTTGGATTCAGCCTTATGTCATCAGCCTATTCACACATGCAAAGTTATTAAAAGTATGCGTTGTAAGAAAGCCGGAGGATTATTAAATTTGTAACCAACGGCAGCAGTGCATTGTGCTGCCAACTCGAAGTTGCGGCAGCGCAGCGCCACGGTTCGACTACACGATTGAAACGCGTCAAAACTCATCAGACGTTCATTTTGTTGAAAAAAAGAAGATTAAAAATTGATATTATGAAGAAGAAACTGCTTAGTGTGTTAATGGCGATGATTGGCTTTGTATCGGCCACCGCCCAGACCTCCGACACAATCCGAATAGATGGTTCGGTAGGAAAACTGTTCACTATCATCAACCGACCGGAGTCGACCGCTAAAGTACCTTTGGTAATTCTTTGTCACGGATTTAGCGGTAATTGTCAGAGACCGTTTCTGAATGACCTGTCGGAAAGTATCGTCGCACAGGGCATGGCGACTCTCCGATTTGACTTCAACGGTCACGGCCGGAGCGACGGTGAGTTTAAGGATATGACCGTGCTTAATGAGATAGATGACCTTAAAGACGTGATTGCATGGGCCCAAAAACAGTCTTGGGTAAGGGACATAAGTCTTGTGGGACACTCTCAGGGCGGTGTTGTGGTCAGCATGGTTAGTGGGGAGCTCGGCGACAAGGTTGTGAAAGCCGAAGTGCTGCTTGCAGCTGCTGCAGTGCTGCGCGATGACGCTCTCCGCGGCAACACAATGGGGGCGAACTACAATCCATGGAATTTCAAGGGCGACTATATTGAGTTGCCACATTCTCCCGAGGCGGGAGCTCTGCTGCTCGGAAAAAACTATGTGGAAACAGCTATCACCCTTCCGATTTATGAGACTGCGGCTAATTACGATGGCCCGACATTGATTGTTCAGGGTACGCATGATCAGATTGTTCCATATACGTATGCCGAGCGCTACAATGAGAAAATAAAAAACAGCGTGTTAAAGCTCATACCTGATGAGAATCACGTCTTCTCCAAGACACAGAAAGACACCTCCATTCTCGTCGCTGACTGGCTTCATTCAGTACTATTCTGATTTTTATCGGAAGTATTGTGAAGAAAACGTTTACAAACAAGATAATAATAGTACGGAATGATGATAAAAGTGAGTGTGATTGGTGCCGGCAACATGGGTGGCGCCGTAGCGAGAGGACTTGCTGTTTCACCGGGAAAATATGAAGTCAGATTGTCGAATCCATCTGTTGGAAAACTTGACGCCGTCAAGGCTGAATTTCCGGACGTAATCACCACTCAATCCAACTATGAGTGTGCGGGAGGCGCCGACGTGATTATTCTTGGCGTAAAGCCGTGGAAAGTTAAAGAAGTTATCGAGCAGCTCCGCCCGATATGGTCGTCAGCGGCGGCCGGTACTCAGCCGATATTTGTATCGATGGCAGCCGGTATCGACATCGCCGCTCTGCGCGAAATGGCCGGAGAGGGCGCCATTATATATAAGGCGATTCCGAACACGGCCGTAAGCGTCGGGAGCGGAGTGACGTTTGTTAGCCGTGAGACGGCCGACGAGCAGGCTGACCGTGTTGTCGCCGATATTTTTTCGACCCTCGGACTGACCGAGATTGTCGAGGAGCGGATGCTCGATGCCGGTATGGCTGTAGCTTCATGCGGCATGGCGTTCATGATGCGTATGTTGCGGGCTATGACCGAGGGCGGTGTGGAATTGGGGCTGTATCCCGCCACGGCACTGCGTGCCGCTGCAGCTACTATGCGTGGTGCCGCTGAGCTCATAGAAAAAAATGGTCTGCATCCCGAGCAAGAGGTTGATAAGGTGACTACTCCGGGCGGACTTACTATCCGTGGCCTCAACGCTCTGGAAGAAGCCGGCTTTACCGGGGCCGTTGTCAAAGGCCTGCGTGCCTGCGTGAAGTAAATCCTCTCATCTAATTTATCGGCCGTAAGAATCTAACTTCATACGGTCGATAATTTTAAATTTATAGTACTATGTATTGCATAGTACCATGCTAATTATTATCTTTGCGCCATGAAAATCAAAACAACCTGAAAATAATATGTTATGGACATAGGCAATGCAAAATCTCAGATGAGGAAAGGGATGCTTGAGTATTGCGTGATGCTTCTCCTGCGAAAAGAAGCATGCTATACAAGCGATATCATCACCCGCCTCAAAGAAGCCAGACTTATAGTAGTGGAGGGGACACTCTATCCGTTACTGACACGGTTGAAAAAGGATGGTCTTCTATGCTATGAATGGAGAGAGTCAACACAAGGACCTCCGCGAAAGTATTACGCACTCACTGCCATAGGAGAGGATTTCCTCAGGCAACTTGATGACGAGTGGTGCGGTCTCTTAGCATCGATTAATCATATAAAAACGAATAACTGATACTCTTAACAAGCACTTTATTTTCATATACAATATATCTGAACAATCATGAAAAGAAACATTACAGTCAACATATTCGGTGCGCTTTATCCGATGGATGAGGATGCCTACGCAATGCTCAACGCCTACATCACCAACATGCGGGATTATTTTTCGCGTCAGCCAGACGGCAAGGAGATAGCCGATGATATCGAGGGTCGTGTGGCTGAACTCATGTCAGACCTGCGCCAGAGCGGTGTCGAAGCCATCAGTATAAACCATATCGAAGATATCATCAATCGGGTAGGAAAACCGGAGCAGTTCACCGATGTGGAGATTGAAATCGAAGGAAGTGAAGTGCCTCCAGTTCCAACCGAAGCACCGAAGAAAAAACTATTCAGAGATCCGGAACATAAACTTCTTGGAGGCGTATTTGCCGGTCTGGGCTGCTATTTCGGCGTGAACCCGTTGTTGCTTCGGCTGGCATATATAGTGATACTTTGCTGCTTTCTGGTAAATATGCCTGAGTCGCTGCCTATAATCCTGCTGCTGGTTTGTGCGTATATTGTTTGCTGGGCATCAATACCCTTGGCTTTAAATCCGGCTGAACGCCTGCAGATGAGAGGGGAGAGTGTCAATCTCTCGACTATGTGTGAAGAATTTCTCGCTTCTACCCGCGAGCTCTTCTCGCAGGATTCGCAACTCAACAGAGACGGGCGCATTGCCTCGGGCGTACTCTCCGTTATCAAATGGATTTGCTATGCTTTTGCCACGCTTCTCCTGCTGGCTTGTGGAGGTGCGTTTATTGCAATTGTTTTGAGTATGATTGGTGTACTTTCATATCCCTGGACCTCGTCACGCGAAATATTCGGAGAAGACTTCCCCGTTCTGCTTATACTTGACAGTAATCCTAACTGGCTGATATGGGTTGCGGTCATAAGTCTGCTGACCTTTTTAACGCTGACTCTTTACCTTACGGTTCATTTCGTCTTCAGGCTTCTCGGACGCGTCCGGCCCTTGAGCTCCCCGCTGAGGATAGTTTGCTTGATATTATGGGTAATTTCGATATTTGTATGCACGGCAGCGTCGACAAAAATCGGCGGAAATACGGTAAGATATTATAGATATACAACGCATGCGAAGACTGAAAATAAACAAGAGAAAAATATTGAGAAACAGAAACGACAGCTCGCGGACGCCGGATGGACCATTGTGAAAGATAATAATATACGGAATTACACAAGCCATGGAGAGCACTTCTCCGGCGACCGAGGCCTGAGCTATCTTGATGCTTCGAGACATAGCGACGGGCTGGGAATGGAGTACGAAGTTGAGCGGACACAGAAAGTGGCGCCCGGAACCTACCGACTCGAAGTAAAGGGTAGGGCAAACGGTAACGGAGCAGAGATTTTCGTACTCAACGGTAACGGCACACGATATAGCGAACCGATTCCGGTATGCGGTAACAAGGGTGGCAGCGTATGGAAAAATGCCGAGCTCACATTGAGGGCCGATACAGCCAAGATACTTCCGAACCGGCACTATCTCGACCGCCTGACAAAAGTCAATAACTCACAAGGCTACGGATGGTCTGACGTCAAGATTGAAAACATCACGGTCGGCCCCGACAGCATCATTAGATACGGCCTTACCAACCTTTCGCCCAGCCAGACATGGGACGGCACATGGCTGTCAGCCACCTCCTTCGAGCTAAAGCGCGAATAACCGTAAATCAGATGGTATATCATATTATGGACCATATCGTAGATGATAGAACGGTATGGCCCATTCTTGCTGATAGTACCGATGTAAGTAACGCGGCACAGTCCATCAAGGTCTTTGTGCGTCCTTTCCTTGCGATGCAATGCGCGTTGCCCTATACTATTGTCATATGGGTAAAGAGGAATTTATTAAAATAGAGTTTGGGCTTTATACATTAAGGCACAAGACTCTTCGAATCTGTCTCATTGTCGATAATAACAACATTTACACCCTATGATCCTCCAAAATTGCGTCTTTAGTACTGGTTTTGAGGAGATTTTATCATAAAGAATATCAAAGTCTCATATTTATTGATTAACTTTGCATTCGGAATGGTACGTCCGTTCCAAGACATTTTGGTAAAATAAGA
>CAYUYQ010000055.1:0-12174 GCA_964449335.1 uncultured Bacteroides sp. | reverse complement strand
TTTACCCCTATTTTTTGGATTACAATCCGAAAAATTACCCCTATTTTTTGGATTAGGATGTGATTATGCCTAATTTTGCCTAACTCACTCCGCAAGAACCATACACAAATTGACAGGTCATGATTAAACGCAAATTGGAAGAAACCGTTTCAACTAAGTTCGGACAAGGGAAAGCTATAATTGTCATCGGAGCACGTCAGGTAGGGAAAAGTACAATGTTTGACATGCTTGTTAATAAAATGGAAGGTCCGGTATTGTCACTCAACTGCGATGATGCCGTAGTAAGAGAAACGCTCACTTCAATCAACACCGCAGAGCTAAAACTGCTTTTAGGTACAAACAAAGTGATTATGATTGACGAAGCTCAGCGTGTTGACGACATTGGCTTAGTGATAAAACGGATTATCGACAACTATCACGACATACAGGTATTGGTGACCGGCTCATCCTCGTTAGGACTAAGAACACGCATCAATGAGCCATTGACCGGCCGAAAGTATGAATATGAAATGTATCCGGTATCGACAGCCGAGCTTTATGATACCTATGGATTGATTCACACCCGTCAGATACTTGAAAGTCGTCTGATTTACGGAAGCTATCCCGATGTGCTTATGCATCCTGAAGACGCAAAAGACATACTTGCAAATCTATCAGACAGTTACCTCTATAAAGACATTCTGGAGCTTGATTCTGTCAGAAAGCCCGACATGCTGCGCCGACTTCTGACAGCTCTTGCCCTGCAAGTCGGGAGCGAAGTGTCGTATAACGAACTTGCATCTACTATTGGGAGCGACTCCAAAACTGTTGAACGCTATGTCGAGTTACTCGAAAAGTGTTTTGTCATCTACAGATTGCAAGGCCTGAGCCGTAATCTACGTAACGAACTTAAAAAGGCAAAAAAAATATTTTTCTACGACACAGGAATAAGAAATGCAATCATAAACAACTATGCTCCGGTCCAGCTTCGGGCTGATATGGGGAGTCTGTGGGAAAACTTCTTTATCATTGAGCGAATCAAGCATAACGCCTATTCCGGCAGGAGAGCAAACTACTACTTCTGGCGCACAACCGACCAAAAAGAGATTGATTTCATCGAAGAATACGATGGGGAGTTCACCCTCTTCGAGATGAAATGGAATCCACGTAAAAGCAAGCAGAGTTTCCCAAAATCTTTCATAGACGCATACAAATGCCGGAGTGCCGAGGTGGTCACTCCCGATAATTATCTTAGCTTGCTTATTAACTAAGGCGTCGTAGAGCTGAAACGTAAGATAGCCCGGAACGGCAGCTGCTGATTGGGCGTTGTGTTCCGGGCTTTGGTGTGACTGTTCTCAGTCGAGTTTTTTTGGACGTTATTCCTCTTTTGAACGATTCTTGGCTTTGTCCTTGTTTTTCGAGGCCGACGAGCCGGTATCTTTTTCTTCCTTGAGGTCTATCTCGTTGCGGTCACGGTCAAGCACGCGATACTGCAGATAGGCCAGCGACTGGTCAGGCATGATTTTAAATTTATGGCCGAGCTCAAAGAGCCAGCGGCGGTAAGGCGATATAAGGCCTTTTTTAAGATAAGCATCTACAAACGGATGCACATACATGATAAATCCCGATTGGTTCAACGTACCTATCAGATAATCGAGCTTCTCGCGAAGAGTGTCGGTGAAGAGCAATGAGGGCTGAACTTCGCCTTTGCCGTAGCACGACGGGCAAGTCTCGGCTGTAACGATATCGAGAGCCGGGCGAACGCGCTGACGTGTAATCTGCATGAGACCGAATTTGCTTAGCGGCAGTATGTTGTGGCGGGCACGATCGCCGGCCATGACCTCGCGCATGTGCTCATAGAGCTTCTGACGGTGCTCCGCTTTAGCCATGTCGATAAAGTCGATTACGATGATGCCGCCCATGTCGCGCAGACGCAGTTGGCGCGCTATTTCGTCGGCGGCACGCAGATTGACCTCTAAGGCGTTGCTCTCCTGGTCAGGAGCAGCCTTGGAGCGGTTACCGGAATTGACGTCGATTACATGAAGGGCCTCGGTATGCTCGATAATAATGTATGCGCCGCTTTTGAACGACACCGTTTTTCCGAACGATGTCTTTATCTGCTTGGTTATGTTGAATGCGTCAAATATCGGCTGATCCTTCTGATAGAGCTTTACTATATCCTTGCGCTCGGGCGCTATGAGGTTGACGTAGTTCTGAATCTGGGTAAATATTTCGGGATCGTTGACCCAGATGCTTTCAAAATCGGGATTGAAAATGTCGCGAATCACGCTCACTATTCGGCTCTCCTCCTGAAATATGAGGGCCGGAGCGGTAGCAGTGCGGGCTTTTTCGACAGCGTCTTCCCAGTATTTGAGCAGGGTCTTCATCTCGTGGTTGAGCTCGGCCACGCGTTTACCCTCGGCCGATGTGCGGATGATTACGCCGAAGTTCTTAGGCCGGATACTGTCGACGAGCTGCCGCAGACGAGCCTTTTCTTCGGGATTTTTGATTTTCTGGGAGATTGAGATTTTGTCGTTGAAAGGCATCAGCACAAGATAGCGCCCCGTGAGCGAAATTTCGGTGGTGAGTCGCGGTCCTTTCGATGAGATGGGTTCCTTGACAATCTGCACCATGAGTTGTTGGCCCGGAGTGAGCAGTGACGAGATTGTGCCGTGCTTGTCGATGTCGGGCAGCAGCTTCATTTTCGAGATTGAAGGTAGCTGTTTTTTCTTTGGGTCGAAAGCCTCGGTGAGGAAAGAGGAGTAGGATGAAAAACGGGAGCCAAGATCTAAGTAATGGAGGAAAGCGTCCTTGTCGTAACCCACGTTGACGAAGGCGGCGTTCAGCCCCGGCATCAGCTTTTTGGTCTTTGCCAGGTAGATGTCGCCGACGGCGTAGGCAATGTCGCGGGCCTCCTTCTGAAGGGAGACCAGACGTGAGTCCTCGAGAAGCGCTATTGACACTTCCTTCGGCTGCACATCGACAATGAGTTCGCTTCGCATTGGCTTAGGTGAATTAGGTTTTGGAATATGTTTTTTGAAGACATTGGACTAAGAGTAGGCATTGCAACGATTTTGTTATTGCTGCCTGACTCTTAAACAAAGAACAAACTTTTTGCCGGATTAACGCCCCGTCAGGGAAGCCCCGCAAAAAAGTTTGTTCGTTGTATAGCGTTTCAAAATTTGGCCGGATGCTAAAATTTTGATGTCGCATCCGCTTTTTTGAACGTCGGTCGGGAAGAATTTTTCCGACTCGCAGCGCCTCACACGGCGCGCGAAGTCTTATTTCTTCTTATGACGATTCTTTCTGAGACGTTTTTTGCGCTTGTGAGTAGCCATTTTGTGGCCTTTTCTTTTCTTTCCGCTTGGCATATTACGCTTGGATTAATATATATGTTAGAAATTCTTTTGTATTCTCGTGCGGGTGGACTCTGGAAATTCCGGTTGATAACAATGCTTTCGCCTTATTATTTAACCTCTTCCATGAACACCTTAGCGGGCTTGAATGCGGGGATTTTGTGCTCGGGTATGATGATGGTGGTGTTCTTGGAGATGTTGCGGGCGGTCTTTTCGGAACGGGTCTTTACGATGAAGCTGCCGAATCCGCGAAGATAAACGTTTTCGCCGTGTGCAAGAGAGTCCTTTACTACTTCCATGAATTTCTCGATAGTGGCAAGAACGCTGGCTTTTTCTACACCGGTTGTCTTGGCAATTTCGTTTACAATATCAGCTTTTGTCATTTTCTTATTGCAATTATTAGTAGTTATTAATTTCCTGATTTAATGCAAATTGAACGTAAGCACGCGCTTCCGCCGCAATTTCAAGTGCAAATATCGGAATTTTTTTAGAATTGTAAGCAATAGTCGTTTGAATTTTTTACAATAAATCACACTTCTGCACTTTATTAGGCTCTTATTGGCTTACAAAGTGGTCGGTAGCCCGGTCAGTGCCCTATCACACCGCTATTATTTGGCCGATTTCAGCCATAGTGCGACCGTGGGCGCAGGCCGGATTGGCCGACGCGCCGCGTAGGTTGAGCCATATCGCATGCCAGCCGGCGCCAAGCGCTCCGGCTATATCGGTAGAGGCATTGTCGCCGATCATCAGATTGGAGCCGGGAACTGGCGAACCGGCTTTGGCTGCTGCGTAGTCAAACAATCGCTTGTCGGGCTTATTGATGTCGATGTCGTCGCTCAACACCGTTATATCTATAAGGTCTGCCAGACCGGCGTTGGCAATCTTGCGATGCTGCACATCGGCAAAACCGTTGGACAGCACACCTATTTTAACATCGCCGCGCCCGCGCACTTTTTTCAGCAGCTCCACCGCTCCATCCACCATTGCCGTCTGCTCGGCGAGCGTATCGAGATAATATGTGTCGAGGTAGTCCGACAGGCGGCGAGCTTCGTCGTCGGCCATGCCGGCTTCGGTGAGCGGAAGGCGGAATCGCTCCATTCGCAGATGGTCGCGATCAATCTGCGCACGGCTATATAGGTCCCATAGGCGATGATTGTGATACTCATAGCGCTCGATCCACCGCTCACTGTCGGCAAACAGCGCCTGAAGCTGCGGCAACGTGCCGTAGACCGCGGCAAGCGATGCGCGCGAATTAGCCACGAAGTCTATCAGTGTGTCGTCGAGGTCAAACCACACCGTTTCTATCCTTTCGCCCTCATATATCATAATTCGTCGGTATTATCAGATTTCATTTATCCGCCACCATTTGTAGGATTTCGGCCGCTCGTCGGCCTCGGCCATCACTCCTTCATGAGCCCGAAGCAGCTTCACCACACGGAGAGTCAGCGGAAGCACCAGAATCTCATAAAGCGTTTTCAGCAGCGCCTGGGTGACGCACAGCGTCACGATGACGCCCCACGGCAACGTCCCGGCAAAAGCCAGCGGGAAGAAGATTGCCGAGTCGACCCCCTCGCCCCACAGCGTGCTCATAATCGCGCGCACTGAGAATCCTGCGGCCGACGCAGGCTTCGTCGCAGCCGACTTCATCCGGCTCATCACATAGGCGTTGACCATCGACCCGCACAGAAACGCCGCGAAACTTGCCGCAAATATGCGCGGTGTGGCGCCGAACACTACCTCCATAGCCTCCTGATAGTGCCACGTAGGATGCGACGGCAGCGACAGCCCCAGTTGCAGCAGCAGCGTGACCAGCAGATTCATCGCGAATCCCAACCAGATAACCAGTCGGGCTCGTGCGAAACCATAGATTTCGACAATACAGTCTGAAATAATATAACTTAGGGGGAAGACCACAAATCCGGCAGTAATTGTCAGCGGCCCTAACTCTACGGTCTTAATCTCCATCAGATTGGCCACAATCAGACACACACAGAAAAGCACTGCCAGAAGCAGAAATACGGGGGAAAAAGCTGTTTTATTCGTCATTGTTCTTGTTTTTTACGAGGTAGCAAGCACTCGGTGTCAAAGCATTCAAGCGGTCAGACACACCTTTATTTCACCACAAAATTACACAACTTCTCCCTCAAATCCAAACATCCGCCGCTAACGAATTGTATAATAGCCACTAAACGCCGCTACAATCACATCAACGAATCAGAATAATTCCGTCTTGCCTACTTATTCCCGGCCGAAATCAGTAGGCGACTTCGGTGAGGATTTGGCGGAGAACGGAGGGTGAGAGGGAAATGAAGTCGGAATGTCGGGGCACGATTAACGTACCGGCCATGTCGATGGCGCCCGGACTTATCAGATATTGGCCCTGCGCTGAGCCATAAACCGAAGGACGATGTGCGCGCCGTGGAATTACGATGACGTCGAACGAGCCGCCCGGTGTCAAGCGGACGTAGGCATTAATGCTGTCGTCGGTCATACGGTCTGCGGCTGAGGCAACGAAACGCGATGCATCGGCCGCCGTGAGATTGTCGGCGCGAAGATGCTGCACGGGGTGCGCGGGGTCGGGACTTAACCACAGCTGCAGAGCGTCGGTCGGTACGGCCTGAAAGTGCAGGTGGTCGGGAGCCGACGCTCCGCAATGCGCACCGTTATAAAACACGGTCATGCCCGGCAACAGCGCGGCAGCCTCCACAAACGCCGAAGCTACTGAGCCAATCTCCTGCCGCCGATGCTCCGTGGCGGCGATGGTGAGATGAAGCGGAAAAATCGGGAACGGATTGACGAGCACTTCAAATCCGTCAATCGCGGCTATCGGATATTGCTCCGGCGGACGATTGGCTGCGCAGAGAAAGCAGGGGCGCGCGGCAATAGATGCCGCATCGACCGGCGCGGCGGTCGAGACGGCGCGTGCCGGATTGTGTTGAAGCGTCCACATGTATCCGTCGACCTCCAGGCAACGGGTCACCAGAGCGCTGAGCGCTTCGTGATTGCGCCGGGCCGACGGCCAACTTTCAAGCTGACGGGCCACAGCAGCCGCGATTTCCTCCTGAGTCATTTGTCAGCCATCATTTTTATACGCGCCCGGAGTTCAACCGTGCGCAACCAATCTTTATATGTGTTGAAGCGGTTGGCTTTCTCCGGAGTCAGAGAGGCATCGGAGTTGCCCTGCCAGCGGCGGCAGAGATAAAGCACGTCGAATATGCGGCCTATGCGCCACGTGCGGCTTATGCGCAGTCCCATGGCATAATCTTCGCCATAGCTCGAGTCCGGGAAGCGAAGTGAGCGGGCTATCGAGGTGACGAATGCGCGGGGTGCACCGAGTCCGTTGACGCGCAGCAGATTATTGTGGCCGTTCTCGGCCGTCCATTCCGCGTGGTCTATTACTCCCGGCGGAATGGTTGAGAGGTTGAAATCGGTGAGACGGTATGAGCCTACAACCATGGCGCACCGCTCGCGATGAAATTTATCGGCTATCGCAGTCAGCACTCCGGGCGACGAATAGAGGTCGTCGCTGTCGAGCTGCACGGCGAAGCGGCCGCACTGCGGATGGTCGAGAGCCACGTTCCAACAGCCGCCGATGCCCAATCCGCGCTGCTCGGGCACGACGTGAATCAGCCGTGGCGAACCAATTGAGCGCAACAGTTCCGTGGTGCCGTCGGTCGAATGATTGTCAACTACTATCACATTGAATTCAAACGGGCACTCCTGCGCCAGCGCCGAACTGACGGCGTCGGCCACCGTCGCCACGCGGTCGCGCACCGGAATCACCACCGACACCTCAACCGGAAATTCGCCCGAAAGGTCAGCGTCATCAAGTTGAGCGGGGTCGATATAGGCGCCTATTGCCCGCAGATGATTGGTAACAGCCTGCTCCATCTCGACCTGCACGGCACGGTTGCGCGGATCCACATAGTCAAACTGGCTGTCGGTGCGCGCTGCGTCAGCTACCGTATAGAGAGGCTCGGGCACATGCACTACCCCTCCGCGCCGCGACAGAGCCAGCCACAAGGCATAAAATCCGGCATATTGCAGCTCGGGAGCGACATCGCGTGCGGCATCGCGAAGCACAGCGGGATTGACGGCGACGAGAGGACCGAAGCTGAAATCATTGCGCAACGCGCCCTGCTGCCACGCTATCAGATTAGTGCGGCCCGCGGGCGAGTGATAGTCGGCATAGACCATCGACGCACCTGTATCAGTCATTACCTGAGTGAACCGGCGAATGTCTACTTCGGCCACGGGCGTAGCGGCATCGGTGTGGATAAATACCGGTCCGGAGTATTCTTTTTCAGCCAGGGCCTTGATTTCGGCGCCGGAGCAAAGACCTTTATGAAGTGTAAGTGATATCATTACTGATTCTATCATTTGATTAACGGACGTAGTTGCGGGAATAGCCCCGGAGAGGCCACAAGTACGGATATACCGCGATCGTCGCGATAGTTCTCCGCGACCGCACCGGCCTCGGAGGCAATAAGCAATGCAGCAGCCACATCCCAGCGGTGAAGGTTCATCTCCCAATAGGCGTCGAGAAATCCGGCGGCCACATAGCTGATGTCGAGTGCGGCCGACCCTATGCGCCGCAGCCCGCGCACATGAGGAAGCACCCTCGAGAGGTTGTCGACATTATTGTCGGGATTCACATTCTTGTCAATCGGAAATCCGGTGGAGACAACGGCACGCTCAAACCGCCCGTTTTCCGAGCAATGAATCTGCTCGCCGTTTAGCCACGCCCCGCCGCCTTTCACAGCCGTGAACAGTTCGCCAAGATAAGGAGCGTAGACCACGCCCACCACTGCTTCGCCCTCATATTCGAGAGCAATCGAGACTGTGAAAAACGGCAACCCGCTGCTGAAATTCGTCGTGCCGTCAAGCGGATCAATCACCCAGCGGAACGGCGAACTCCCGTCGGTCTCACCCGACTCCTCCGACAGGATGGAATGTGACGGATAGAGCGTGTGGATGCCGGAAATTACGGCCTGTTCTGCCTCGGCATCGGCCACGGTGACAATGTCGGCCTCATTGGCCTTCGTCTTAATATGAAGATTGCCCTTGCGGAAATGACGCAGATGAGCGAGTCCGGCTGCGCGGGCCCACTCTATCGCAGAGAGCAGATAAGTGTCGAGATCGTGTTGTGAAAGTGTCATCATACTTCGGATTAAGTTAAATTATACCACTATTTTATTATGTAGTAACACCTTCGCGTCGCTTATAGTTCTGCATCGCTGTCGAGCGGAAGCTGCCGGCGAAATTCTTCCTTGAATGAGATGAGCGTCTCGGTGCGACCGGGCACGATTGACTGCAGACGGTCATGGAGTATCGTGAGTAGATGCGAATTATTGCGGGCGTAGAGCTTTATCAGTATGTCGTATTTTCCGGTTGTCAGATGGCACTCCGTCACCTCCGGAATCTTCCGGATTTCTTCGGTCACGACGTCGAATTTCGACGGGTCGGAAAGCAGTATCCCGACGTAGGCACAAGTGTCATAGCCGAGTGCATCGGGGCTGATTACGGTCTCAAAGCCTTTTATTACGCCCGACGACAGGAGTTTCTGCACTCTCTGATGGATTGCAGCTCCCGACACCTTGCAGATACGGGCTATTTCGAGAAACGGCTTGCGGGCATTGATGGCCAGCTGATGTATAATCTGACGGTCGAGGCCGTCGAATTGGGTTCGGGTCATAACTATTGTCATTTAGTATCCACAAATTTAGGGAAAAATAAGTAATTTTGCCCCATGAACTGGTTGGAAAGCCTTTTTTGCACCCACACACCCGTTCAGGCTGTCTGCGTGCTCTCGGTTATAATAGCCCTCGGTCTGGGCCTCGGTAAAATCCGTATCGGAGGCGTGTCGCTTGGCGTCACGTTCGTTTTCTTCATGGGTATTCTGGCCGGGCACCTCGGTTTTTCAATCGACCCGCAGATGCTCAAATATGCCCAGGATTTCGGTCTGGTGCTTTTTGTCTACGAACTTGGTCTTAAGGTAGGCCCCGGTTTTTTCAGCTCTTTTCGTTCTGGAGGTCTGCGCCTCAATATGCTCGGACTTGCTCTGGTCGCTCTCGGCACGCTGACAGCCGTTGCCATGAGTCTGGGCTGGTCCATGCCTATGAGCGATATGGTAGGCGTACTATGCGGCGCCACAACCAACACCCCCGCCCTCGGCGCTGCCCAGCAGGCACTTCAGCAGATAGGCATTTCGGCAAGCGGAGCGGCCCTTAGTTGTGCCGTGACCTACCCGCTTGGTGTGGTCGGCGTGATACTGGCTATGGTGATTGTGCGCAAACTCTTCGCGCGGCCGGAAGACATGGCTCCCCGCTCCGTCGAGGAGAGCGACCATACCTACGTGGCCGAATTCGAAGCCGTCAATCCCGGCATAGACGGCAAGACGATACGCGACATCCACAACACGGTCAATCTGAAATTCGTCGTATCGCGGGTGTGGCACGGCGGCAAAGTTTCCATCCCCGGTCCCGACCAGAGAATCGTGTGCGGCGACCGTCTGCTCGTGGTGACCAACGAAGAGGACTTACAGAGTCTCACCATGCTCTTTGGCCGCAAGACAGACAAAGACTGGAACCGCCCCGACATAAACTGGGACCGCATCGACAAAAATCTCGTGTCGAAAGTAGTGGTGGTGAGCAAACCCGCGCTCAATGGCAAACGTCTCGGCTCGCTGCGCCTGCGCAACAACTTTGAAATCAACATTTCGCGAGTGACGCGTTCGGGCGTCAGGCTGCTGGCCGACCCGCGTCTGGTGCTTCAGCTCGGCGACCGACTGACAATCGTAGGCACAGCCGGGGATGTCGACAAAGTGGCCGCGCTTTTAGGCAATTCGGTGAGCGATCTCAAAGACCCCAATCTTGCGTCGATATTCATAGGCATGGTGCTCGGTCTGGTGATAGGCTCTATTCCGATCCTTATTCCCGGCATTTCCACTCCGGTCAAACTCGGTCTGGCCGGTGGCCCAATCGTAGTGGGCATACTCATCGGACGTTTCGGCCCCGCACTTCATCTGGTGACCTACACCACCCGCAGCGCCAACCTGATGCTGCGCGGCATCGGTCTTTCGCTCTATCTGGCTTGCCTCGGTCTGGAATCGGGCGCAGGATTTCTCGACACCATACTGCGTGCCGACGGCCTGATTTGGATTGGCGCCGGATTTATCATCACGCTCATCCCGACACTGCTGCTCCTGCTTGCAGCCATGCGCTGGGGCCGTCTTGACTTCGGCACGGCCTCAGGAATGGTGTGCGGAGCGATGGCCAACCCGATGGCTCTAACCTACGCTACCGACAATGTGAAAGGCGACGAAGCTGCCGTGGCCTACGCTTCAGTCTACCCGCTTTCGATGTTTACGCGCGTGGTTGTGGCTCAGCTTCTCGTCCTCACCTTCATGTGACCTTTCTACTTACCATAAAATTTCAGAAGACAATGCGATTACTTCTTTCTCTCTTAGCAAGTCTGACCATTATCGCTGCCGGAGCCGCTCCCCGCGACAGCATCAGTGAATCACAATCGATCGGACTCGTGCTCAGCGGCGGCGGAGCCAAAGGCATAGCCCATATAGGCGTGATTCAGGCCCTTGAAGACAACAATATACCTATCGATTACATCACCGGCACCTCTATGGGCGCTATCGTGGGCGGCCTGTATGCGTGCGGCTTCACTCCGGCCGAGATGATGGATGTAATCCGTTCAAGCGAGTTTGCCTACTGGTCGACAGGCCGTATCGACCCGAAGCTGACCTATCTGTTCGTCGAACCGCCCGTGACTCCGTCGATTCTGAAACTCAACGTAGGCGGCGATCAGTCGGGCTTCGGATCGCTGCTCCCTACGTCTCTCATCAACCCGCTGCCCATGAATTTCGCGTTCATGGAACTTTTCGCGCCCTTCACGGCGCAGTGCAAGGGCGACTTCAACCGCCTCTTCGTGCCGTTCCGCTGTGTGGCCTCAAACGTAGAGCAGAAACATAAGGAGGTATTCTCGAGCGGTTCGGTTGGCGACGCTATTCGTGCGAGCATGTCGTTCCCGCTCGTCTTCCACCCGATAGAAGTTGACGGCGACCGTCTCTACGACGGCGGTATCTACGACAATTTCCCCGTCGACGTGATGAGCGATACGTTTGCGCCCGAATTTATATTCGGTGTCGATGTAAGTGCCGGTAACTCCGATGGCGACGATTCGTCGCTGATGGCTCAGCTTGAGACCATGATTATGCAGCACAGTGACTACAACGTGCCCGCCGCCCGCGGCATGAAGCTGCGCATAAACCTCGACGAGTTCGGCCTGCTCGATTTCGACAAAGCCAATACTATTTATAAGATAGGCTACGACCATGCGGTAGCGGTAATGGACTCGCTGAAGATGCGCGTGCACACCCGCGTACCGGCAGAGGCGCGCACGCTCCGCCGCGAGGTGTTCAAGTCGCAGACCCCCGCTCTGGTGTTCAACCGCGTCGACGTGACCGGTGGCACCCGCGATCAAAACACGTTCATAGCTTCACGCTTTACTAACCATCACACCGATACTTTCGGCATCGATAAGGCCCGTAACGCCTACTACCGACTGATTACCCCCGGAAAACTTCAGAATCTGATGCCCCACGCCGTTGCCGACAGCAGCGGCATGCGGTTCACCCTCGACTTGCGTGCCACTATGAAGAAGCCCCTGGAGCTCGGTATAGGCAGCTATCTGACCACATCGACCAACTCGATGCTGTTTCTCTCAGCCGCTTACCGCACCATGAGTTTCAGCGCTCTCGACATGAGCCTTAACGGATGGCTGGGCCAGAACTATATCGCAGCCGCCGGACGCGCCGGAATATCGC
>CAYUYQ010000054.1:0-12277 GCA_964449335.1 uncultured Bacteroides sp. | reverse complement strand
GCGACTTCCAGGCCCGCAACAACAATGAGCTCGTGGCCATCCTCGGCAACTTCGTGAACCGTGCCATGGTGCTCACCCACAAATACTTCGGCGGTACAGTTCCGGCCGCTACCGAACTCCTCGAAATCGACAACCGACTATTTGCCGACCTCGAAGCGCTCAAAGAGCAGCTTTCGGCCAACCTCGATACGTTCCATTTCCGCGAAGCGCTGAAAAACGCCATGGACATGGCCCGTCTCGGCAACCGCTATCTTCAGGAAACCGAGCCGTGGAAACTCGCAAAGACCGACATGGCCCGCGTCGCCACGGTGCTCAACTGCGCCCTGCAGCTCTGCGCCAACCTCGCCATAGCCTTCGAGCCGTTCCTCCCCTTTATGGCCGCAAAGCTGCGCAAAATGCTCGGAATGGGCGAAATCAGCTGGAACGAACTCGGCAGCCGCGACCTCGTGATTGC
Source organism: uncultured Bacteroides sp. (assembly GCA_964449335.1). GTDB lineage: Bacteria > Bacteroidota > Bacteroidia > Bacteroidales > Muribaculaceae > Paramuribaculum. The sequence continues at coordinate 11,823 of CAYUYQ010000054.1, read as the reverse complement.
AGGCAGCGAGCTCGGACAGCCCGAACTCCTGTTCGAGAAAATCGAAGACGCCACCATCCAGGCACAGCTTGACCGCCTGGCCCGCATCAAGGAAGAAAACCGCATCAAGAACTGGAAAGCCGCGCCACAGGCACCCGATGTTGATTTCGATACATTCATGAAAGCCGACCTACGAGTAGGCACAGTGCTTGAGTGTGCGAAAGTGCCCAAGGCCGACAAACTGTTGCGCTTCCTTATCGACGACGGTCTGGGAACCCGCACTATTGTATCGGGCATCGCCCGCCACTACGACCCGGCCGACCTCATCGGCAAGCAGGTGTGCTTCATAGCCAATCTCCCGCCGCGCAAGCTCAAGGGCATCGAGTCGCAGGGCATGATTCTTTCGGCCGAGAATGCCGACGGTTCGCTCGTGGTCATCGGCCCGACAGGTCAGGTCGTGCCCGGCGCGCAAGTGAAATAGCGCCCGGCCCTTCAAGCTAATCTACAAGACTTTCATAAACCCATCCATAGCCAGAAAAATGTCAGCTGCCCAGCCCCGACTTCTACTTATCTATACCGGAGGCACCATCGGCATGATTGAGGACCCGGAGACCCACACTCTGCGTCCGTTCGATTTCACACATCTAATCGACAATGTGCCGAAGCTCAAGATGCTTAACTACGTCATAGACAATATCTCGTTCGATCCGCCCATCGACTCGTCGGACATGAATCCCACACACTGGGAGGAGATAGCGCGGGCCATTCGCGACAACTACGACAACTACGACGGCTTCGTTGTGCTCCACGGCACCGACACGATGGCCTATTCGGCCTCGGCGCTGTCGTTCATGCTCCACAACCTGCGCAAACCGGTGATAATCACCGGTTCGCAGCTACCCATAGGTGAGGTGCGAACCGACGGTGAAGAAAATCTGATTACGGCCGTGCAGGTGGCGGCAGCCCAGGGGGCCGACGAGCGTCCGAAAATCCAGGAGGTGGCCATATTGTTCGAAAACTATCTATGGCGCGGAAACCGCTCGACCAAAATCAGCGCTGACAACTTCAACGCCTTCAAGAGCAACAACTATCCACGCCTCGCCAAGATTGGTCTTGATATAATCTTCAACGACGATGCTCTCTACCGTCTGCCGCCCGATGCCGGAGAATTCTGTGTGTCGACGAGCATGGACCCGAGCGTGATGGCTATCGACCTGTTCCCCGGCATAAAAGAGAATGTGCTCCGCCACGCCCTGGCCACTCCGGGCGTGAAAGGCGTGGTGCTGAAAACCTACGGCGCCGGCAATGCGCCGACCGACCCGTGGTTCACCTCGGCCATAGCCGATGCCATAAAGTCGGGCATGATTATAATGAACGTCACCCAGTGTATCAACGGCTCGGTCCAGAAACTCTATCTTACCGGCGACCGTCTGGCTGCCACCGGCGTCATATCAGGTCACGACATCACCCCCGAAGCCGCTCTGACAAAGATGATGTATCTCTTTGCTCTCGGCATCGACAACGAACAGGTGAAGCAGGCCCTGCGGCGTCCGCTCTGCGGCGAAATGAGTCTTTCGCCCCGCACAATGTTCTGATTCATTAACCCACAAAACTCAGTCTGCAATGGACCCTACGAACAATCAATGCGAAATAAAACCCGACGTTCTCAATTTCGATGACATAGCGAAGATGGTCCCCCGTCTGGCGGGTCACAGAAAGCTGGTTGAGTGGGTGATGCATGCCATAGCGCTCGACAAAGTCAACGCCATCCACCGCAATAACTGCGCCACACCGGGAGTGCCGTTCACCGTCGGGCTTCTCAACGACCTCAACGCCACGGTGAAAATCGACGGAGAAGAAATACTCGACCGATTCCTCGAAGGGCCGTTCATAACCGTGAGCAACCATCCGTTCGGTGCCATCGACGGCATAACGCTCATACGCATCGTCGGGCAGCGTCGCCCCGACTTCAAGGTGATGGTCAACATGATACTCAACCACATTTCGGCCATGCGCCCCAACTTCATTGCCGTCGACGCTCTGGCGAGCGACGACCCTAAGAAAAAAGCGGTGTCGATGCGAGGCATCAAGGAAGCCATAGTCCACGTGCGTCGCGGCCATCCCCTGGGATTTTTCCCTGCCGGCGCCGTGTCGAAAGTCAACAACCGCGGCGTGCTCGAAGACCGCGAGTGGCAACCGACGATTATCCGCCTGATAGCGCAGCTCGGTGTGCCCGTCATCCCCATCTTCTTTCATGGCAGCAACTCGTGGTGGTTCAATCTTTTGGGCCGAATAAGCTGGAAACTGCGCACAATCCGCCTGCCGGCCGAGGTGTTCCGTAAGAAAAACGCCACCATCCACGTCAGCATCGGCCAACCCATCACACCCGAGGAAATCGCCGCACGCGCCTCCGACCTCGAGGCTCTCGGCAACTACCTCAAATCAAAAACCTACGAACTTAAGAAATGCCGCTGAACAACCCCGACATACCTCAGGAAGTGCAGGACGCCAAACTGCGCTTCGGCATAGTGGGCAACGCACCCGCGCTGATAGCCGCCGTGCAGCGGGCCATCCGCGTTGCGCCCATCGACCTTTCGGTGCTCGTCACGGGCGAGAGCGGCACCGGAAAGGAGTTTTTCCCGAAAATCATCCACGCATATAGTCCCCGCAAACATAGCCGCTATATAGCCGTCAACTGCGGAGCCATACCCGAAGGCACGATTGACTCCGAACTTTTCGGCCACGAAAAGGGGTCGTTTACCGGAGCCGTCAGCGCCCGCAAAGGCTACTTCGAGGAGGCCGACGGCGGCACGATATTTCTCGACGAAGTGGCCGAGCTGCCGCTCACCACTCAGGCCCGCCTGCTGCGTGTGCTTGAGACGGGCGAATTTCTCAAAGTCGGCTCATCGACCGTCCAGAAGACCAATATCCGCGTCGTCGCAGCAACCAACGTCGACATGCTTCAGGCCGTTGCCGAAGGCCGTTTCCGCGAGGACCTCTACTACCGTCTCTCCACCGTCCAGATTACCGTTCCCCCGCTGCGCGACCGCGGCAACGACATCACGCTGCTCGCCCGCAAATTTGCCGCCGACTTTGCCGAGCGCTACAGCATGCCGGCCATAACGTTTGACGACAGCGCACGCTACACCCTGCTCCACTACCGGTGGCCGGGAAATGTGCGTCAGCTGAAGAACGTCGTCGAGCAGGCAGCCCTGTTTCTTGCCGGCAAAACGGTCGATGCCGACGAGCTACGCCCTTACCTGCCGCCGGGTGGCATGGCTTATTCGCCCGCCCTTGCCGACTCCGGCAGCGCCCACCGCGCCGGGCTCCACAGCTACGACGCCGAGCGTGAGATGCTTTTCAACATGATTTTCCGCCTGCAGGGCGAGATTGATTCGCTTCGCCGCGAATTGCGCGAAAAGACGGCCGAACGGCCCAAACATATCGAGATGGAATCGACGGCCGCCGTCGGTGGCCCACTGGTGAAGTATCGCAGCGAGCCCGACATCGACCTTCTCGGACGTATGCGTCCGGCAGCGCCCGAAATTCAGGCCATCGATTCCGCCCCGGTGCCTCCACAGAATCTCACTCTTGAGGAGACCGAGCGCGAGACGATACGACGCTCTCTCGAGGCCAACGGCGGACGCCGCAAGGCAACGGCACAGGAACTCAACATCTCCGAACGCACCCTCTACCGTAAAATCAAAGAATACGGGCTGGAGTAATACGCGGATTGGCAAGGCTGACCGAAAGGCCACAGACTACTTTTGTGGCCGCACAATCAGTCAGTCTTACTATGAAACGCAAACAGATTTTCGTAAACGCATGCGAGATGTCGGCCGGCAATCGTTCGGGCGTCTGCACCCGTCTGCAGCTCAATAGCGCAGGCGAACTCGAAGTGTTCCCGGCGCCCACGGTAGCCGCACAAGGCTCGTGGCGACCGCTGCTCAGCCTCCATCATAGGTCCGATGGTACTCACTACCTCCTCACCGCAACCTCTCCCGACCCATCCGGCAAATATCCCCTCGCGCTCTCAACACTCTCCGGAGAAATGCCGGAAATAATCGGATCACTTCCCGACAAGCCGCTATGCGCGGCGACGGACGGTGACGGAGTCGTCGTCATGACCGATGCCGGGCCTAATCATATCGCTTTAGTGGCGACAGAGCAAGACAAGCCGGTTGTTCTCGGCCCGATGCCTCCCGTGCGCCCGGTGATTCTCGAAGCCGAGTTGCGCGGCAGCATGACGATGAGTCTCGGCCCGTTGACATTCACGGGCTGCGACTTCACCTCGGCCACACCGCTCGACGCGACCGCACACTCCCGGCTCACCTCAGCGATAAACGATGCGTATACCGACACCGCAGAGCGGGCATCGGCCGCCGGTCTGTGGATTCAGCCGGTCGTAGCGTTCTATCGTCTGCGGCGCGCCGACGGCCGGGTGATTTACACCTCTGCTCCAAAGATTATCAGCGCGTCGTCGGGATGGCAATGCACAGCGGGGATTGCAGCGGCGTGCACGGTCAGCGGTGAGTCGGGCAACCGCACCGTGGCTATCCCGGCTATCACTGCATCGTTTGACACATTCCGCATAAAAGCAACCATACCGGCCGACATTCTCCCCGGCGAATGGGGGCGCATGGTTGCCACGGTTGAAATATGTGTCAGTCCGCAGCTTCATCCCATTGACCTTTCAGCGAAGGCCGCTTACGTGTTCACCGGTGGAGCGGCGGCAACCACGGTCACGATAGCTCTGCCGGGAGCTACGTCGCACATGGCCTCGCTCGACAGCCGCCGACGCTCGGAGGCGCTTGAAGTCACAGCGCGTGCCGCCGATGCATGCACCGTCGCCGTCACGCTCCGCCCACCGGCCGCCGCCACGGAAATCGCGGCGGTGACTCCTCCCTATGCGCATAGCGTCCGCGAGGAGTGCTCGGCAATCTCGTCACTGCTTGGCAAAGCCGGCGCACCGACAGCCGACGACGAAAGCAGCCTTAGGCTTCGCGACATCTCGATGCCTCACTCGTTTTCGGCCCGCACGGTAGCCGTCGACGGCGATTCGGCTGTGTGGGGCGACATCACTCCACTCCCGTTTCCGGGACATACACCGCAGGAATTCGTGGCATCGACGTCAGGCGACTCAACCGAGGAATGGGACGCACTTTCGGTTGTGACGCTGGCCGACGGACGCCAACTTACGGCTCTCACCTCGGCCACGGGCAACCGGCCCCTCTCCGTAGGGCCCCTCGTAGGTTATCCTTCGCCCGAGGCGAGACGGATTGACTTCTGGCTTCGCAAGTCGACATCTGTCTACAAAGCCTCCGTAAGCCTACAATCCGACTCACAGCGCCGCGGCTCGTGGCATATCGAGCCATCGTTGACCCCGATAAAGCTTGAACCAACGGCCGAACCTATGCCCGATGCCGGTACTGCCACAGCGCCCGGCGCCCGTCATCGGGGATTTCTCGTCTCCGCGCCCGCCATAGCTCCGCTGAGTGCGTCGGGCTGCCAGATGTGCAGCGATGCGCCGATTAAGACCATCGTGGCAGCCTCGCGCTCGCTCTCGTCGTGGGATTTCTCGCGAAGTCATCTCCATGTGTTTACTCCAGCCGGGATATATGCGGTTGCTATCAACGCTTCTCACCGCATAGCCTCGGCGTCGCTCATTGCCCGGCGTGGCGTCGGAAGTGCAGCATCTGTCACTTCCACCCCACAGGGCACTCTGGCCCTTCCCTCCGACGGTGGCCATGCCTTATTAATTAAGGCGTCGAGAGCCGACCCCGTGGTTCTTCCGGACTCCTATGAAGCGTGTGTCTACAACCATGAGTCGGGCGTCACGTGGCTTTTATCATCCTCCGGAAAACTGACCGTCATGACCCAAGATGGATTCATCTCGCCCGGACTCACGGTCGAGGCCATGCACGATGCGCAGGGTTTACCGCTTATGCTCTCGGCCGATGGATTGATGCTGCGACCGGGCGTCAAAGCTACCGAACAGACCAATGTTGAATGGAGCACGCAGATAGCTATCGACGGTTGGCGTGCGGTGACGGATGCGGTGTGGTTTCTACAGGCCACATCGTTTGAAGGCACCCTGAGCCTGCGCGCCCACGGTGGCAGCGGCGAGACGTATCCGCTTATAGTCTGCGATGTGAGCGGTCAGATTAACTCACCCATAGCCCTGAGAGTAATGGCCCCTCCGCGCCCCTACATCACAGCCGAACTCAAAGGCACCGCATCGCCCGACTTCACTCTACGAGGAATCGCCATGACTCTTTCAAAACCGCTTTCGCTATGACCGAGCAGGAAATCACACTGGCAATCGAAGAAAACCGTCGACGCAACGAAGCTCTGGCTACGGTCTACGACCCTCTGTCGGGCGCTGGTTGTTGCGGCCCGCGCCTCAAAAAGCGGGTGAAGTGGGAGCAGGGCTATCTCTATCTCCCCCAGTCGATGGTGAGCGACCCGCAGTGGCGTCGGGTTGCGTCGGCCGACGACTTCCGCCGCCTCCGGCTACGCCACGACTTTGAGTATTGGGCGGCAACGTGCGTCACCATACGCCATAAGACCACGGGACGGCGCGTGGCGTTTGTGCTCAACGCTCCGCAGCGGCGCGTGGCCGCCATGCTCGAAACCGACCGCCGCGAGGGGCGCCCGCTTCGTCTTATCATGCTGAAAGCCCGCCAATGGGGAGGCTCGACGCTGGTCCAGATGTATTTCGCGTGGATTCAGACCGTGTTGCGACGCAACTGGAATTCGCTCATCTGCGCACACGTCAAAGACACATCAGCGACAATCCGGGGCATGTATACCGACATGCTCGCGTCATATCCGGCCGAGCTGTGGCTGGGCGACGAACCGCCATGCTTCCGCGCCTACGAGGCAGCTCGGAACACACGCGAGATTGCCGGCCGCGGCTGCCGCGTCACCGTGGCGTCGAGTATGGGTCAGGAGGCAGTGCGCGGACTCGACTGCTCGCTGGCCCATCTGAGCGAAGTGGCATTCTGGAAAGACACCGACCGCATGACTCCCGAAGCCTTCATCCGCGCCGTGTGCGGAGGTATACCCTGCGTGGAGTGCTCGATGATAGCGATGGAAAGCACGGCCAACGGCGTTGGCAACTTCTTCCACAGCGAGTGGCTGCGGGCCGTGGGCAGCGAGTCGGCCTACAGGCCTGTGTTTGTGCCTTGGTATGAAATAGAGATGTACAGGATGCCATGCCGCGATCCGCGGGCTCTGCTGGCGTCACTCGACGACTACGAGACCCGCCTCTGGCAGCGGGGGCTGACCTTGGAAATGATAGCCTGGTATCGCTTCAAACGACGCGAGCTCGGCAGCCACGACGCCATGAAGGCCGAGTATCCTACCGACGACACGGAAGCCTTTGTCAGCTCTGACACCACGGTGTTCGACCCCGAGGCGGTAGAGCGGCTGCGCTATGGCTGTCGGGCGCCGATAGCCACGGGGGAAGTATCGGGACTCGACGTGACCGGACCCGGAGCGCTTGAGGGGCTGCATTTCACCCCCGACCCGACCGGAGGGCTTAAGATATGGGAGATGCCGTGCGGGGCTACCGCGGCCCGCAACGACTACATAGTGGCCGTCGATGTCGGCGGTCGTACATGCTCGGCCGACTGGTCGGTGATAGCCGTAATGCGCCGCGACGGACCGTTTGCCGTGCCGGAGGTGGTGGCTCAATGGCGCGGCCACTGCGACCACGACATTCTGGGATGGAAAGCGGCCGCAATAGCCCGCTTTTACTCCAATGCACTGCTCGTAATCGAAAGCAACTCGCTCGAGACGGCAACCGAAGGTCCGGCGCAGTACATACTCGAGGAACTCAACGCCGTATACCGTCGGCTCTACATACGCCGCACGCGCGATTCGGCCCGGCAACCCCGCGAAGAGACGCGCGTGGGATTTCACACAAACCGCTCTACAAAATCGCTTATCGTGACCGGACTCATCAGCATGGTTCGCGATGGCGCCTACGTGGAGCGCTGCGAGACGGCGTGCAACGAAATGCTCACATACCGGCAGCTTCCGTCGGGCGTCTACGAGGCAACACCTCCGGCCCACGACGATGTGCTCATGACCCGCGCCATAGCTCTCTATGTGATGGCTCATATACCCGCCGCAGACTACTCGGGCCTCACCTCTCTCCTCCGGCACGCTTAACCTCGCCATAATCACCTATAGGATAGCTTATTACAGTTAATTTAGCTGTAATAAGCTATTTTTCAATAAATTACAATCTATCAACCGAAAAAGCCAAAAATAATTTTCTCTCGCTCCGATAATAAATTATCCATCAGGTGATTAAAAACAACTCACGCCAAACTTTTTCCAACAGGAAATTCGTCGCAATCAGATTATATTTGATAATTTTGCTTCGGACAACACATACAAACCGGATACACACAACACCAGCAATGAAAGCATCCGCACCTCCCCTAACCATTATTCTTACCCTGGCACTATGCTTGCTGTGGCCCACCGGCTGCACGCCCACAATCGAGCGTGCGCAACTCGAACACATCGAATCGATAATCGACCGCCAGCCCGATTCGGCACGAGCCGCGTTGGCCCAAATCGATTCGACTGCCCTGACTTCGGCCGCCGACAAAGCACTCTACCAGATGCTCCGCAATCTGGCCATCTACAAAGCGTTTGATGACAGTCTCGACGAAGCTGCCCTCAACTACTCGACCGACTATTTCATACGCTCGAAGGATTACCGTCGCGCATCGACCACTCTCTACCTACTCGGCAATCTCTATCTGGCCCGAAACCGCTACGGTCAGGCCGCAGTGCTACTCACCCGCGGCATGGAATATGCAGGGCAGGCAGGCGACGTCTACAATCAGGGACTTCTGGCTATGTCGATGTGGGGTGTCTACGGACGCACTTACGACTCCAACCGTCAGATTACCGCCGCCAAGCAGGCCCTCGAGGCTTTCAACAGTATAGGCCGCGACGACTGGGCCGTCTATGCCCTGCTCAATCTCGCCGACGCTTACCACACCAACGGCCGCCCCGACTCGGTGATAATCATCTCCGACAGGATTCTTGACCTGCCGATAGCCGCCGACGACACAACGCTGCTTTGCAGTGCCAACGAGCTGAGGGCCCTCGCCGCGCTTGCGAGCGGGCGCGACTCGCTCGCCGTAGTGTCGTATGCCAACGCATTGCGCTTCGACGAATCGTCGCTCTATCCCGGAGCGCCCCACAATATAGCCCTGCTCCTTGCCTTTGTCGATCCCGCGACAGTGAGCGACGCCGACCGCAGCATACTCCAGAACTATATCGACAAGAAAAATCAGCCGGCACCGGCCGACGTGCTCGCCCGAAGCCACAATTACAAGGAAGCCTACCGCGCCCTCGAACAATACCGCCACGCGCAGGACAGCTTCATCCAGGAACTGATGTCGCGCTCGGTCGATTCGTCGATTGAAGGCTACCACATCCACAAGTCGGAACTGCTGAAAGCCGAACTGAAATCGACTCGCAAAACTACGTTTCTCATCATTGTCAGTCTCACGCTGCTTGTGCTGCTTTCCGTATTGGTAGGACGCTATTATATAATAAAGCAGCGCCGCGAGATTCACGAGAAAGTGCTCCTTGCCGAGCAACTCCAGGAATCGCTCAAAAACATTCACTCCGAAAAAATGGAGTCAATCGAAAATCTCACCGAGGCCAACACTCTGCTCAGCGACTTGCTCAAATCGAAATACAAGCTGCTCGAAGAGTTCTGCTTCATAGTCATCAGTAATGCCCATGCAAAAACGAGCAAGCAGAAAATCGCATCCGCATTTACATCGCTCCTGCAGGAGTTCTCAATTGATAAAGACAGAATCGCCGAAATGGAAAATCAGGTAAACCGAATCCATGACAACCTGATAAGCGACTTCCACACCGACTTCCCCAACCTTAAAGAACCAGACTCACGTCTGTTTCTTTTCTCCGTGCTGGGCCTGTCAAGCCCGGTAATCGCTCTTCTTCTTGGTGAAGAAAAAGTAAGCTCGGTCTACGACCGCAAACGTCACCTTAAAGACAAAATCAGGCGCCTGAATCCACCCAAGAAAGACAAGTACCTGCATTTTCTATCTTAATCATCTATTTATCAGACAATTGCTAATTACCATACTATCCATAACAGCCCAACACACTGAATATCAGCAAATTGGACTAACCTTTGATTTGGCAGCCAATTTTTAATTCTCAATCTCTATATAACACACTGTCTGGCAACCCGTTGTTGAATCGGGTTGCCAATTTTTTTCAGGCCTGAAATTCGACGGCTCCGGATTATAAGTGATAGCTTTGCAGAGAAATCACGCACAGATTCACCCCCCCTAACAACAACAATTATTCACTAACTTTTCAACACCACACTATCATGAAAAAGTATCTACTAATGATGATTGCCGCAGTGGCAACAATGCCGGTGTTCACCGCATGCAGCGACGATGACGTAAAGCGCGCTCAGCCCGTGGCAATCACCTCAGGCGACATCCCCGCCAAAAACATCTTCCTCTTCGTCGACGGAAAGTATTCGCCCCACAATTTAGAAATAAAAAGCTCAGTCAACGGCAGCTTCAATCCCGCTACTGACTCCCAGGGCACACTCCAGCTTCAGACTTCGGCTATCTTCTGCCTTAACGAGAACGCCGAGGGCTTCCTCGCCCACTCCGTCCCGACAATTGACCTCACGGTTAAAAAAGGCGACAACAACCTGACCCTCGCGGGCGATTTCACCGACAAAGGCTACTCCTACACCGTAAGCGGCGAGATAGTAGGCAACCACGCCAACGAAAACGACTGGATTCTGAAAATCGAACGCACCGCAGCCCCATCGAACAGCGCTATCGTAGGCAAGACTTTCGAGCTTGACCTCACGGCCGATAATCTCACGCCCGTATACACTGCCGGCTCCGCCGACCAGAAGCAGCTCTGCTCGACGTTCATCGCCGCACTCCCCGGCATATTCGCCGAAAACTCCGAGGCCACGGCCGTGCGCATCAGCTTCATCGACGGCGAGCATTACTCGCTGTCATTCAAAAACGCTGAAAGCGACGAATTTGAGCCAAACGAATCAACCCACCTCTACTTCTCGCAGGGCAACTTCATCAACTTCATCGACGAACCCTCGTTCAAAGAATCGATGGCCGAAAACTTCAATCTCGAGTCTCTCGACATCATGGCCGAAAACAGTGACGACAACTTCGCCCAGCAGACAATGATCTGCAACGTTGCCGACCAGCAGCCCATGTGCGTCACCACGATGCAGATACTGACCAACGATGCGACGGGTCTCACCCTCGCGTGGCGCCCCATCGAGGCCAAAGCAGGCTTCCTGAGCCAGTGGTCGACCCCCGACCCGCTTGAGACCCAGAGCGAAAAAGACTTCGCCGCCCTCCAGAAAGCCGAAACGGAAGGCCAGCTCGCTTTCACCGTCAACGTGGCGTTCAAACCCGTTCAGTAATCCGCTCCGCCATGCGTCAATCAACGGACGCGACCGAAACAGCGAAAGACATATTAAAGTAAAAAAGGTGTATCAGCTCGAGGAGAGCGCGACGTCCCGCCCGCCGCGCCCTCCTCTTTTTTGTGATAGCGTCGCCTCGCCGAGGCTCCTTTACGTAATGGCGACAAACGTACTCTCCGGGTTTACGTCTCCGACGTTGCACCCGGAGCTACGACAGCATCGCGCCTCCGGCGCTCCCACCCCAATTGGTCGATGGTTTAGTTAAAAAAAGAAAGCGTCCGGAGGGTGCGTCGCCGTATGCAACCCCCAAGCGCAGCATCGGAGATGCAAGCTTGGGGACAAGTCCGCGAGAGTGGGGA
>CAYUYQ010000053.1:11399-12506 GCA_964449335.1 uncultured Bacteroides sp. | reverse complement strand
ACGACGAGGTGGAGATGACCTCGCTTCTGGCTCCTATCGTCCAGGTGTGCGACGCCATTTCCGGCGCGCGTCCCGGCGCACGCCGCGAAATGGTCGAGGCTTATATCAAGCGCCTCAACGACCTTGAGCAGCTGGCTCTCTCCTACCCCGGCGTCATCAAGACCTATGCCATTCAGGCCGGCCGCGAACTGCGCGTGATTGTGGGTGCCGATAAAATCGACGATGTAGAGACCGAAAAACTCTCTGCCGAAATAGCCAAGCGTATTCAGGACGAAATGACATACCCCGGTCAGGTGAAAATCACCGTAATCCGCGAGACTCGTTCCGTAAGCTTCGCCAAATAACAGTGCGCCATGACAAATTCCGATAAAAATCAGGAATTGCCTCAGAGCGATGCCGATAACGGGCACCGTTCGTCGTGCTGCGGCAGTTGCTCGCGCCGTCAGCCGCCTCGTGGTAAGCTCAACTGCTACAACTGGCTCGGCGATATCCCCGGTGGAGGCGCTGAAAGCGATATGGTCGAGGTCCAGTTCAAGAACACCCGCAAAGGCTTCTTCCGCAACAGTCTCAATCTTCCTCTCGAACCGGGCGAACTTGTGGCTGTCGAGGCCGCTCCGGGTCACGACATAGGCGAAGTGACCCTCACGGGGCGTCTGGTGGCCTTGCAGATGAAAAAGGCCGGTATAAAGCCCGACGCCGAGATACGCCGCGTGCTCCGCAAAGCCAAACCAGCCGACCTGAGCCGCTTCGAAGAGGCGAAAGCCAAGGAAAACGACACTATGATTCGCGCCCGAAAGATTGCCGAGGATTTGAAGCTCAACATGAAAATCGGCGATGTCGAGTATCAGGGCGACGGCAACAAAGCAATCTTCTACTATATAGCCGACGAGCGCGTGGACTTCCGCCACCTCATCAAGGTGCTTGCCGAGGCATTCAAGGTGAGAATCGAGATGAAGCAAATTGGAGCCCGTCAGGAAGCCGGACGCATCGGAGGCATAGGCCCATGCGGACGTCCGCTATGCTGCGCGAGCTGGATGACCAACTTCGTGTCGGTCGGCACTGCCGCCGCACGCTTCCAGGACATATCGCTCAATCCGCAGAAACTGG
>CAYUYQ010000053.1:7705-11389 GCA_964449335.1 uncultured Bacteroides sp. | reverse complement strand
AAATGCTGCCTCAACTTTGAGGTCGATTCCTACGTCGAGAGCCTCAAGCAAATGCCACCTAAAGATGCCCGTCTCGAAACAGCCGACTCAACCTACTATTCGTTCAAATACGACGTTTTCAAGCGCGAGATAACCTACAGTACCGACAAGTCGGTTCCCGCCAACCTCGTAACGATTACGGCTCAGCGCGCCTTCGAGATCATAGCCATGAACAAGGAGGGCGAAAAACCGCTTTCGCTCCACCCCGACGGCGACGAAAAGGCCGATAGCCGCAAGCAGTACAACGACATTCTCGGTCAGGACAACATCAATCGCTTCGACAACAAGAAAAAGAAGAAAAAGAAATCGAAATCAAAGGCCAAGACTAACGCGTCCGAAACCGCTGAACGCCCTGCCGACGCGCCCGACAACAAGGCGCGTCAGCCCCGCAAACCGGCACGCGACGACGACAATTCGACTCCGACAGCCGACCGTCAGCCACAGCAGCCGCGCAAAAACCGCAACCGCGGCGACCGTCGCAATCAGCCCCGACAGCAACGTGGCGACTCCCAGGCGCCCGGAGGCAATGCGACCCCGTCAACTGAAGCCTGACTCCGATGAAAGCCTTGTTTCCGTGTATTGTAAGCATTTTGCTGTGCGTGGGAGCATGCGCACCCCGCCACAACGATTATAGCCGCTTCGAGTCGCTGCCCGAAGCCGGCTGGGCTTACGGGGACTCGATTGCCTTTTCACCCGTCGGACTTGATTCGGTTGCACAGCGTTCGCTTAGCGTAGCCCTGCGTCACGACAACGACTATCCCTACCGCAATCTGTGGCTCGAGGTAACCTACGGCACTCCGCCCGCCATGCAGCGCGACACTGTCAGCATCGAGCTTGCCGACGCCTACGGACGCTGGCACGGCAACGGTCTCGGACCGTCGTATCAGATGGCCACCGATATTGCTCCCGCCATAACGCTCTCCGACTCGTCGCGCATAAGCATACGCCACATCATGAGGGTCGACACCCTCCGTGGCATACGCCAGATAGGCATCGCCATAGGCCCGACTTCTTCACCTCTCTGATTTCTAACTGTCACATATAAACACGATATAATCATGACTCCGCTACTTCTACTCACTCATCAGGAGTTTGAGACGCGTCTGAGCCGCATCCGTTCTTTCATGGCCAGTGCATCGGTCGACGCCGTCATTATAAGTGATTTTGCTAATCAATATTATATAACCGGACGTGTATTTGCCGGTCACATATATCTGCCGCTTGAGGGTATGCCGGTGTTCTTTGTCCGCCGACCGGTCCGGCTCGACGGCGACGGCGTGGTCTACGTCCGCAAGCCCGAGCAGATGGCCGAGACAATCGGACTCAACGTTCCCGCCGTCATAGGTCTTGAACTCGACACCGCTTCCTATTCCACGATAACCCGGCTTGCTGCAATATTCCCGCAGTCTACCGTAGCCAATGCCTCGGCTGTCATGAGGCAAGCCCGTGCCGTCAAGACCGACGCCGAGCAGCAGCTTCTGCGCGAATCGGGCGTAAAGCAGGAGCATGTCTACCGACTGATTCCCCGCCTCTACCGTCCCGGTATGTCCGACCTCGAGCTACAGGTCGAAATCGAACGTCAGTCGCGTCTTCAGGGTTGCCTCGGCCAGTTCCGTATCAGCGGCGACTCAATGGAAATATATATGGGCAACGTCATCACCGGCGACAACGCTGACTCCCCAACCCCCTACGACTTCGCCATGGGCGGACGCGGACTCCATCCGTCGCTTCCCGTAGGCTGCGACGGCTCGCTGATTGAGCGTTCTCACTCCGTAATGATTGACATGAACGGCGATTATACGGGTTATATGACCGACATGACCCGCACTTTTTCAGCTGGGAAGCTCGACGACCTTGCCGTCCGCGCCCACCGGTGCTCAATCGATATCGTCCATGCCTTAGCTGATATGGCACGCCCCGGTGTCGCCGCCAAGGAGCTCTATCAACGCGCCGAGCAGATGGCCCGTGATGCCGGACTCGCCGACTATTTCATGGGTCACAGACAGAAAGCCGGATTCGTAGGCCACGGTCTCGGCATCGAAATCAACGAAATGCCGGTAATCGCCCCGCGAAGCCGCGATATCATTGAATCGGGCAACGTAATCGCTTTCGAGCCAAAATTCGTCATTCCTCACGTCGGCGCCGTAGGCATCGAAAACACTTATATCATTCACGACGAGTCGGCCGAGTGCGTCACCAATGCACCGGAGGAGCTCATCGACCTTATGTAATCAATCCTTTGCCGATGGACAACCGGATTCTCGAACGCATAGACCACTCAACATTCAATCTCGTTGCCGAGGCCGCAGCCTCACTCTCGCTTCCCTGCTACGCCGTGGGCGGCTACGTGCGCGACCTATTCCTGTGCCGCCCTTCGAAAGACATCGACTTCGTATCGGTCGGCACCGGAAGCGGCATTGCCATAGCCCGCGAAACGGCGCGACGTCTGGGACGCCATGCCCACGTGGCCGTATTTAAGACCTACGGCACGGCACAGGTCAAGGCCGGAGGTCTCGAACTCGAATTCGTGGCGGCCCGTCGCGAGTCATACCGCTCCGACTCCCGCAATCCCGAAGTCGAGGAGGGAACCCTCGATGACGACCTCTCACGTCGCGATTTTACCATTAACGCCATGGCCCTAAGCCTCAACCCTGGCGAAATGGGCATGCTCATTGACCGTTTCGGCGGACTCGACGACCTGCGCCAACGCACAATCCGCACGCCTCTCGACCCCGACATAACCTTCTCCGACGACCCTCTGCGCATGATGCGCGCCATCCGCTTCGCCACGCAGCTCGATTTCGACATCTATCCTGCCACGCTCGAAGCCATAACCCGCAACGCTGAGCGCATCAAGATTATCACCCGTGAGCGAATCCTCACCGAACTGAACAAAATCATGCTCTCCCCCCGCCCCTCCATCGGCTGGCGGCTGCTCGACGCTACGGGATTGCTCCAATACATCCTGCCTGAGCTCGCCGCGATGAAAGGAGTGCAGATTGTAAAGGGACGCGGGCATAAAGACAACTTCGACCACACCATGCAGGTGCTCGACAACGTGGCTGCCGCCTCCGATAAACTCTGGCTCCGTTGGGCGGCCCTGCTCCACGACATAGCCAAACCCGTGACCAAGCACTGGGACGACACTGCAGGCTGGACATTCCATAACCACAATTTTATCGGAGCCAAAATGGTACCGCGCATCTTCAAATCGCTTCGCATGCCTCAGGGCGAGCCGATGCGCTACGTCGCCAAGATGGTCGAGCTCCACATGCGACCCATCGCTCTGGTCGAGGAGACCGTCACTGACTCGGCAGTGCGCCGCCTTATCACCGATGCCGGCGACGACATCGACGATCTGATGCTTCTCTGCCGCGCCGACATCACCTCCCGTAACCCGCAGAAAGTACGCTCCCACCTCCACAACTATCAGGGAGTGCTCGAAAAAATCGAGTCAGTCAATGCACGCGACCATCTGCGCCAATTCCAGCCGCCGGTCGACGGTCAGGAAATCATGGACACATTCAATCTCGCGCCCTGCTCAACCGTAGGCACCATCAAAAGCGCCATAAAAGATGCAATTCTCGACGGCGTAATCCCCAACGACCACGCCGCCGCCTTCGACTTCATGCTCACCTACGCCCG
>CAYUYQ010000053.1:0-7605 GCA_964449335.1 uncultured Bacteroides sp. | reverse complement strand
TTTGTAGTTCAGCATCAATCCTCATTGAATAGCATCAGCACAAGGATGAAACTACGAAATATTTTTACTACGATGATGGTGATTGCCGGCTGTCAGTTTGCGGCCGCAGCCATCACGCTTGATGAAGCCCGCGCAGCCTACGCGCGCGGCGATTACGCTGCGGCGGCTCCCGTGCTTTGGGAAACTGCCGAAAAAGAGCCCCGCAACGCCCGCATCAACCTTATGGCCGGAGTAGCATTGCTCCGTACCGACGATCTGAAAGGCGCTGAGATTTGCCTCAAGCGTGCCGGAGCTGACGGCCGGCCCTATCTTGCAGAGGTCGCTTTTCAGGAATACCGTTTTCAGGATGCCCTCGATCTTCTCGACGAGCATCAGGAGCACCTTGAGAAAGCGCGTCGCGGCAAAAAGAAAACAGCCGAACCGGTTGCCGACGAGTACGCCGAACTTCGCCGCAAATCGGAAATGGGCCTCTCGATGCTCGACCGCGTAGAAAAGATTGCGATTATTGATTCGATAAGCGTGGACGCCGACGACTTCTTCCGCGTCTACCGTCTTTCGGCTCCGACCGGCTGCATCGCTTCGCCTGCCGGACTTCCTGCCGATTTCCGCCCGGCACCCAACGCCACAGTCTACGTGACCGAGAACTCCGACAAGGTTATTTGGGCGCAGACCACCAACGGCGGGAAAACCACTTTGGCCGAAAGCTCGCTCTTGACCGATGGCACTTGGGAAGCACCCCACAATCTCGGCGACAATCTCACGCAGGGAGCGAGCGCTGCCTATCCGTTTCTGATGAGCGACGGAATGACGCTTTATTATGCTTCCGACGGCGAAGGCTCGCTCGGAGGACTCGACATCTTCATCTCGCGGCGCGATGGCGATGCATTTCTCCAGCCTACGAACCTCGGCTTCCCCTATAACTCACCTGCCAACGACTATCTGCTGGCAATCGACGAGGTGACCGGCGCAGGATGGTGGGCCACCGACCGCAATTCAGCTCCGGGCAAAGTCACCGTCTATGTGTTCGTACCTCAGGAACTACGTATCAACTATTCGGTCGACGACCCCGATCTGGCCGCACGCGCACGCATCACCTCCATAGCCGCCACTCAGGAGAAAGGCAAAGACTACTCGGAACTGCGCAACGCTATCATGGCTATCGACAACCGTCCGCAGAAACCGCGCACGACGTTCACGTTCGCACTTCCCGGCGGACGTGTGGCCCACACCTTCTCCGACTTCCGCAACCCTGAATCGCAAGCGCTGATGAACCGCTATCTCACCGTCAGTCAGGAATTGGCCGACACGAAAGAACGGCTTGCGCGCATGCGTGCTTCGTACGGTAAAGGCGACACGGCTCTCGCTTCCGATATCCTCACCATTGAGGATGAATTGACCGAAATACGCACCCGTATGGCCGATATAGCCAACCAGATAGCTCGCGCCGAGCAGTAAGCCCCCGCATCTCCCTACCGATTATTAACTCCTTACCCACAATACCTCCAGTTATGGAACTAACAATCATCATTCTCTGTGTGGTAATCATAGCCATACTTTGCATATTTTTCTACTACGTCCCGTTCTTCCTGTGGATTTCAGCACGTGTCAGCGGTGTGCGCGTGTCGATGATGCAGCTTGTGCTGATGCGTATCCGTAAGGTGCCCGTTGCGAAAATAGTCCAGGCTATGATCGAAGCCCACAAGGCCGGTCTGCAGGACGTGACCCGCGATGATCTTGAAGCTCACTATCTCGCGGGCGGCGATTTTGAGAAAGTGGTCCACGCTCTCGTATCGGCGTCAAAAGCCAACATCGACCTCGGATTCAAGATGGCTACCGCCATCGACCTTGCCGGACGCGATGTGTTTCAGGCCGTGCAGATGAGTGTCAATCCCAAAGTAATCGAGACTCCACCCGTCACGGCTGTGGCCAAAGACGGCATCCAGCTGATAGCGATAGCACGCGTGACAGTTCGCGCCAACATCCGTCAGCTCGTAGGAGGCGCAGGCGAGGATACGGTTCTGGCCCGCGTCGGCGAGGGTATCGTCAGCTCTATCGGTTCAAGCGAAAGCCACAAACAGGTTCTTGAGAATCCCGACAGCATATCTAAAGTCGTGCTCCGCAAGGGTCTTGATTCCGGCACAGCCTTTGAGATTCTCTCAATCGATATCGCCGACATCGACATAGGCAAAAATATCGGAGCAGCCCTGCAGATTGACCAGGCTCAGGCCGACAAAAACATAGCCCAGGCCAAAGCTGAGGAGCGCCGCGCTATGGCTATAGCTCTCGAGCAGGAAATGAAAGCGCGTGCCCAGGAAGCCCGCTCAAAAGTAATCGAGGCCGAAGCGCAATTGCCGTTGGCCATGGCTGAAGCTTTCCGCTCCGGCAATCTCGGAATCATGGACTATTACCGCATGAAAAACGTCCAGGCCGACACCAACATGCGCGACACAATCGCCAACCCAGCCACAGGCACCACATCACCTCTCTAATCGTGCCATAACGCTCCACCATCTATGACAGCATTCCTTATCTCTCTGGCGATACTGATTGCCGGATATTTCATCTACGGCTATTTCATTGACCGTCTGCTCGCCACCGACGCCAAGCGCCCGATGCCGGCCGTTACGAAGCGTGACGATATTGATTTCCGTCCCCTCCCGACGTGGCGTGTATTTCTCATTCAGTTTCTCAACATAGCCGGCCTCGGTCCGATTTTCGGTGCGATAATGGGCATCATGTTCGGTCCGGCAGCATTCCTTTGGATTGCGCTGGGAACGATTTTTGCCGGTGCCGTCCATGACTTCTGTTCCGGCGTGATAAGTCTGCGCTCCGACGGCGCTTCGCTTCCTGAAATCATCGGAGAGCACCTCGGATCGGGCGTGAAACTGGTTATCCGCGTGTTTTGCGTTCTTCTGCTTGTGCTCGTCACGACAGTGTTTATCATCACTCCGGCCGGACTCCTTGCGTCGCTCACACCCGAGAGCCTCGATGCCCAGTTCTGGGTGATAGCTATTCTTGCTTACTACGTGCTCGCCACCCTGCTCCCTATCGATAAACTCATCGGCAACCTGTATCCCGTGTTCGGCTTCGCACTGCTGTTTATGGCCGTCGGGCTGCTGGTGGTGCTGATTGTAGGCGACGTTGAGTTGCCCGTAACATTCAGCGATTCATTCACAAGTCACAATCCCTCGGGCAATCCCGTGTTCCCGATGATGTTCGTCAGCATAGCATGTGGCGCCATTTCAGGCTTCCACGCCACGCAATCGCCTATGATGGCACGCTGCATGGTCAACGAAAAACTCGCGCGCCCCATCTTCTACGGCGCAATGGTTACCGAAGGCATCGTTGCCCTTATCTGGGCAGCAGCCGCGGTAGCTTTCTGCGGCAGCTACGACGCAATCTCCGACTATCTTGCCCAGCCCGGCCACACCACGGGCACACTCGTCCACGACGTATCGTTCGGTTGGCTCGGAGCCGTAGGTGGCGTGCTCGCCGTGCTCGGCGTCATTGCTGCGCCTATAAGCACGGGCGACACAGCTCTTCGCAGCGCCCGACTGACGCTTGCCGACTGGTTCCGCTTCGATCAGAAACCCATCTGGAAGCGTCTTGCAGTCACCGCTCCGCTACTTGCCGCCGTACTGCTGTTCATGGCCATAGACTTCAATGTGCTCTGGCGCTATTTCGCATGGAGCAATCAGACACTGGCAGCATTCACGCTATGGGCCGTGGCAGTCTATCTTATAAAGACAAAATCCGTCTACTGGATTGCCCTTCTTCCGGCAATGTTCATGACCACGGTCTGCACCACCTATCTCCTCTTTGCGCCCCGCCCCGAAGGGTTCGGACTCGGTATCACCATATCAGCAGCGGCAGGTATAGCTGCCGCTGCCGTGTGCGCCGTGATATTCTTCCGCTTCAAATCAGTCTATAACCGCAAAATGGCTGCCGCCGCATCGAAATGATTGATTTTCACCAACTCACCGGCGGAGACACGCGCTACAATTTCCATAGCCACACGCAGTTCTGCGACGGACGCGCATCGATGGAGCAATTTGCAGCTGCAGCCTCAGACGCCGGATTTCGTCACTGGGGCTTCTCGCCCCATTCGCCGGTGCCAATCGAATCGTCCTGCAACATGTCGGCCGCCGACGTCGAAGTTTACCTCAACGAAGTAAAGCGGCTTAACGACGTCTATGCCCACGAGCCGATACATTTCTACGCCGGTATGGAGATAGATTACCTCAGCTCTGACTGGGGTCCCGCAATCCCATATTTCCGGGAGCTGCCGCTTGACTACCGCATCGGGTCGGTTCACTTCGTGCCCGACCCCGATACAGGCGAACCGGTCGACATCGACGGCCGCTTCGAGAGCTTCCGGCGCAAAATGCACGACCATTTCCACGATGACCTCGACTACGTTGTAAACACGTTTTTCGACCACAGCATTGCCATGGTCGAGGCTGGCGGATTCGACATAATCGGCCACTTCGACAAAATCGGTCATAACGGAGCCCATTTCCGCCCCGGACTTGAAGATGAGCCATTCTACCGTCGTCGACTTTCGCAGCTCACCGACGCAATAATTGCCTCCGGAGTCACCGTCGAAATCAACACGAAAGCTTGGGCCGAACACCACCGCATGTTCCCCGCGCCCGAAAACTGGGCTACGCTTATCAAAGCCCGAGTGCCGATTATCATCAACTCCGATGCTCACTACACCGACCGCATCGACGCCTCGCGTCCCGAAGCATTCAGGATGCTCGGCGAGCTTTCAGACAAGCTGAATGGTCGCCCCGTGAACACGGTTGAACGATAGATTGTTAATTTCCAAGAATTGTATAACATAACTAAAAGATAAACACAATGTCATTCCTCTGGTATATAATCATAGGTATTGTCTCGGGATTCGTTGCCGGCAAACTCATGCGCGGCGGCGGTTTCGGCATAATCGTCAATCTCGTTGTAGGTATAATCGGCGGTGTACTCGGCGGCTGGCTGTTTGGCCTCCTTGGTATCGAGGGCCACGGAATCATAGGCTCACTTATCACCTCCGTGGTCGGTTCGATAGTTCTGCTCTGGATTGTAGGCCTTATTTCGCGCCACTGATAATCAACAACCAAACCCCATTAGACTAACATGTCAGAAACATATATAGGTATCATTCCGGCCCGCTATGCCTCCACACGTTTCCCCGGCAAACCGCTGGCCGACATAGGCGGCATGACGATGATTGAGCGCGTCTACCGTCAGGCCTCGAAAGCGCTCGACAGCGTGGTTGTCGCGACCGACGACACCCGTATTTTCGATACCGTGGAAGCCTTCGGCGGCAAAGCCGTGATGACCTCGACCGAACACCGCAGCGGCACTGACCGCTGCTACGAAGCCTATCGGCTTTCAGGCTCCGACGCCTCGGTGATTGTAAACATTCAGGGCGATGAGCCATTTGTAGATCCACGCCAGATTGAGGCGGTAAAGGACTGCTTTGACTCGCCCGACGTGGAGATTGCCACTCTTGTCCGCCGTTTCGACCCCGCTCGCGGCTACGAAGCTCTTGCCAATCCCAACACTCCGAAAGTGGTGCTTGACGACAATCGCAACGCGCTCTACTTCAGCCGTTCGGTCATACCGTTTGTGCGTGGCGCCGAGCGCGAGGCATGGCCTGAAAAGACGGCCTATTATACACATATCGGCATGTATGCCTACCGCGCGTCAGTCCTCGCCGAGATTGTCAGACTGCCGCAGTCGTCGCTCGACCTGGCCGAATCGCTCGAACAGCTCCGTTGGCTTCAGTCCGGTTATAGAATCCGTGCCGGAATCACCGACATTGCCACAATCGGCATCGACACCCCGGCCGATCTCGAGGCAGCAATCCGCTATCTGCAGTCACTCTAACCCTATCGTTGATGAGAGTCACACCACAGCCCCCGGTAGGCGAACTTACCTTCCCCGCCCTGCCGCAGTTTCACACGTCCGTGCTCTCCTCGGGCGCTCGGCTCCATGTGCTCGAGCGCGACGCCGGCGACCTCTGCCTGCTGACAGTCATCTGCCGCGGTGCTTCGGCCGAAGCCAACTCACCGGCGGTTTCGGCTTTGCATTCCATCCTTCGCAAAGAAGGCTCGCGCCTTTATAGCGGCCCGATGATTGCCGATACGCTCGACTACAACGGAGCATGGCTCAAACAATCGGATACGGCCCACTTCACACTGATGTCGGTCTACTGTCTGGCATCGAAACTCGACTCCGTGCTGCCCTTGCTGCGCGACATGATTTTCAACCCCGTATTTCCCGACAACGCATTCGAGACACGCCGCGACACCCTCGCCCGCACTATCGAAATCTCGATGAACGATGTCGAGTTCCTGGCCAAATGCCAGTCCGACGCCATAATAATGGGCGATAATCACCCTCTGGCCCGAATCGAATCGCCGCAGTCAATCCGCGAACTATCGCGCCGGACCATAATGGACTTTCACGACCGGTTCATCTCTCCCGCCGGAATCGAGCTGATTCTCGCCGGCCCTGTCAGCGATGAAGTGATAGGAAAAATCGCAGATACATTTTCATCGACCGCTGACGCTCCCGACGGCACCGAACAGCTCCACATCGTCCCCTTCTCCGCAGCTCCGGCGGGCACCTACCGCCCCGTCACCCTGCCGGGAGCGCGACAGAGCGCGGTCAATATCGTCATGCCCGCCATCGCGCGCAACCACCCCGACTATCTTCCGTTGCGTCTGACCGTGAGCGCTCTCGGCGGCTATTTCGGTAGTCGGCTTATGAGCAATATCCGTGAGGATAAAGGATTGACCTACGGCATCAGTGCCTTCCTTATAGGCGTCAGAGACGGGGCCTATGTGCAGATTAGCGCTGACACTGCCAATGAAAACGTGGCGCTGCTGGTCGATGAAGTCAGAAAAGAACTCACTGCCCTTGCCGACAACCCTCCCCATGGCGACGAACTGACGCGCTTCCGCCGGGCCGTAGCGTCGAATCTGGCTGCAATCCTTGAGACGCCTTACTCTATTGCCGATTATCGTGCGAGCATGATTATCGGCGGAATGACCGACGATTACTTCGCCCGTCAGCTGCAGGTGCTCGACGCCGTGTCGCCGGCGATGATTTCAGAAATGGCTGCGAAATACCTCCGCCCCGAATTGCTTTCAGTGGCCGTGGCCGGCGACGCTCTTCCGTCAGCGCTCTGAAAAAACTGCCGTGGTCGCTAAAATCGTCCAAAAAATGCCCCGAGGCAATTGACAGAAAAAAAAATTATTACGACCTTTGCACAAAATAGCGCCCGACCCGGTCGGAGCGCCCGTCATAAAGATTTATTTACTAACTGTAAAAGCATTACATAAATGAAGAAAAGCGCATTGCAAATTGCCCGCGCCTCCTATCAGCCCAAACTTCCCGTGTCGCTCACGGGCGCTGTTAAGGCTGTCGAAGGCAAGCCCACCCATTCAGTAGCCGACCAGGAGGAAATCAAGAAACTTTTCCCCAACACCTACGGTCTGCCCGAACTTACCTTCGAAAAAAATCCTAACCCCACTCCCGGAAAGCCCATCAACGTAGGTGTGATTCTCTCGGGCGGACAGGCTCCCGGCGGACACA
>CAYUYQ010000052.1:0-12520 GCA_964449335.1 uncultured Bacteroides sp. | reverse complement strand
TTGAAGAGGGTGCGGGCGTTGGCGGTGGTGAGGGTGGCGAGGGTGTCGGGGGTGAGGGCGAGGGCTTCGGCGACGCGGGCGGCGGTGTGGGTGAGGTAGGCGCTTTCGTTGCGCTTGCCGCGGCGTGGCACGGGAGCGAGATAGGGGGAGTCGGTCTCGAGCAGCAGGCGGTCGGTGCCGATGGCGGGGAGGGTGTCGGCGAGACGCGAATTTTTGAAAGTGACTATGCCGTTGATGCCGAAGTAGAAGTCAATGGTGTTTTTTATGGTTTCGACATCGGCCGGAGTGCCGCCGAAGCTGTGCATGACGCCACGGGCATCGGGAAATTCAGACAGCACTTCGAGTGTCTGCGGCAGCCCTTCGCGACAATGGATTATGACGGGGAGATTCATACGTTGAGCCCACTGAAGCTGCGATTCGAGCGCTTGCATCTGCGCCTCGGCGAATGTACGGTCCCAGTATAGGTCTATGCCAATCTCACCGACGGCAATGTAGTCGTCGCGATGCGATTCGAGCTCTTCGCGGGTTGCTTCGAGCGCTTCACGCCAGCCGTCTTTAATCTCGGTGGGGTGGAGACCCATGGCCATCGACGTCACGTCGGGGCGCTCGGCGTGGAGCGCGCGCATCGGGGCGACGGTGTCGAGGTCGACGTTGGGAAATATCATGTGGCCTACACCGGCTGCGGTGGCGCGGTCGACGGCGTCGGCTCCCGTCTGTCCGTCGGCATTAAATTCGGGCAGATATAGGTGAGTGTGGGTGTCGATAAGCATAATGTCAGTGGGTGCGAGTGCGCGAGTGGTCGGCGATTGAGGCGAAGAAATCGTGTGCGGCGGGAGTGAGTCCGGCTTCGTCGAGCGCCGCAATAGCGCGGTCGACATAGGAATCAATCAGCACCTGACAGCGGGCCGGAAGGTCGAGGGCGGTGTAGACGTTACGTACACGTTCGATTTTTTCAGCCGGAGCCGATGGCGATACAATCTGGCGGCGCATCACGCCGTCGGTGTCTTCAGCGAGAGCTGTGATCAGCAGCCATGTCTTTTTATCGTTGAGAATGTCGCCGCCGATTTCCTTACCAAACACGAGGGGATCGCCGAACGTGTCGAGATAGTCGTCCTGAAGCTGGAAGGCTATGCCAAGCTGCTCGCCGTAGGTGTACATGGCTTTCAGCGCTTTGGCCGACGCTCCGGCAACGATGGCACCGAGGGCGCACGCGCAGCCAAGAAGCACTGACGTCTTGAGGCGAATCATCTCCATGTATTCGTCGGTGGTGACGTCGGTGCGCTGCTCGAAGTCCATGTCGAGCTGCTGACCTTCGTAGACTTCGACGGCCGTGCGGTTCATCATCGTCAGCAGGGGCTGGAGAGTCGATGTCTCGGCGTGGCGGGTGAGGAGTATGGTCGATAGGGTGAGCATCGTGTCGCCCGAAAGAATGGCCGTGCGTTCGTCCCAGCGGCGGTGGACGGTGGGTTTGCCGCGGCGCATGTCAGCGTTGTCCATCACATCGTCGTGGAGCAGCGTGAAGTTATGAAACATTTCCACGGCCAGAGCCTGATTGATGGCGCGCATCGGGTCGCCGCACAAGGCGTCGGCCGTGGCGAGCGTGAGCACCGGGCGCAGTCGCTTGCCGCCGCACGACAAGGCGTAGCGTATCGGTTCGTAGAGCCCTGCGGGCTCGGCGGGGAGGTCGAGGTTGGCAATTCGGGTTTCGAGCAAGTCGAGATATTCGTGGATAGCGAGCATATTTTTGCAGATTTTATCGTGAGGGGAAAAATGAGTGTCAGCGTGAGTTGAGGGCATTGATAAAAGCGCCGGCGGCAATCGAATCGGAGCCGTAGGCTTCGGCCACGGCTCCGGCGAGCAGGGCGCTGTCGGGGTCGGCGGCAATTCTGGTCGCAAGCACCCGAGGCGGAGCGGCTACGGTCAGAACGTGGGCGCGCATGGGCAGTGGAAGTGTGGCCGTAACGGAGTCGATGGCGGTGATGAAGCGCGAGGCTTCGGCATCGCGGCCCGACCCGGTGTAGCGCGCAACGACGCTGCGCGTGAATCGGCCGGCAAACGGGTAGTGATTGTGAGACGCGCCCGTCATCCATGCCACGAGGGTCTCGGCCACCTGCGACGGGCTGAGCGAGTCGACAGCCCGTGCTGCCTGCGTCTGAGGCGAGGCGGCGGGGTCGAGCGTCATGCCGTGGTCGGGCGGCACAGGGCCACGGCTACCCGTCCCGACGCAGGAGCATAGTAATCCTGCGACGGTCAGCAGTATAGATGCGATGTAGACTCTCAGTCCCATTTTCTGACATTTGTGAGTGCAAATTTACGCAGAATCGCTCGGCCGTCAAAATAAAACGCATCCTCAAATATTGGGCCTTAATAATTTATGACAGAGGGTGTGCAAAGGCAGCGCGTCATTCTGGAGCGGATGTGACGCGATTTTTGTCAGATTGTAAAAAACAATAGTCAGAATGATAAAACGCTATGGCCGCGGGCCGGGCTATCTTTGTAATCGGGTTCAAGCCCGTCAATCCGTCGATAGTTTATGAAGTTTCGAAATATTATAATCTGCGTTATTGCATCTGCCGCTCTGAGCTCACACGCTATTGTGCCTGAAGAATTTGTCAATCCTCCGCAGAAATTTCGCCCGGTACCGCTGTGGTTCTGGAATAATACCGCGGTCGATTGCGACAGCGCCCTTTCACAGTTGAAATCCTTTACGACAGCCGACGGCTACGGCGGATGCGCCATACTGCCGTTCGGTCGCAACTTCAAACCGGAATATATGTCGGCCGAATATCTCGACACTTATGGCCGGATGGTTAGTTATGCGGCTGAAAACGGCCTGACAATGTCGCTTTACGACGAATACGGTTTTCCCAGCGGCAGCATGGGGGCCATCAACGGCGATGATACTCCGCGCTTCATGCAGCGTCATCCCGAAGCGACAATCAAGCGTCTCGACAAATTTGAGTATCCTGTGGCTTCGGGTGAATTATGCCGTATAGAGTTGCCTTCCGATGGTACACTGATGTCGGTCGTAGCGATGGAGGCTGAGTCAAAAGAAATCGTTGTAATATCGGATAAAGTCAGCGACGGTATTCTCGAATGGACCGCTCCGGCCGACGGGCAATGGACCGTACTTTGCTTCCTGTGTGTGAAAGACGGCGACCCCAATGTCGATTATCTCGATCCGGTGGCAGTGAGTCTGTTTGTCAACGATACACACCGGCGCTACTTCGACGCATTTCCCGAGGCTTTCGGTACGGTCATCACCGAAACATTCTGCGACGAACCTACACTCTATCGAGCCCAGGGCCGAATCTGGACCGATAATTTCAACAAACGTTTCACCGAGACCTACGGCTTCTCTCCCGAGCGTCTTTACCCCGCGCTATGGTACGACATAGGCCCCGAAACCCCGGCAGCCAGAAACTATCTGTTCGGGATGCGTGCCAAGCTATATTCGGAGGGATTTATGAAGACCATCCACGATTGGGCCTCGGCTCACGGCATAGCCTCAACTGGTCACCAGGACCAGGAAGAGGTGCTTAATCCGGTGAGTGTAGCGGGTGATCTTATGCTCTGCGGAAAACACATGGATATTCCCGGAATTGATAAAATCGGCGGCGACCGTCCCGCTGAATTGTTCTATAAAGTTGTCTCCTCGTCAGCTGCAAACTGGGATAAAGAGCTTGTGATGTCGGAAACCTTCGGCGCGATGGGAAATATTCCTGTTGAAGAGCTTTACAGTATCGCCATGGATCAGTACACGAAAGGAATCAATCAGCTCATACCTCATGCCGTGTGGTACAACGACAGCGACGTTACGTTCCTGCCCGAGCTGTCATGGCGCAATCCGCTGTATCGCGACGCTCTGCCCGACTTCAATAAATTTCTGAGCCGCCTCAACTACATGCTCCGCCAATCAGGCAGAACCGTGGCCGATATCGCAATGCTGTATCCGATACAGACACTTCAGGCCGGACATTATCTCGACGGGCCGGAAGGATATTATGCCGGAGGCGTCAAAATACCGGATGTTGACTATATCAAAGTCGCCTCGATACTTTCCGATTCGATTAGCCGCGATTTCACGTATCTGCATCCCGAGGTGTTTGAATCATGCACAGTCAGCGACGGTCGGCTCCACCTCAACAATAAAATCAATCATCAGCACTATAAGGTGTTGATACTGCCCGGTGTCAAATGCGTTTCGCCCGAATCGATGGATATGATCGAGAGTTTCCAAAAGGGTGGCGGCCATATTATCTTTACCACCGTCTTACCATCTCAGTCGACAACTTTCGGCATTGAATCCGATGAGATAAGCCGACGGATAACCGATATGCTTTCCGATAAGACCAATCCGGCTCGGTTTATCCCGAATCCCGATAAAAAGAGTATTGCCGCGGCGCTTGAGTCATTCGGCTTCACGCCCGACGTCGTTGCGCCCGGAGCCGACGGCCTGCGTTATATCCACCGGATTTCAGACGGCCGACACATCTATTACTTCGCAAATATCAATCCTGAAAAAATAAGTACAGCGCTCCAGTTGCGCGACAAATCACGCTTCAAGTCATATAACCCTCATACCGGCGACATTATCGAAACCATCGAAAATTCCGACGGCTCAATACCTCTCTCCCTGCAGCCCTGCGAATCGCTGTTTATCGTTTCCGAGTAATCACAACCGTCAAAATGTAATAATGTAAGGATATGAAGATTACAACGCTTATACACACACTCGCTCTTGCTTTGCTCAGCTTGTCGGTAGTCCCGGCAGAGATATCGGCTGCCAAAGCTAAGGATGGCGACAGTCTTGCCGGAGTGTTTAAATCGCCGGGAGATTCGGTGCAGACCTCAGTCTATTGGTACTGGATATCGGGCTATGTCAGCGAAGATGGTGTCCGTAAGGACCTTGAGGCAATGAAAAAAGCAGGTATAAACCGCGCTTTTATCGGTAACGTCTATCTCGACGGTTACAAGGCACCGTATAAAGCCGTTGAACTATTCTCAGATGAGTGGTGGGCAATAATGCATGCCGCTTTGAAAAAAGCTTCGGAATTGGGAATCGAAATCGGCATATTCAACTGCCCCGGGTGGAGTCAGGCCGGAGGTCCGTGGATAGCTTCGGGACAAGCGATGCGTTATCTCGACAACGTCAAAACTGAGTTTGACGGTGGTAAGGCAGTGACGGTTGCGCTTCCGGCTCCATCGGCCGATTTTCAGGATGTGAGGGTGATAGCCTTCCCCGTGACGGCCGTCGAGAAGCCACGGCTTACTACCGTGGCTACCGGTGTAAAGGGCGACGGTTCGGCTGCTACCGATGGCGATGCGGCCACGGAAGTAGCGTTTGACGGCTCCGGGCGCGCCGTTTTCACAATTACGGCTTCGCGTGAATTCACTTTGCGCAATCTCGAAGTTCACCTTGCGTTTAGGCCGATTCGCGCCGACGCCATTCTCGAAGTGCGGGAGGGTGATGATTTCAGACCGATATGTGAATTCTCGATAGATCGTACAAATCCCAATGTTGAAGTTGGCTGGAATCCCTATGCTCCTGTTGCGGTTAGCGTGCCAACGACTGTCGGGCGCGAATACCGGCTCACGATTACCGGCGCCGACGAAGGAAGCGGACTTAAAGAAATAGCGTTATCCCCGCAGCCGCGTGTCGAGCGATACGCGGAAAAGTCGCTCGCCAAGATGTTTCAGACGCCACTACCTTACTGGCATGAATATCAATGGCGCGAGCAGCCTGAAGCCGGCGATGCTACCGGGGCGGTGGCAACCGACGCGGTGATTGACGTCAGCGAATTTATGTCGGGCGACACATTGCGGTGGTACGCACCCGAAGGTCGGTGGATGGTAATGCGCACCGGTATGCGTCCGACCGGAATCACCAATGGTCCTGCAGCTCCCGAAGGAACGGGCCATGAGATAGACAAATTGACGACCAAGTATCTGCCGCATCATTTCGATTCATTCATAGGCAAGATTCTGCGACGTATTCCCGAGGAGGACCGCGCGACGTTCAAAGTCGTTGTTGCCGACAGTTATGAGAAGGGCGGTCAGAATTTTTCGGTTGACTTCATCGAAGAGTTTACGCAGCGCTACGGCTATAGCCCGGTGCCTTATCTGCCGGTCTACGACGGAGTGGTTGTCGGTAGCCGTGATTTGTCTGACCGTTTCCTATGGGATATGCGCCGATTCGTAGCTGACCGCTTGGCATACTCGCATATCGGCGGGATGAGGGATATAGCCCATCAAAACGGCCTTACGCTGTGGCTGGAGAATTACGGACACTGGGGATTCCCGGGTGAGTTCCTGCAGTATGGCGGTCAGTCCGACGAAGTGTCCGGCGAATTCTGGAGCGAGGGCACACTGGGTGATATCGAGAACCGCGCCGCATCGTCGAGCGCGCACATATACGGAAAAAAGAAAGTGTCGGCTGAGTCCTACACGGCTGCCGGTATGGACTTTCTGCGTCATCCCGCTATGCTGAAACCGCGCGGCGACCGTTTCTTTGCCGAAGGAATCAACAATACTCTCCTTCATGTCTATATTTCGCAGCCTGATGACCGCAAGCCCGGACTTAACGCATGGTTCGGAAGCGAGTTTAACCGAAATAACTCGTGGTTTAGTCATTTCGATCTGTTCACCGACTACCTGAAGCGATGCAACCTGATGTTGCAGCAGGGCATAAACGTGGCCGATGTGGCTTATTTCATAGGCGAGGACGCGCCAAAGATGACCGGGGTGGTCGATCCGGCCCTTCCCTCGGGATTTCAGTTTGACTACATAAACGGTGAGGTCATTATGACGAGACTCGACGTTCGCGACGGCCGCTGGGTGCTTCCTGACGGCACGTCATATTCGATTCTCGTGCTCCCGAGACTAAAGACGATGCGTCCGGAGCTGCTTAACCGTCTTAGCGAGCTTGTGGCGAAAGGTGGCGTGCTTTTTGGGGCGGCGCCTGAAAAATCACCGAGTATGGAGCGGTATCCGGCAGCCGATGCGGAGGTTGACGCCCTTGCTCGCCGTATGTGGAGCGGCGAAGGTACGGTTCACGCCTATGGACACGGGTATATCGTTGACGGGGTGGATTTGAATGATGCCTTCGGACTCGTCGGACTTGAACCGGATTTCATCGCACCCGAAGGGACACCCGTAGTGTTCGGACACAGAGATGCCCGGGAGCGTCAGATTTATTTTCTGGCCAACCAGTCGGCTGATACAATAAGCTTTCCGGCTTCGTTCAGAGTCGCAGATACGTGTCCGGAGCTATGGCTTGCCACAGATGGCTCTCGGCGGTCGCTTCCCGACTACCGGCGGGAGGGCGGTCGCACGGTCGTGCCTCTGACGCTGCAGCCCTATGAGAGTGTTTTTGTCGTGTTTGACGGAAAAGGGGTGACTCACGATGCTTCCCGTGGAGCGGAGAACTTCCCCGCCGCCCGACCGCTAACTGCGCTTGACTCCTGGCAACTGAAATTGAGAAATCCGATTGACGGCACGGTAATCACAGACTCGGTCGATTCGGTAGGAAGTCTGTCGGAAAGCGCGGTTGACTCGCTGCGGTATTTCTCTGGAATCGCCGACTATACCACGCAATTCAATCTTACGACCGAAGATATTACTGACGGCCGAATTGTGGCAAACACCGGACCGGTCGGAGCAATGGCAAAGGTTTACGTCAACGGCCAATATGCCGGTGGCGTATGGACGCCTCCTTATACGGTCGATATAACCCCGTATGTCAGCAGCGGTACGAACGATATACGTATAGAAGTAGCCACAACATGGGTGAACCGCCTTATCGGTGACAGTCGTCTGCCTGAGACCGAGCGGACTACCTGGACCTGGACCCATCCGTGGACACACGACTCTCCGTTGCAGCCTTCGGGACTGATTAAATCCGTAATAATTGAAAAAATTGACCTATGATAAGAACTACATTTTCATTTTCGATAGCCCTTTTGCTTGCTTCGGCGGTTTATGCTTCCACGCCCGGACGGACGGTAGCCGACGAGATGCGGCGTGAATTCGTGATGCCGGAGCGTATAGTGGAGTTGCCGGCGGAGCGGGCGGGAGCGGTGAGAAACGCCGAAGCGCTCCTCAACCCGTTCGATGGTCAGCTTGCAGTGGCATCGCCGGAAGTGTGCGTGCTGTCAACGCGCGACGGTGCCCGCAGTGCCGTGTTGCTCGATTTCGGGCGCGAACTGTGCGGCGGTCTGGAGATAGCGGCTCCGATACGCGGCGACCAAAAGGCGCTGAGGGTGCGCGTGTGTCTCGGCGAGTCGGTGAGTGAGGCTCTGAGCGATGTTTCAGCAGCCGGCGCAACGGCCACCAACCAACACTCGCTGCGCGATTTCACTGTCGATGTGCCCTGGCTCGGCACAATCGAGGTGGGCAACTCCGGTTTCCGGTTCGCGCTTGTGGAGCTTGTGGAGCCGGATGCCGAATTGCCGTTGAGAGCAGTGCGGGCCACGCACCGTTACCGCGATCTGCCTTATCTCGGAGAATTCCGGTGCAGCGATCCGCGACTCAACGATATATGGCAGACCGGAGCCTATACGGTCCATCTCAACATGCAGAATTATCTGTGGGACGGCATCAAGCGCGACCGTCTTGTGTGGGTGGGCGACATGCATCCTGAAGTGATGACGATTGCCAATGTGTTCGGTGACTTCGATGTGGTGAAAAAAAGCCTTGATTTCGCCCGTGATACTTCGCCGCTGCCGGGGTGGATGAACAGTATTGCCGCCTATTCGATGTGGTGGATTATAATCCATCGCGATTTGTGCCTGTATTCGGGCGATACGGACTATCTCAGTGAACAGAGCGATTACATCAACCGTCTTATTGATTGCTTCGAGGCCGGTCTCGACGGCAACAAAGAGAACTTTCAGGGCGGCCAGCGTCTGCTCGACTGGCCTACGTCGGAGATGCGCGAGGTGATTCACTCCGGCTATCAGTCGCTGCTTGTCATGGCTATGGAAGCAGCCCGGCAAATCGGAGAGTGGACCGGCGATGCGACAGTGACGGCTAAAGCCGACTCTCTGCTTAAAAAAATCCGCGCCTACGTTCCACCCACGGGTGGCAATAAACAGGCAGCTGCTCTCGCGTTGCTATCCGGCATGGCCAAAGACCGCAAGGCAGAGCGCGAGGCAATAATTTCCGGCGGTGCGACAGGATTCTCTACTTTTTACGGGTTCTATATGCTTGACGCTTTGGCCGGGGAGGGCACACACGCTGAGGCGATGGACATAATGTCGGACTACTGGGGGCGCATGCTCGACCTCGGAGCCACGACTTTCTGGGAAGACCTCAACTACGAGGATGGCCTGAAAGCCGCACGCATCGACAGCATAGTGCCCGTTGGTGCGTTTGACATTCACGCTTCATCGGGTGACTACTGTTATAAAGGACACCGCCACAGCTTCTGTCATGGCTGGGCGTCGGGCCCTACGCCCTGGTTGTCGCGCCATGTGCTCGGCGTGCGTCCGGTCAAGCCGGGATTTGACGAGGTCGTGGTCGAGCCTAATCTCGGTAATCTCGAATGGGCCGAAGGCAGCGTGCCGACACCCAAAGGCATAATCAAGGTGCGTCACATCCGTGGCGCTGACGGTAAGATAGCTACCGACTTGCAGTTGCCCGACGGAGTCAAGCGGGTCGTAAAATAGAAGACTAATTGGTCTGATTGGCCTCAAATAGCTCGCCGAAAGAAGTGAACCGACGGCGGAAATCGGTTGTTTTAACTATAAAAAGTTAAAATAAATGGCTGCTGATTCAACTGTTAAGACGGCTTCGGCCGATTTGTCTCCGGCTCCGAAACATTATGGTATATTTGTCACTTTCATAGCTATAATCGGAGCCTTTTCATCGCTGGTAAACGATATGTATCTTCCTACGATTCCTTCGATGATGAAGGAATTTCACACCACACCGTCGATGACCCAGATGGGTATATCGATGGCAATGGCCGGTATGGGCCTCGGGTCGGTGGTGTGGGGATCGGCCAGTGACCGCTACGGTCGTAAATCCATACTGATTATATCACTGATAATCTTTGTGGTGTCAACGGCTCTTTCGCTTTTTTCGCCCAATATAACGACTTTTATAATCTACCGTCTTTTCCAAGGCCTTGGTGCAGGCGGAGCGATGGTGCTTTCAACCTCGATTCCGGCCGACGTCTATATGGGCCGTCAGCTTGCCAAGCTAATGGCGATTGTCGGAGCAATCAACGGTGTGGCTCCGGCGCTCGGACCGGTAATCGGTGGTTTCATGGCCGATACTGTAGGCTGGCACGGTATATTTGTGCTGTTGCTCGTGATTGGTGTGGTCATGACCTTCTGGACGATGCACTATCACGAGACACTTCCACCGCAGCGTCGCCTCAAGGCAAGCAGCTTCGAGGATTATGCTAAAGCTTACCGCTCATTGTTTACCAACGGCCGCTTCATGATTTATGTTACTATCAAGGCTGTGGCAATCGGTCTGCTATACGCTTACATCTCTTCAGCGCCGTTCCTGATTCAGACCCACTATGGGTTCAGCGCCATGGAGTTTGGTCTGATTTTCGGTGGTAACGCTCTTGCCTTAGGTGTCGGTTCGACTCTCGCACTGCGCTTCAAGGTGATGAAGCAGGGCATGGTTGTGGGCTGTATCGGCATGTTTGTGTTTGCCGTGGCCGAAGCCTTTGTGATGTGGAACGAGGCTCCGTTTATCGCCTATGAGCTATGCGCCATACCGATGTTGCTGTTTTCAGGCATGATTTTCTCAAGTGCCAATACCCTGTCGATGGAAGTTGGGCGCGACGAGGCCGGGACGGCTTCGGCTATACTCAGTGTCGTGAAGTATGCTTTTGCCGCAGTGGTCTCGCCGCTTGTTGGTCTTGGCAATATGTTTCATTCGACGGCAATCGCATTCGTGGCAGTAACTTCGGTCGCGCTGATTCTGGCCTGGAAGGCAAGCCGTCTGGCTCCGCTCGCCGATATGGAACGCACATCGAAATGATGCCGTCTCAGAATCTTATCTGAACGGAAGCAAGCACGTTGCGTCCGCGCAGACGGAAAGCGTGTTCCGAACGCGACAGAGTGCCGTAGGTCACGTAGCGATAGGCTTTACGGTTGAGAAGATTGGAGGCCGTGAGCGACAGGCGTGTACGTCGGCCGACGTTCCACACAGCCGATGCGTCGAGAAGTACTATTCCGGCTGTGCCACCTTCGGGGAAACGGGTCAGATAATGCTCGGCGCCGACTGTGAACTGCCACGGGTCGCAGGGCAAGACGGTCGAGGCGAGCGTTTGAGTCATGGAATGATACGTGGCGCTGTTTCCGTCGAATTTAAGCGTGGAGAAGCTGTAGTGTGCATCGTAATTCAGGGAAATCCATCGTGCGAAACTCCCTTTGAAATAAGGACTGAACGAGGCTGATTGCTGGTGCTCTCCGATTACCATGCCGTCGCGCATCGACGCCCCCGACGACCGCGAGGCTTTGACTTCGAGGCCCGCAACGTAGCGGCTGTGACCGAACCCCTTGCTAAGACCGCCACTAATATACCAGGAATTGCTTTCGTTGAGCTGTCGGGCCGAGGTCGACACCACGAAATCGCCAAGAAAGAGTTGGTCGGCTATGACCGGCGAGCGGCGATGGTTGTAGGTTAGCGAGACGTTGGCAAACAGAGCCGATAGCGGATTGCGGAAGCGATAGGTGCTGCTGACGCTGACATCCTGAGTATATCGGCTGAAATTACGCCCTATAAAGATGTTGCGGTAGTCGCTGAGCACCGGCGATTCGATGCTGAGATAGGCCTGAGGCGACGACAGACGGTAGATGGCTGATGCCGAAACTTCTGATTTGGACGTCAACTGATGCCGGGCGTAAAAGCGCGGAGCTACGTTGATATAGTCACGATTTCCACCGAGGCTATGGTGGAGCCATTTCACCGGTGCGCTCCACATCAACCGCCACTTATTGCGCTCGAATTCTATCTGCGGTTTCAGAGAGACGTCGGACAGAAACGCATCATAGCTGTCTGAGTTGTCGAACCGGTCCATGCCCGTCAGAGCAAGATTCATGTGGCGGTAATTGAGGTCAATATTGCCTTCGAGATAATAGCGCCAGAAGCGTGTGATGCGGCCGATTTTGGTTTCGGTAGTGCTTCGGGCGTCGGTAGTGCCGACGGTCTGCAAGGCATCGCTGAGGCCGCTGATTGCAAGACGGTCGGGGCTGTAGCCGAAAGAGTTTCGTGAGGTGAGGGTGAACACCTTTTTGTTGGTGCGCTTGACGAGTTTCAGATCATTGACGGCTTTGAATGACTTGCGGCTGATGCGTTGCAGAAGGTCGTAGGAGCCGGTGATAGATGAGCGTGAACGGTCAATCTCACCTTCAGCAATCAGTCGGTCCTTGAGATAGTAGCCGCGTTTATTAATTTCGGCATTGAACTGGGCGGATAGATTGTGGGTCTGCGAGCGTAGGGCATTCGTCTGCTCGAACATCGGTATCGACGGGCTGAAATAATCAGTAGTGAGCGC
>CAYUYQ010000051.1:0-12602 GCA_964449335.1 uncultured Bacteroides sp. | reverse complement strand
CAAATGCATTCTTGGAAACTTTTAATTAGTGAATAAAATAGTGCGCCATCCCGTGGCGCTTTCGGGGTACGAAGTGATAATATTTTGAACAAACTGCCAAGCATTTCGCTCACGTTTAAGTCTGATTTTGCTGAAAAAAGCGGGGGAATAGACTTCTAACAACCTATGATTAGGAAATCTGAACCGAGCGAATTGACGGCAATATCAGTCGAGATTGAGTTTCTCTTTGCTGGGATTGCGGAAGTGGATTTTATGCTCCACATATTCCTGCGCAGCGATGACGGTGGGCTTGGAGGGGTTTTCGTAATAAGGCGAAATTTCAATCTGCTCGTGGGTTTCAGAGATTTCCTCCATGTTGTCGCTCAACGAAGCAAACTCCTGAAGCTTCTTTTCGAGGTCATGTTTCATTTCGCCTGCAATCTGATTGGCACGCTTTGCGATGATGCAGACGGTTTCGTAGATATTACCGGTGTCCGACGAGAGTTCGATCATGTCGCGGGTCACCGTGTTGGTTGGAGCGTTTGTCTTCTTGTAATCCATTACCTTAACTTAGATATTGTGACTTATTGTTTTTCTGATTAAAGTGTCAGTCCTTAATTTTGCTCGATGCTATCTTGAAGATATTATCTGCTTCCTTGCGGTTGGGACTGTCGGGGTAGTTGTTGATGAATCCGTAATATTCATCAATAACGGTGCGGAAGCGCTCGGCCTGCTTCTCTTGCACGCTCTGGTTGGCCTCCTGAAAACGGGCTTTGAGGACTAGAAGTTCGAGGTCTTCCTTGTAGCGCGAATAGGGATAATCTTTAATTGCATTCTTAGCTGTGATTACGGCCGATTCATAGTTGTTGCCCATATAGTTGCCAAGATTGTAGTAAAGCTGGGCGTTCTGGAGCTCCTTGAGTGTCAGTTTGTCCTGCATCTCGAAGATTGCGTTCTGGGCTATGCTGACCTTATCGCTCTTGGGGAAGAAGTCAAGAAATTCCTGAAGTTCTTCTATAGCCTTCACTGTTCCGCTCTGGTCGAGCTGGGCTTCCGGAGAGTCGAGATAGTAGCCATATCCGGAGTAGAATCGTGCGAGTTCAGTGTATTTACCTTTGGGGTAACGTGTATAGTAAGTTTTGAAATAGGAACTTGCATCGGGATATTCCTTGTTCTCATAGTAGCTGAGCGCCAGAAGATAGAGAGCTTCTTCGGCTTTCTCTGTCCCCTTGAATAAGGGAGCTATATCGGTGAGAATGGTATAGGCCTGAACGTATTTCTGATTTCCGAATGCCCTGCGGGCGAAATCGAGTTTATAATCGTAGTCATTGCTCTTGAGAGCTCTCTGGTATTCACCGCAGCCCGACAAAGCGAGTGAGGCAACGGCGAGAAGAAGTATATTGCGTAATTTCATTGTCGTGAATCACATAAATAGTAAACCGTGCAAAGATAAGAATTTTATCTCATTTGGAGTTGACCGATAATGTGAAAAAACACTATTTCAGCTCTCACTGGTCGTTATTCCGACCATTTTTATCCAATGACGCCCTGATGAATCATTTCCACGAGCAGCGGACGCAGGCCGGTCATGAAACACTCGACGGCGATAACCATCAGGATTAGACCCATCAGACGCATCATCACATTATTGCCCGTCTCGCCAATCAGAGGCATGATTTTTGTCGAGCCGCGTAAAATCAGATATGATATGAAGTAAACAATGGCAATAGAACTTATGAGGGTGAGAAGGAGCACCCAATTGCTTGCCTGATCCATGAGCATGATACCGTTGGCAATAGCACCGGGGCCGCATAGCATGGGTATGGCAAGGGGTGTGATGCTTATGTCTTTTGCATATGCGCTCTTTTCTTCGTCGCTGATGTTCTTGTGGGTGTATTGAGCCTGCAGCATGTCGTAGCCGATTTTGAAAATTATGAAACCGGCGGCAATTCTGAATCCGTTGGCCGAGATGCCGAAAAACTTAAACAGGAACTGGCCTGCAAATGTGAAAATAAGCAGGGTGATGAATGATATCAGCGTGGCCCGAAGCACAATTGAGTTTCGTTCGTTGTCTGACAGACCGCGGGTCATGGAGATAAATACGGGCATCGTGCCAAGAGGATTGGCAAGTGTGAAGAAAGATGCCAGGCACATAAAGCCGAATGCTAAAGCTGTTTCCATTGATGAATAGATATGGTAGTAATGATTTATTGTAAGGTGGAATAGAATACTTTGTGGATGATTAATGAGTATAGTGGCGTCTTGCCATTTCAAGCGTGGACGGTTTGCCGATATCGAACCATGTGAACGTTTTTGCGGGAGTATGGGCCCTTATGTCGAGCGAGTCGCAACGCTGTATGTAAAAATCGGTGATAGAAAACACATCGCCACGTAGCTGAGCGTAGTCTTTGAGTGAGTCAATGGCGTCAGGCGAAAGAATATGGACACCACCGAAAGCCAGCGTATGGCATGCAGCGACGTCGGAGTAAGGCGAGCGCACCTCACCGGTAGCGGTGTTTGTCCATCCTTTCATTTTGCCGTCTTCAAAAAGAAGATATCGCGATGTGTCGCGTGTCGCTGCCAGAAGTGTGACGTCGGCATGCGAAGAATTATGAGCGGTTATCATTCCATCGAGTGGAAAATCGGAAAGAATATCCGCGTTGTAAAGAAGCACGCTATCATTGTCAAGCATAGGAGTAGCTTTGACGAGACCACCGCCTGTATCGAGCAATCGCTGCGACTCATCGCTTATCTTTATATCCAGTCCGAAATTGTCATTTTCGTCAAGATAGTGTCTGATTTTTCCGGCAAGGTGATGTACATTCACCACAATCGAATCGATTCCGACTGCTTTTATTTTGTCTATAACTCGGGCAAGCATCGTGTGTCCGCCAACATCTATAAGCGGTTTGGGAATCGAATCAGTGAGCGGGGCAAGGCGCTTGCCATAGCCGGCCGCGAATATCATTGCTTTCATATCCCTGAAATCATTCGTTGTATACTACGCTCGCGGTGTATCAGCTCAATGTCGACAGGGTATTTAGCAGCAAGATGCTCGGCCATGTGTTGAGCTCCGTAGACCGATCGGTGGCGTCCGCCGGTGCATCCGAAGCAGACCGTGAGTGACGTGAAACCGCGACTTATGTATTCCTCTACGGTAATGTCGACAAGTCTGAAGCAATTATCCATAAATTGCCGTATATCACTTTTGGATTCAAGAAATTCGATTACTTCCGTGTCAAGTCCGGTGAGCGGTTTATACTGGTCGTATCGTCCGGGGTTGTTAAGGCCTCGGCAGTCAAAAACGAATCCACCACCGTTGCCCGTATAGTCTTCGGGAATACCTTTCTTATATGAAAAACTATAGACTTTTACCTTCAGTCGTCCGGTTGATTTGGCTTTTACCATTTGTCCTATGATTGACGAAGCGAGCCGACATGCACACTCATGCAGATATGGCCATTCGTCGCTGAATAGGGCAGATAGTTCCGATAGCGACGAAAGCGCGGCCGGTATGGAGGAGACGAATTTTGCTTTATGCTGGATAAGTCCGCGGAAACCGTAGGCTCCGAGCACCTGAATTGTCCGAAGAAGTGCATAGCGGTGCAGATCGCGACGAAAGTCATCAAATGGTTTCCCACCGCAGTCAATCCATGATTTATGATAGCTCTCGGCTAACTCATCGCGCAGTGCCGGGGAAAATCCTGCGCGTGCCTGCCATAGGAATGATGCCACGTCGTAAAGTGCCGGTCCTTTGCGTGCCCCTTGGAAGTCGATGAAATAGGGTCGCTCCTCAAATATCATCACATTGCGGCTCTGAAAATCGCGAAGCATCAGACCGTCGGTGGGCTTCACGCTGAGTTTTGATGCAATGTCGCTGAATTCGTCTTCAAGTCTGTTCTCGTCAATTTCGAGGCCAGACGGCTTAAGGAAACAATACTTGAAATAATTGAGATCCCACATCACCGATCTGAAATCAAACTCCCGGCGGGGATAACATGCATCGAAATCAAACCCGTTTCGGGCCGAAAGCTGAAAGCGTGGCAAAGCGGCCAGCGTCATATCAAGCTGAGATGAAAGTTCTGGTGCAGACGTAGAAATCAGGGAGAAAAGC
Organism: uncultured Bacteroides sp.; assembly: GCA_964449335.1. Classification (GTDB taxonomy): domain Bacteria; phylum Bacteroidota; class Bacteroidia; order Bacteroidales; family Muribaculaceae; genus Paramuribaculum. The sequence continues at coordinate 8,509 of CAYUYQ010000051.1, read as the reverse complement.
GATGTGTTGCCAAGATCCTGCTGAAGATAAGCACTCCTGTCAGGTGCGACTGCATACAATGCCGGCACAGACAACCCATTCGCATGGAAAAAATCGTCAAGGCGGATAAATGCCTCATTCTCTTTTATATCCGAGCCTATGCAGGCAATGGCAGCCCCTTTTGGGCCGTTAAGCCGGAGATAGCGGCGGCTGCTTCCCTCACCGTCGATAGGAATGATGGTCTGTGGCATAGAGCCTGCCCATGAAAGATAGAGGTCGATAGCTGATGATTCTTCCATCTGTTGAGTTTGACGGTGCAAAGTTATTTCATTTAGGTGTAATTACAAACTCAAATAATTTGTCGGGAGAAAGAATATGGCTAATTTTGCGGATAAATCAATAATCATAGCCATTGTGAAGCAGTTATATGGATTAATTGGAAATCCGATCAGCCACTCGTATTCACACTCATATTTCAACAACTTCTTTAAGAAGAAAGGAATTGATGCCGAATACCGTAATTTCGAGTTGGAGGATATTGGGCAGATAGTGGAACTTATAGCCGAAGAGCCGGACCTTAAAGGATTTAACGTTACGAGCCCTTTCAAGCGTCAGATACTTCCATATATTGACAATCTCAGCGATGAAGCGAAAGCTGCTCAAGCCGTCAATACCGTCAAAATCATTCGCTCGGCTGATGGGAACGACTTTACATTATATGGGTTCAACACCGATATCGGCGGATTTCGACGCAGTATAGAACCGTTGATACATCGGGGTGAGGGTTTGGCAATTATTCTCGGTACGGGAGGCGCTTCATGTGCAGCGGAAATTGCTTTGAAGTCATTAGGCTTTGACTGCGTCAAGGTTTCAAGAAGTGTGGGAAAAGCCGATGTTTCCTACGACGAGCTCAGACCTGATGAGCTCAGACGAGCTAAAATCATTGTGAATGCCACCCCGCTCGGCATGCACGCAAATGCCGATAAATGCGCACCGATTGACTATTCGGCCTTGTCTTGCGATACATTGTGCATAGATATGGTCTACAATCCGTCACTGACACTATTTATGAAAAAATGTGCTGATGCCGGCGCCGCAGTAAAGAATGGCTATAGTATGCTTCTGAATCAGGCAATACTCGCCTGGGAAATATGGAATAATGATTAATCAAAAGTCAATCAAATAATAAATATGTTTACTGAACAACGAGCCTCGAAACTTCACGGCATACTGCTTATTGCGCTTTTTGCGTGTGCGGCTTTCTACATCGGACAAGCTAAAGTGTTTGTCGATTTTTCTATTTCTCCCATGATTATAGGTATAATTCTGGGTATGATATACTCCAATTCATTACGTATGCACCTGCCTGAGACATGGGTGCCCGGTATCCAGTTTTGCTCGAAACGTATTCTGCGTCTCGGTATCATCCTGTATGGATTTCGGTTGACATTTGCCGATATAGCCGCTGTGGGCGTATCGGCTATCGTAATCGATGCAATAATCGTGACCGTAACGATTCTCGGAGGAGTGTGGATTGGGAAATTGCTTAAAATGGACAGTGACCTCGCGCTGCTTACTTCGGTCGGATCCGGAATCTGTGGAGCCGCAGCTGTGCTCGGGGCAGAATCAACGATTCAGACAAAACCATATAAAACGGCGGTAGCGGTGGCAACCGTGGTTATTTTCGGAACGATAGCCATGTTTGTTTATCCGATTTGTTACCGAAGCGGCGTATTCCCCGGTCTTGACCCGCAACAGATGGGCATCTATGCCGGTTCGACACTCCATGAAGTTGCACACGCGGTGGGCGGTGGCAATGCTATGGGTCCCGAAGTAGCACCTGTAACGGTGATTGTAAAAATGATTCGTGTGATGCTGCTTGTGCCCGTATTGCTGATTCTTGGTTTTTGGGTGGCCGCAAAGCGACGCTCCAATACCGACGGGAGCACTGACGGGAAGAAAGGAAAAGTGGCTATTCCGTGGTTTGCGTTCGGATTCCTCGCCGTTATAGCTTTTAATTCGCTCAATCTGCTTCCTGATGGACTTGTTGACTGGATTAATCAGTTTGACACGTTCCTCCTCACCATGGCGATGGCAGCTCTTGGAGCAGAAACTTCAGCCGATAAGTTCAAAAAGGCGGGTGCGAAACCATTTTTACTTGCCGCGATACTTTGGGTTTGGTTGCTCGGTGGAGGTTACGTGCTCGCGCGCTATTTAGCTCCTATCTGGCTCTGAACAAAACTTAAGGCATCATGTCGCGCCTTATACCCGCATCTGTCCCGCTGCTCCCGGTCACGCTGGGGTTTGCAGCGGGATTGCTGTGTGGCGTGACAGAGTGGGGGATTTCTATCGGGTTAATTGCGCTGATTGTTTTAGTAATTCTTTTATGGAAGAAGCATACCTATATAGCAATTATAGCCGGTAGTATTATTCTTGGCGTTGCTGAGGGTTATCTGTTTATTCCGCGAGCGGCCGTTGATGACCTTTGCGGGCGCGAAATGGTGTATGGAGGTACGGTAGCTGATGCTTTGGAAGCAGTCACAGGTCAACGACTCACGGTGACTATTGACAGTCGGGGTGAATCGGTCAATGAGATGGAGCGATGCCGACCGTTCGATGCGTCAGTCTATATCCCTGGATTCAATCCCGAAGTAAGACAATGTGATCGTTTGATATTCAAAGCCGTTGTACGTCCAATAGTGTCGCGCCATGACATTGCGGACGACAGAGATTACTCTGACGGTCTTCTGCGGCAACGTATATTTCAACAGGCACTGTTGTCGCCCGACAGTATATTGAACGTGAACGCGGGCGCAGGATGGCGCATGATGTTTCTCCGGATTCGTAACCGTATTGAAGGAGCGGTAATGTCGAGTGGGTTGGACGTAGAGTCGAAATTGCTGTTGACAGCATTGCTCACTGGCAATAGCCGTATGCTTCCGCAGGAAGATTATGAGCAATATCGGAGAGCAGGAATTGCTCATATCCTAGCTGTCAGTGGACTGCATGTAGGCATCATAGCTTTCTGGGTGAATCTCTTTCTGTGGCCTTTAATGGCATTTCAATTAAAAAATCGGCGTAGAATGATAGTGATTATTGCGGTCTGGCTATTTACGTTTGCCACCGGGTTAAGCCCGTCGGCGGTAAGGGCCGCTGTTTTTGCCACAGTGCTGATAGTGGGTGCTATGCTTCAGCGGAAATCGTCGCCGTATAACTCTCTATGTCTGGCGGCTCTAATAATAATGGTGTGCAGTCCGGCTGATTTGTTCAGTGTCGGATTTCAGCTGTCGTTTGCAGCTGTGGCGGGAATCTTGATGTTTGCGGGCTCGCTCAATCCTGTGCCGCGTCGCTATGCACTTGCTTATGGCGCCGTCGCAGCTATCACAGTCTCTGTCGGTGCGACGCTTGGGACGGCCGCTATTACAATGTACTATTTTCATTCGTTCCCACTATTCTTCATCGTGGCCAACATTGTGGCCTCGGCGATACTTCCGCTTCTGTTCGGAGCAGTGATTGTCTACGGTATTTTGTCGATTGTTGTGGCAGCTCCTTCATGGATGCCGACCGTTATCGATAAATTGTGTGGGGGATTATACGACGTATCGCAATGGCTATCGGGTATTGACGGTGCCAATTTAGATAATGTGTACGTTCCGGGATATGCTGTGCTTATCTACGCTTTAGCACTATTTGCCATAAAGCTGTATATCAACAGAGGTGGATGGAAATTTGCTTCGGCGGCAGGCGTGTCTGCGGCGCTTTTCTTCGGGTTTATTGTTGCCGGAAATTCTCACACCCGAAACAGAGGGGTGTATTTTCTTCACAATACATCACGCACCGACGTAGTGATAGATGATGGACAATCGCCACATCTTACGCTTCTTTCGACATCAAGGGCCGACACAAGAGAGGAAATACTGGAAAATGCACGTTGGCGTCTGGGAGATTATATGGGTAAAAGAGGCATTGATTCAATCTCGTTTGTTTCTCGCAGCCCGTCCGTAATCGAGCTCCCTGGGCAAAAGACTATGGTGATTGAATCAGGAGCAGAGGAGCATACGGATGTCAGCAAGGTGGATTATCTCGTTGTGTGCCGTGGATTCCGAGGCAATATTAAGCGACTTGCCGGCACTCTTCGGCCGGATACCGTCATACTATCCTACGATGTCAGTCCTGTTCGTGCCGCACGTTATAAGCGTGAAATAACAATTCCGGTTATTGATCTTCGGGAGCAGTCATTTGCCGTGAAGTTCTGAAGCAATTTCTCTATAACCCTTAGCGAAGTACTCACGCGCGATTTCCTGTGGTCTAAGCACCCAATCGTCGTAAATCACCAGATCAAGATCAATCGTCACTATGCCGGACACGCGACTGATTGAATCGCGTCCATGCTGAATCTCGTAGGCTTTTAGTGCTTCGTTGACGTCCTGGAAATCCAAATTGGTCGAGGCTGTCACGACAGCGTTCGTATAGTCGTAACCCACTGAACATGCCTTAGCCCCATAGGGATGAGTGGAGTAGATCGTTGAACACACCGACGAATTGAAAAATATGTCGCACCATTCGACGGCCGCTTCGACATTCGCTCTTGAATCGGCAGTATTACTGCCAATTCCTATTACGACTCTATGGAGATTCGTGTCGGTCATAATACGAGTGACAGTGATATACGTTTACGTGCTCGATCAACCTCCAGCACTTTCACTCTGACGTGCTGGGCCATTTTGACGACATCGGCAGGGGAGTTTACACGGCGAGACGACATTTTCGAGACATGTATCAGCCCGTTTTCCTTAATTCCAAGGTCAACAAACGCTCCGAAAGCCGTAATGTTGTTTACGATAGCGTCAAGTATCATGCCCTCTTTCAAATCATCGATTGAATTGAGGTCGGGGTTAAGCGGTCCGGCAACAATCTGGTTTTCCGAGCGCGGATCACGCCCCGGACTTTTCAGCTCACGAAGGATATCGTCGAGCGATTCGGCACATAAATCGGCGCTTATATAATCGGAAAATTTAATCGAGTCGATAAGGTGTTTGTTGCCTATTAATTTCTTGAGCTCTACACCTTCAGTTTTCGCTATGCGTTCAACAAACTCATAACGTTCCGGATGTACGCCGCTATTGTCAAGCGGATTTTCACTTTCGGGAACACGTAGAAAGCCGGCACAAAGGCTGTATGCCTTGTGGCCCAGACGCGGCACTTTTAATAAATCAGACCGACGGACGAATGGCCCGTTCTGATTGCGAAACTCGACAATAGACCGTGCGAGAGACGGACCAATACCGGAAACGCGCTCAAGCAGTTTTTCTGAGGCCGTATTGACATCAACACCTACGCTGTTCACACACGATTCCACCGTGAAATCAAGCGCTTCGGCAAGAGCTTTCTGGTCGACATCGTGTTGATACTGGCCAACACCGATTGACTGCGGGGGAATCTTGACAAGTTCGGCCAACGGGTCAATCAGACGTCGGCCGATTGACACGGCACCTCTTACGGTAATGTCTTCATCAGGAAACTCCGTGCGCGCAATCTCAGAGGCAGAGTAGATGCTTGCGCCCTGCTCGCTCACCACATGCACATCTACATTGTCGAGTCGCAACGAGCGAATAAATGAAAGGGTCTCTTTTGAAGCGGTTCCGTTGCCGATTGCTATGGCATCAATCTGATACTTTGTCACAAGTTTTCTTGTCTCCGCTTCGGCTCCCTGATAGTCGTTGCGGGGTGCGACGGGGTAAATCACCGAGTGGTGAAGCAGACGTCCGGAAGCATCGAGACATACGACTTTGCAGCCGGTGCGGAATCCGGGGTCGATGGCAAGCACACGCTTCCGCCCCAAAGGCGGAGCCATTAGCAACTGCCTTACGCCGTCGGCGAAATAACCTATGGCCTCGACATCAGCCTGCTCTTTCTTTGTCGCCAGTGTTTCGTTGGATATCGAAGGTTCAACCAATCGTTTCAGGGAGCCGTCGATGGCGTCGGTTATTATATCTTTTACATCAGAATCGCAACCGGGTTTGATTATGCGATTAGCTACGGTTCTGACGGCTTCATCGTGATCTGACGACACTTTCAGCTTCAGATAGCCTTCGTTGACACCACGGCGGATTGCGAGGAACCGATGAGACGGGCATCGTGACAGCGATTCCTCTACATCGAAATAGTCGGCGAATTTTGATGCACCTTCATCAAGTTTCTTCTTATCTTGCGATACGGTGATACGGCCTTTGCGATTGAAGATCCGGCGGACTATATTGCGGGTTGACTGCGCCTCGCTAATCCATTCTGCAATAATATGCCCGGCGCCTTCTTCGGCCGCTCCGGGCTCTATGCCTGCTTGCGCGGCCTGCCGTCGGATATCAGCGTCGATATCGCGTGAACGTTGTGCCATGATTATGCGGGCAAGAGGTTCGAGCCCCATGTCTCGTGCCGCCTGTGCCTTTGTGCCTCTTTTAGGCATAAAGGGAAGATAGATATCCTCAAGCGTCGTGGCATCGTCAGTACTCTCAATGCGCGTTTTAAGCTCGTCGGTAAGCGCTCCCGCTTTTTCGATGGCTCCGATTATATAGTCTTTCCGCTTATCGAGTTCGAGCATTTGCGCATGCTCTTTCCTGATGGATTCTACGGCTACTTCATCGAGATTTCCGGTGGCTTCTTTTCTATATCGGGCGATAAACGGAACGGTGGCTCCGTCGTCAAGCAGTCGTATCACCGCATTTACGGCCTGTGGACTCAGTCCGAGCCTCGAAGCGATGACCGAGGATTTATTATCGTGCATCGTGTGATTGTTTTCGCAATGTAATCAATGTGATTTCTGGCGTGGCACCGAAGCGCATGGGCAGACCTACCGTTCCCATACCTATATTGACATATAGTTGATGAGTGTCTGACTTATCGTGGTATAAACCTCCCCATGTTTTGTATTTAAAGGAAGCGGGTGACAGTCCGAGAACTTCTATCTGCATGGCGTGTGTGTGGCCCGATAGTGTCAAGGCAATGTTGCTGGCTGAGTCGGCGATACTGTCAACCCAGTGAGCCGGATTGTGCGAAAGAAGAACCTTAACAGCGCCGTCGGCTAAATCCGGATACGAATCCGAGAGCGAACCATAGCATTTGAATGGAGGGTCGCCGATATTTTCAACACCGACTATCACGAGTGAATCAGTGCCACGGCGAAGCGTCTCCGAGTCGTTAAGCAATAGATTCCAACCCATTTCGCGTTGAATCTCTTTCAGCCGGTTGAGATTTTCTGATTTCTCGGCCTCTGAGCTCCACGAGAAATAATCGCCGTAATCATGGTTGCCGAGGATTGATACCACGCCGTTTTTAGATGTGAGCCTCGAAAGAGGGGCAATATGGGGGATAATCTCAACCGTACGGGAGTTTACGATATCGCCCGTAAATGCAACGATATCGGCATCAAGGCCATTGATTGTATTCACGATTTTAGCGGTAAATGTCGTATCGCTGCCAAAAGTTCCGGTGTGTAGGTCGGAAATCTGAGCGATGGAAAAACCGTCGAATGAGTCAGGTAAATCAGGAATCAAAATCTCAACTTGATTTACGTCGATTCGGAAGCGATTAATCAGCGCGCCCCACCACATGCCGATAAAAATCAGTCCGGACAGAACTATACCTACATAATCAAGCGCTCGCCACCGTCGGCCTTTCCAAAGACGTGGTAGAAGGGATATTACATCAAACAAAGCACCGATAATCTTCGCTACGCTGAATGAAAGAAACGTAAATCCGGCCCACATCATGAATCTGACATGGCTATCGGTCTGACCTTTCCCAAGCTGAATCAATCCGGCAATCAGAATGATATATAGAGCGAGTGTCAGAACACCGTAGAACACGGCGAGTTTCTTTTTCGCCGTTTTTATCAGACGAAAAACGATATAAACATCAAACGCAAGAATCAGGCATATAAGAAAGCCCAGGACTCCCGGAAGTCTCATAAAATCATCAATGTATTATTCCGCACTGACCGCGTCATGCTCCAATTCCAATGCTGCTATCTTGTTTTTAAGTGGATTGGAATACATGGCCAGCATCATATTTCTCATATAGTCCCGGTCAACGACTGAGACACTACCAAGACGCACCTTGTCGAGTTGGCGTTCGACATAGTTTTGGAAAGCATGCAGTTCGTCTACGGTATATTCCGAATGATGCTCCTGAGTATGATGAAGAAGGTCGTAAGCGATGTAGTTGATAGGATAAATTTTGTAGTTTGAATGAATCTCACGGTCGATAGCTGAACAAGCGCATTTAAGCACTTCTGCTTTTTCGGTCTGCTTATCAAGCCCGGAGAGCGCACGGTTTATGCAGCGTCCAATCTGAAAATGCACTCTTCCTTTGGGCTGAAGAAGGCCGGTTTCCATGCTGAGAAGATCATCATGAGGTGACTTCTTAAAGTCGGGATTGAGTCGCTTCAGAAGAAATTCGGTAGCTTTAAGATAGTCGTTGGGGTCGTATTCGTAGGATATGGCAACCGGAACGATATTTACACTCATTATATTTT
>CAYUYQ010000050.1:0-12741 GCA_964449335.1 uncultured Bacteroides sp. | reverse complement strand
AACCGGGAACAAAGGGGAGTGGTTGGGTGTTGGAATGGTGTGAAGTGACCGGGTCAAGTGTTGCGCCGAGGGTGGCGTAGCGGACTTTGGTCTAATTTTTTTAGTGTTTATTAATTTGCGTATGATACGTTTCAACTATTTATCAGGAGTTTTTGTGTCAGGCTTTATGGCCATGACAGGTGTTTTGACAGGTTGCGCCAACCACGATAAGGCTGTGGAGGCAGGACCGGTGAGAGTAGACGTTGAGGTGGCCGGAGCGACCTCTAATAACGGCGCCGGCGGTAACAGTTTTTCAGGTACGGTCGAGTCGGCCGATGCATCGACTGTCAGTTTCTCTGTGCCCGGAACGATTACGAAAATCTATGTCGAGGAAGGTCAGAAAGTCAGCAAAGGTCAATTGCTTGCTCAGGTGAAGAGCGAGAGCCTTGTAAATTCGCGTAATATAGCGCAGGCTGAACTCGAGGAGGCCCGTGATGCCTATCAGCGTCTGAAAAAACTACATGACGCAAATGCTCTTCCTGAGATAAAGTGGGTAGAGATACAGTCAAAACTCAAGCAGGCTGAAAATGCGGCCGCATTGGCTGACCGTGCTGTTGGTGACGCGTCAGTGTATTCTCCGATAAGCGGATATGTATCAGAGAAGTTTGCCAACGACGGACAGACAGTCATCCCGGCAGAACCGATAGTGAAAATTGTTAATCTCAATAAACTGCAGGTTGCAATTGCTGTGCCGGAGAATGAGATTTCAGCTTTCACGGCCGAAACGACGGCGACGATAACGCTAAATGTGGCCGACAGTCTGAAAGTGAATGGAAAGATGGGACAGAAAAGCGTGGTGGCTGATCCGCTGACGCGTTCATATACAGTGAAGTTTGATATTGAAAATCCCGGCAGTAAGATTTTGCCGGGTATGATTGGTTCGGTAGTGGTCGGCGGGCTGAAGCGTGACAGCGCGACAGTGGCTTCGACGGTTGTCACGCTGCCTTCGCAAGCAGTGTTGCTAAGTGCAGACAACCGTCAGTTTGTCTGGACGGTCAAGGACGGGAAAGCACAACGCAAGTTTGTGGTTGCCGACGAGTTGTCGGCCGACGGCGTGACCGTGAAGAGCGGTCTTTCGGCCGGTGATAGCGTGATTGTGGCCGGAATGCAGAAAGTGAGCACCGGAACACCCGTGACCGTGGCACGTTAAGTCTCATGTCCTTAAATGTATTGAAGCAATGGCAACAAATATATCAGATAAACCTAATGGTGCTTCCACCGATAAGAACGGTGTGGACGCGCCCAAACAGAAAAACCCAAAAGCGCCGGCACCTCTGGCTATTCCTAATCCGATAGTGGTTGCGGGCATGAAATACCGCAAGGAGGTGATACTTCTTGTGTGTGTGCTGATAGCGTTCGGTATCTATGCACTCAAGGTGATGGATAAAAACGAGTTTCCGTCCTTTACGATTCGCGAGGGTGTGGTTGCTGCGGTTTATCCCGGGGCAACCGTAGAGCAGATTGAGCAGGAGGTACTCAAACCGCTTGAAGATTATGTGTTCTCCTACAAACAGGTAAACAAGAAGAAGACCCACTCGCAGGTGACGTCCGGAATGGTGATAATCTTCGTCGAACTCGACAATGACGTGGATAATACCAAGGAATTCTGGAACGAGTTTAAACTCGGTATGGACCAGGTGAAGCTGTCGCTTCCACCCGGCGTGCTGGCTGTGGAAACTCTCAGTAATTTCGGCGATACGTCATCGCTTCTGATCACGATGCAGAGCGACGATAAGACATATCGCGAGCTTGGTGACTATATGGATAAGCTCAAGGACCGTCTGCGGACGGTGGAAAGCGTCGGCACCATGAGCGTTACCGGTAAGCAGAATGAACAGATAGCTGTGTATCTCAATCCTGAGAAACTGAAGCATTACGCACTTTCGGAGTCGACAGTTGGCGCGACGCTGCTTGCGCAGGGATTCCAGACCACAGGCGGCTCGCTGCGCGGCGGTCATTACACACAGCCTATTATCGTCAAGCGGTCGGTCAATTCGGTTGCCGATATTGCCGATATGATTGTACTTTCGACGCCTGACGGCAGCGTGGTGCGCCTTGGAGATATCGCAGACATTAAGCGCGAGTATCCCGACCCCGACAGCTACATAACCAACAATTTCCAGAAATGTATCCTTCTGAGCGTGCAGATGAAAGAAGGCTATAATGTGGTGGAAATGGGTGCGCAGGTCGACAAGCAGATTGAAGCATTCAAAAGTGAAATTCCGCAAGGGGTTACGCTGTTTAAGATAACAGATCAGCCGGCGGTAGTGAACAGTTCGGTAAATTACTTCCTTGTGGAACTGCTTGTGGCCATTGTTGCGGTAGTAATCGTGATAATGTTGCTGCTGCCGCTCAATGTGGCCTTAATAGCAGCCTCGACAATCCCGATTGCCATATTTATTTCACTCGGCTTGTTCTATGCTTTCGGAATCGAGCTCAACACGGTTACACTGGCATGTCTTATCGTGTCGCTCGGTATGATTGTCGACAATTCAGTAGTGATCATTGATGACTATGTCGAGCTTATCTCGGAGGGAATGGATCATTACTCAGCAACGTTGCGCTCCGGCACGGAATTCTTTAAAGCAATATTTTCGGCAACTCTGGCCATTTCGGTCACATTTTTCCCGTTCCTGATTACTGTCAAGGGAATGTTCCGAGACTTCTTGACCGATTTCCCATGGGGCATGACGATAATTCTGTTTGTGTCGTTGATACTGGCCGAACTGCTCGTCCCCTTCCTGCAATACAAACTTATTAAAAAGCCTATCTACAAGCTTCAGCAGGAAGCCATTGCATCGGGCAAAAAGAAATTCAGCTTCTTCGTTTCGATGCAGAAGGGCTATAATAAACTTATTGACTGGTGTTTCGCATGGCCGAAAACCACGTTGGCTCTTGGAGTGCTCTCAATTGTCGGTGGTGCATGGTTATTCATGTCGCGTCCACTGCAGCTCATGCCTATAGCCGAGCGCAACCAGTTTGCCGTAGAAATATTCCTTCCGCAGGGCACAGCCGTCGAGCGTACCACGATGGTGGCCGACTCGCTCGAACGCATTCTTTCAAAAGACCCGCGAGTGGTGTCGATTGCGTCATTCCATGGCTGTTCGTCGCCCCGCTTCCAGGCTACTTATGCTCCGCAGGTCGGAGGCCCGAATTTCGCACAGTTTATAGTAAATACCGAAAGTGATGCGGCTACCATAGATGTGCTCAACGAGTACACCGAAAAATATGAGAGCTATTTCCCTGACGCATTTGTAAGATTCAAGCAGTTGAGCTATTCTACGGCTTCGTACCCGATTCAGGTAAAGATTTCGGGGGCAGATGCGCAGACGCTTCAGGCTGTGGCTGACACGGTGGCTGCTACAGCACGGAAGGTGCCCGGTCTGCGCAATGTGCGCACGTCGCTTGACAATCCGCTTGCATCGGCTTTAGTCGTGCCTGACAATACACGCGCCGAACGTCTCGGGCTAAACTCTACCCTGATGGAAACTACGCTTGCCATGCGCTATTCAACGGGACTACCGGTGGCAACTGTCTGGGAAGGCGACTATGGAATTCCGGTGACGCTCAAAACCTCGACGTCGCATCGCAGTAATGTAGAGGAACTTGAAAAAGAACCAATGCCGGTAATCGGATTCGGCACGGTGCCATTGCGACAGATTTCGTCGATTGTCCCGGAATGGCATCCCGGAATGATTACACACGACAATGGCGTGGCATCGGTGTCCGTAATAGCCGAGGTGCAGCGCAACGTCAATGTGATCGACCGAACGGAAGTGCTGATGGATAGTATCAGTCACATAAGCATGCCTGCCGGCGTCACGATTGACCGCGGTGGAGAGTGGGAAAACACTATGGATACTCTTCCCGAGATCCTATCCGGTCTGGCAATGGCCGTGGCAATCATATTCTTTATTCTGCTGTTTCACTACGCCAAGGCTGACACAGCGCTGCTATTGCTCCTTTCACTTCTGCTATGCATACCGGGCGCCGGTCTCGGTCTGTTGGTTCAGGATACGGCTCTTTCGCTGACATGTGTGCTCGGAATAGTGTCGCTAATGGGTATCCTTGTGCGCAACGCGATTGTGCTGCTGGACTATGCTGAAGAGTTGAGGAATCAGGGTCAGACGGCCTACGACGCGGTGCTCAATGCATCGAAGCGCCGAATGAGACCTATCTTCCTGACATCGGCTGCCGCCACGATGGGTGTGCTGCCTATGGTGACCGGAAGCAGCGCTCTTTGGAAGCCAATGGGAGTGGTGATTTTCTGGGGCACACCGATTACGATGATTTTTATTCTGACCGTCATACCGGTTGCCTACAGCATAATGAAATCGCGGCAGAAAGGCGCTGATAAGCCTCTGCCCGAACCGCTTGAAACGCATCTCCTTTGATTTATGAAAAAACATCGATAAAATGAAACCGATATACTATTTATTCATACTTGCGGGTGTGGCTTTTCCCCCGGCAGTGGTGAAGGCTGCGCAGAATAATGCCGACAGCGTCTACACCCTGCAGCAGTGTAAAGCTATGGCTCTTGCCAATAATGCTGATATAAGAGTGGCCGACAATAATCTTCGCGCGGCAATAGAGACGCGTAAAGAGGCTTTTACCAAATATTTCCCGGAGATATCAGCCGGTGCATCGGCATTTAAGACCCATCATGATGTGCTGCAATACAACGTGCTCGACCTATTTACTCTCGGGATTATCAATAAGGGTAAAACGGCAGGGATATGGGCATTGCAGCCTGTGTTTGCCGGAGGACAGATTGTAAACGGTAATAAACTTGCAAAGGTAGGAGAGGACGCTGCACGGATACGCCGCGAGCAGAGTGCCGACCAAGTGCAATTGCAAACGGAGGCATTATACTGGCAACTCGTGACTCTTAAGGCCGAAAAACGCACTGTGGAGACTGCTATAACGATGCTTGACTCACTCAGCCGTCAGGTCAAAGCGGCTGTCGACGCGGGAATCGTGACCCGCAACGATTTGCTGAAAGTAGATCTGAAGCGCAACAGTTATAGTGCAGACCTTGTGGATCTTGACAACGGCATAGAACTAATGAAAATGTTGCTTGCTCAGCAGATGGGCCTTGGAACGGAATCGAAGGCCGACGTCGACGCGGCGGTGCCTGATGACGTTCCGGAATATCCGTCGGCACTTCGTGTCAATTCGTCGGAAGCGCTTGGCCAGACGGCTGACCACCGTCTGCTTGTGAAAAATGTCGAAGCTAAAGAGCTTGAGAAGAAAATGGAGACAGGAAGCCACATGCCTCAAGTTGGAGTAGGTGCAGGATGGTTCTATCACGACGTTTTCAATCAGAGTCATAATTTCGGGGGCGTGATGGTGACGGTGTCAGTGCCTATATCCGGATGGTGGGGCGGTTCACATGCCATAAAGCGTAAGTCGCTTGAACTCGCCAATGCACGCACCGAACTTGAGAACCTCAGCCAGAAACTGGAGATAGAGATGGCCGATAAGTGGGACAATCTGACAGCTGCACACCGCAAGATGGCCATCGCAGCCGAAGCGATTGAGCAAAGCAGGGAGAATCTGAGGCTGAATCAGGCTTACTATGATGCCGGAATGAGCACGATTACTGATTTGCTCGATGCTCAGACGCTTAACCGTCAGGCTCTTGACGATTACACGGCAGCCTACGGTGTCTTCAAGCTTTCGGAAGCGCAGTATCTCAACGCAACCGGACGCTTCAAATAACCATAAATCATCATTGTTTACAGCACATAAAGTTGAAATAGGCGCGCATCCCGGATATTTTCTCGAATAATCTGATTATTTTTGTAGAAAATATCCGGGATGACGCTTTTTTTCGCAGGATTGATTAATCAGTCGGCGGATTTCGCTCCCGGAAGTATCGACAATTCTTATTCATAGCCAAATCAATATCTACATTAATCCTTAAATCATGAAATTATTAGTAACAGCAGCCCTGATATGCGGGACGGTGTTCAGCGGAGGCATTGCCTCGGCCAAAGTAAAGGACTTCAAGACGGCGTCGCCCGACGGAAGAATTAAATTGGCAGTAATCCCTTCGGATTCATTGAGATTCACTGTCACTACGCCCGGTGGTGAATCAATCAGCGGCGCGGTAGCCATGCAGATGGGCGATGCTACGTTTGGTAACAATGCTAAGGTAAAAAAAGTGTCCAAACAATCGGTCAACCGTTTGTTTCGTCCTACGGTACCCGTCAAGCAATCGGAGATACATGATAAATACAACGAACTGACACTCAACTGCGGAAAGTATGATGTGGAGTTCCGTGTGTTTGATAACGGCGTGGCATACCGATTCGTCAGCCGTCAGCCCGATTCGGTTAATGTCATGGCCGAGGACTTTAAAGTGACGCTTCCGGCAAAGACTATAGCTCATCTCCAGCAGCCCGGTGGCTTCAAGACATCGTCGGAAGAGCCCTATACTCACAAGACTTTGGATGAATGGAACGCTGCCGACCGTATGGCCATACTCCCGTCGCTCTTCGAACTTCCCGGAGGTGAGTGGGTGCTTGTCTCGGAGAGCGATCTGCGCGACTATGCAGGAATGTTTCTCAAAGGCAATGGTACGGGATTCAACTCCGTTTTCCCTCGGACACCGCTGAAATTCGGTCCTGACGGCGACCGAAGTGTGAAGATTGTGGAGGAGGCCGATTATCTGTCGCGTACAGCCGGCAATCGCTCTTTTCCCTGGCGCTATATGGCGATTGGCACTCCGGCTGATATTGCCGAACAGACGCTTACGGCACAGCTTAGCTCCCCGCTGGAGCTCGACGACACATCGTGGATTGTTCCGGGAAAGGCGGCATGGGAATGGTGGAACGGTGCTTCAGTTTATGGGCCCGACGTTGACTTTGAGTCGGGATTCAATCTCAACACCTACAAGTATTTCATTGACTTTGCGGCTAAGCATGGCATTAAGTACGTGGTGCTTGATGAAGGGTGGGCCAAAAGTACGCTTGATCCATATACGCCCAACCCGACTGTGGATGTGAAGGAGCTTATACGCTATGGCGAGGAGCGAGGTGTAGGTGTGATTCTCTGGCTCACGTGGCTCACGGTGGAGAATAATTTCGATTTGTTCAAGACGCTGAGTGGCTGGGGCGTGAAAGGTCTGAAAATAGACTTTATGGACCGCAGTGACCAATGGATGACCAACTATCTTGAGCGGGTGGCTAAAGAAGCGGCGAAATACAATCTGATTGTCGATTTCCATGGAGCCCACAAGCCTTCGGGACTCGACATACGCTATCCCAACGTGATTTCCTACGAAGGTGTCAGAGGCATGGAGAATATGGGTTATACGAATCCCGACAATTCGTTGTGGCTGCCTCTTATGCGCAATGCCGTCGGACCGATGGATTATACTCCCGGAGCCATGATTAGCATGCAGCCGGAAGCATATGGAACTGACAGACCGAACTCGTCGTCAATCGGTACGCGCGCATATCAGATGGCGTTGTTCACGGTGTTTGAAAGCGGATTGCAGATGACAGCCGACAGCCCGACGATGTATTACCGCAACCCTGATTGCGCCGAGTTTATAGCCGCTGTGCCCGAGACTTGGGACGAAACCAAAGTGCTCAAGGTCGAACCGGGTAAACTCTATGCTGTGGCCAAACGAAAGGGTAGCGATTGGTATGTTGCGGCTATAGCTTCCGACGGAAAGCGATGGCGCGAAGACACGATGACACTCGATTTCCTTGCGCCGGATCAGGAATATGAAATGACGTGGTTCGAGGATGGCATCAACGCTCCGCGTCAGGCAATGGACTATAGAAAGAAGTCGACCGTCGTAAAGACCGGCGATGAGTTGACAATGAAGATTGCCCGCAACGGTGGCTGGACCGGTGTGATCCGTCCGGTTAAAAAATAAACCCACATCGCGATGTCTTTGTTAAGAAATAAACGATAGGTTTCTAAAGATGGAAAATCGCGAAAAGACAATATATAAAGTAACTTTCACGGGGAGCATTGTCAACTTCTTGCTCCTCGTGTTTAAGTTTGTAGCCGGATTCGTCGGCCACAGTTCGGCTATGATAGCCGATGCGGTGCACTCGCTTTCGGATTTCGTAAGCGATGTCGTGGTAATCGTGCTCGTAAAGATTTCGGGAAAACCTGAGGATGCCGACCATAGCTATGGGCATGGAAAGTATGAGACGATGGCCTCGGTGATAATCGGTTTGATGCTTGCCGGTGTCGGAGTCGGGTTGCTCTATAACGGTATAGTGAAATCCGTTGAAATACTTCGGGGCGCTCCGGCCGAAGCTCCGAATATGTGGGCGCTTGTCGCCGCCGTCATCTCAATCTTGCTTAAGGAGGGGCTTTATCGTTATACGATAGCTTATGGCCGGAAGTTAAACTCCACGGCCCTGACGGCTAATGCGTGGCATCATCGCAGCGATGCGTACACGTCGGTTGCTACGCTGATAGGTATTCTTGGAGCGATGACGCTCGGTGCAAAATGGAAAGTTCTGGATCCGATGGCGGCAGCTGTGGTGAGCGTGTTTATCATCGTCACCGCTTGGAAGCTGATGAAAGGCGGGATTGGCGAGCTGATGGAAAAGACGCTCCCCGAAGAGACGCAGCAGCAAATACAGACCATAATTTCCGAGACTCCGGGGGTGAAGGCAATCGGGCATCTTCGCACACGTCGCGTCGGTCCCGACGATGCAATCGACGTGCATGTGAAAATGGACGGAAATCTGACGCTCAGGCAGGCCCACGACATCGCGTCGGAGATAGAGCGTCGGTTAAGAGCCGAGTTTGGCTCGCGCACACACATCGGAGTGCATATGGAGCCTTACAAGGAGTAGCCCCTCGCACTGCGATATATAAAGTAAAAAAGCGACGCCGAGTCTGTGCTCTGACATGACTCGGCGTCGTTTTTTAAGTTGGTTGGAATGTCGCTTAGGTTACTCGGCAGCAGGGCGCTGGTAGCCGTCTTTTTCGGCACGCTTGGTTATGTGCTCGATGCGAGCTTTAGTTTCAGGATGAGAGGAGAACATGCGCTGAACGTAGCTCTGCTTTGAGCCGCTTTTTTCTTCAAGCTCCAGGAATTTCTCGAACGACATGGCCATGCCGTAGGGATTACGGCCCTGCTGAACGAGGAAATCATAACCGCAGTCATCGGCCTCGTTTTCCTGTTTCTGAGAATACTTCGAGTTGATGAGCGATTCGCCGAGCGAACCGAGCTGCGATTCGGTCAGAGCAGCAGCCTTGCCACCGGTGGCGGCGATAGCGTCTTTTGCTGCGCCGGTCATCAGCTGGGTGCGGAACGCGTTTTTAGAGTGGCGTTTGAGCACGTGGCCTATTTCGTGGCCGATGATGCCCATCAGTTCGTCGTCGTTCATTATATCCATGAGCGACGAAAATACTCTCACACTGCCGTCGGGGCAGGCGAATGCGTTCACATCAATCACATCGTAGACCTTGAAATTCAAAGGTATGCCATCGGCTTCGGTAATACCCTCGGTCAGACGGCGCAGACGCTGAGTGTAGGGGTTGTCTTCAGGAAGCACGGGATTGTGTTTGTCCATCCATTCGACCGACTCCTTAACGTAGGCAGCCATGTCGGCATCAGAAAGCGTGGCGGCTTTCACTCCCTTAGCTACTGAATTGGCAGCCTTTTTCAGGTTGAACTGAGCCGAAATTTCGGTTGTGGCAAAAAGGCATACGATAACGGCGAGAAATTTGATAACTGATGTTTTCATTTAGCGTATATGATAAAATCGATAATGTTTATTAATTTTGAAGTTGAAATAACTTCAAACGTATTTTAAACGGTCTGCAAAAATAATAAACATGAGCGAAAAGGGCAAATCAAAGCGTGCTACCATTGTATTGATTTTATCAATTTTTGCAATTTTAGCTTTATGTGGGTGTGCGATGTATTATTTTGAACGAACTGTAGTGAAGCCGCTCAGCGTCGCGCTTCCGGCGATAAGCGTGGGGTTCGTCGTTTCGTATCTTTGTAAAGGCTTGGCGTTTCGGATATCGGGCAATCGTAACTTTTTGATAAACTATCTGGTGCATGGCGTTTTATTGTCGACGCTCTTTACTTCGGTATTTCTTGCCGGCAACTTTTCGCTGGGTGGTAAAGACCGCCATCAGGAAGAAGTGACCGTTGAGCGCGTCTATTGCAAGACGCACCACCGTCCGCGCCGCGTCGGTCGCCGCTACGTCGGTCAAGGGCAGCCCTATAAAGTCTACTACATGGAAATAGCCTTCGCCAACGGCAACTGCAAAGAAATCCGCCTCGGCCAAAGCGGCTACCGCGGTCACAAAAAAGGCCAGAAACTCCTCCTCGACATCTCCACCGGCCTCTTCGGCCTCCCCATCATCACCTCCGGCCTATAGGCATACCCTGGTTAATCACAAACCTATTGATAAGACATTTAATGGACAAAAAAGCTGCCTTGCATTGACAGGGCAGCTTTTTGAATGTTGAGAATTAGTGTGATGTTCTCCTTATTTTTTGAATATTCCGCAGAAGTCAAGGATTACCTTGTCATCGCGCCATGGGAGACTCTTAAAAGGTTTGTGAGCGGTAAGGAATACGACGATATCGGCTTTGTCGTATGCTTCCTTATAATCTGTGAGTTTGAAAACGTTGTGAGATGCAACATTCGGCTCAACTACTAAAATATTGGCGTTATTACAACTCTGCATGACTTTGCTAACAATCTGTTTAGCAGGTGACTCTCGGAGGTCGTCGATATCAGGCTTGAATGCTAGCCCCATCATAGCAACTATCGGTTTGCGATGGTTTTTAAGCTCAAATTCAAGCATCGCATTTTTAACTTTTTCAGCACACCAAAATGCTTTATAGTTATTGATTTCGCGGGCATCTGCAATCAGTTTGGATTCGGCCGGGAAATCAGCCGTTATGAAGTATGGATCCACGGCAATACAATGTCCACCGACGCCGCATCCGGGCTGAAGAATGTTGACACGAGGATGTTTATTTGCGAGGTTAATCAAATCCCATACGTTGATACCTGCTTTGTCGCATATGAGTGAAAGTTCGTTGGCAAAAGCAATCTGCACGTCACGACTTGAGTTCTCGGTAAGCTTGCACATTTCAGCTGTGCGCGCATTTGTCGGATGAAGTGTGCCTTGTACAAACTGACTGTAGAACTCCTGTGCTTTCTTTGTAGAGGCGTCATCAAGGCCTCCTATTACCCGGTCGTTATGCACAAGTTCGTAGATGACATTTCCCGGAAGAACGCGTTCGGGGCAATAAGCAATGTGAATTTTGCCTTTCAATTCAGGACGTTCACTGAAGATTATCTCAGCCATCTGTTCGGTAGTCCCTACGGGAGAAGTAGATTCAATTACATACAAATCGCCTTCTTTCAACAATGGAATTACTGCGCGAGTAGCGGCTTCAACATAGCTCACGTCTGGTTCATGATTTCCTTTGAACGGGGTGGGTACGACCATAAAATAAGCGTCGGCAATCTCTGGAGTTGTCGACGCATGAAGTTTTCCTGATTTTACTACTTCCTGAAGCATTTCTTCCATTCCGGGTTCAATGATATGAAGATGACTGGCATTGGTTTGCTCTACAACGGAAGGATTTATGTCGACGCCTACGATGTCGACGCCATGTTTAGCTGCGATAATAGCAGTCGGGAGCCCGATGTAACCCAGGCCCATGAAACAAGCTTTCATGTTAAAAAAGATATGTGTTTATTTGAGAGTTTCAACTATTCGTTGACAAGCCAATCCATCACCGTAAGGATTGACTGCTTTCGACATTTCGTCATAATGTTTTTCGTCGTCAAGGAGGGTAGACACTTCATTTACGATTTTATTGAAGTCGGTGCCGACAAGCTTAACCGTACCGGCGGAGAGAGCTTCGGGGCGTTCGGTGGTGTCACGCATTACGAGAACTGGTTTTCCCAATCCAGGAGCTTCTTCTTGTATCCCACCGCTATCGGTCAGCACGATTGTCGATTTTTCCATGAGATAAACAAAAGAAAGATACTCTAGCGGTTCAATAAAGAACATGTTGCTAAGTCCGGCCAGATTTTCTCCGAATACTTCGTGAATGGGGCGGCGCACATTGGGATTCAGGTGCATCGGATAGACGAAGTCAACGTTGGGATACTTTTCAGTAAGAGCCTTTATTGCGCGGCACATTGAGATAAATCCCTCGCCGAAATTTTCGCGACGATGGCCGGTGATAAGCACGAGTTTCTTACCACCAGAGAGTCGATCAACATCGTAGCCGGCTTTTTCCAGCTCTGCTTTGAGTTGCGAATCAAGCTGTGGATTGTTTTTGATTCGATTGACGACCCAATATAGAGCGTCAATGACGGTGTTGCCCGTTACAGTAATCTTCTCTGGAGAGATTCCTTCGCTCAGCAGATTCTCGCGGCTGAGAGGTGTGGGGGCGAAGTCATAAGTTGCGATTCGGCCGGTAATCTGACGATTCATTTCTTCAGGCCATGGCGAGTAAATGTTGTGAGTACGTAGTCCTGCCTCAACATGACCAACGGGGATTTGCTGATAAAACGCAGCCAAGGCAGCAGCTGTCGATGTCGTGGTATCGCCATGAACAAGAATCACATCGGGTTTTGCCTCTGAGAGCACATCGCGCATTCCGGTAAGTACTCGTGCTGTGACGTCGTAGAGATCCTGGCCCTGCTTCATTATGTTCAAGTCGTAGTCCGGGGTTAT
>CAYUYQ010000049.1:8218-12831 GCA_964449335.1 uncultured Bacteroides sp. | reverse complement strand
CTCTCTCTTTGTGCCGGTCAGGAGACCGCCACTCCTAAGCTACGCTCACGACAAAACACCAGCGGCGGCAGCCACGCGATGGAGCTGCCGCCGCCGTTATGTGTAGCGAGGTATGGCTATCAGGCCTTGACCTCTTTTTTGAGTATCGATTTGACTTTGTCGGCGGCCACACCCATGGCGTCGAGCAAGCGGATTGCCTCTTCTGCGCGCACCTTGTCGACGTAGTATTCAGCGAGTTCACGAATAACTTTCTCGATTTCCTCGAATGAGTATTCGGCAAGATTGAGTTCCTCGCGGGCTATGGCGCGCTTGAGGAGTGAGTTCTTTTCTTTGTGTGACATAATCTTTTACTTTAAGGGTTATACTTGAATTTCACAAGTTTAAACAACCCTACACGTCTCAAAGTTCAGCAGTCAGGCTCCAACCCGGCCGCCAGCAGGGCTTCGCGGCGCTCGCGACACGTGGCGCAATGGCCGCAATGACGCTCTCCGCCCCGATAGCAGGAATATGTCAACGAGTAATCTACGCCCAGTTCGCGTCCGCGCCGGGCTATATCGGCCTTGGTCATGAGCGTATAAGGAGCGTCGATGCGCACATCGGCATAAGTGCCCTCGCTCACGGCTCGATCCATCGCCGCAATAAACCCGGGACGGCAGTCGGGATAGACGACATGGTCGCCGCCATGATTGGCTATCATCACGCGCGTCAGCCCACGACTCTCGGCCAGTCCGGCGGCGATTGAGAGCATTATGCCGTTGCGAAACGGCACGACGGTCGACAGCATATTGCTCTCGGCATATTCCCCGTCGGGAATCGCGTCGGCTCCGTCGAGCAGCGAGCTACGGAAATAGCGTCCCATAAACGCAAGGTCAATCTCCACGAGCTCGATTCCGAGGCGACGGCAGTTCTCTCGGGCGCATGCGGCCTCGCGCTCGTTGTGGTTGGAGCCGTAGTTGAAATTCACACACAGCGCTATCTGCTCGCGGTAGTCGTGGAGCATCGTCACGGAGTCCATTCCGCCCGACAGCACCAGTAGCGCATCCTTTTTAGTCTTCTCCATAGGGTTCAGTTCAGAAATCGTTACGGAAAGCCGCCAGCAGACGCTGACGCTTCAGCTCCTCGTGCTCAGCGTCGGCATAGTTGGCAAACGGGTAAATCGATATGCCGCCACGCGGCGTGAAGAGCCCTATCACCTCGAGATAGCGCGGATCCATCAGCCGCACGAGATCTTTCATGATGATATTGACGCAGTCTTCGTGGAAATCGCCATGATTGCGGAAGCTGAACAGATAAAGCTTCAGGCTCTTGCTCTCCACCATCTTCACCCGCGGAATATAGTTGATAATGATGCGTGCGAAATCGGGCTGACCCGTCTTAGGGCAGAGCGACGTAAACTCGGGGCAGGTAAACGTGACGAGATACTCATTGTCAGGGTGCTTATTGTCAAACGTTTCCAGTATTTCCGGACAGTATTGCGTGGGATAAGCCACCCGGTTGTTGCCGAGTAGACTTACGCCCGTTAGTTCGTTTTCGGTTCTCATATCGTCTAAAGATTAGTGAGTGTGGGCCTCTTTGCCTTTTGGCCCGTTACTTGAATTGCAGAAGTTTCTGATAGAGGTCCATGATGCTCGCTCCGTAGGCGGGATTCATGGCCCAGCGGTTTGAGAGGTCATGCCATGTCGTGGCGCAGCCGCGGTTCACCAGCGAGAATCGCGGGTCGACCATCCGTTCGCCTTTCGGCAGCTCCTCCTTCGAGGCATAAGCGTAGAGATGCTGTATCTGAGCCGTCACACCCTCCTCAATTGAGTCAAACGAATGGCCACGCATACCCTTCTTAAGCACACCGAGGCCGCAGTAATTGTGCTGCGAGGGTCTCACGGCCGTGCCGCTGTCAAACATAAACCATCCCGTCTCGATTATGGCTTGACAGAGCGCGATATCGCCTCTTATGCCATAGCGTCGCCCGACGTCGTGGAACGCACGGGCTATCCGCGGGTCAAAATCCTTGTTGCGCGACACCACAAACCGCGCCATAGCCTCGGGTCCGACCTGCGGTTCGCCGAAGATTCCTATGGCATTACCCGCCGGAGTTGCAATCCGCTCCGTGGCCGCGGGCTTCACGTCGGGCGCCGGAGTCACGGTCGGAGTAGGAGTCGCGACGGCCGCAGGTCGCGCAGGCGTCATCTCGATAACCTCCACAGGGTCGAAAAAATCCTCGTCGTAGCACGCCTGCGGCTCCCGCTCACGCAGCGTCCGGCTGCCGATTGCGCGTTTGTGGTGATGACCGGTCTTAGAATTGTCGTCAACATGCATCGCCACCGAATCGGGCGCCACCAGTGGGAAAATATCGATTGCCTCGGGTAGCACGATATCAGGCGCCTTCGGACGCGGCAACCTGACCGCCGCCTTCGACCGCCGCCACAAAAACGCGGGCTTAGCCTCGGTCACGCCGCTCGCAGCAAGCGCCACTGCGCCCGCACACAAAAACGTCCGTACCATTCCGTGCAATTTCATCGTCCAATCCATACCTGCAAAATTACATCATAAATTCCATCCAACCAACCGCCATCCCGCCAATTTAAAGGTAATTTACATCCTGACTTTAAAATCGGGTAAGGCTTAAAAAAATATAATTTGGGGGAGGGGATTGGGGAAAAAGGGCTAACTTTGTCGGTTGAACGATATTTAACCGACATTATCACTTTGCTCGGGGGCGGAAGCGCTAAGCACTTCCGGAGCCGACGCAGAATCACCATTTTTTCAGCCAATGAAACGGTATAACCTTATCAACAACTCTTTAGGGTGGCTTTGCTTCCTGATTTCGGCTGTGTGCTATATGCTCACGCTTGAACCTACGGCAAGTTTCTGGGACTGCCCCGAATTTATTCTTCAGGGCTTTAAACTCGAAGTCGGTCACCCGCCGGGCAACCCGATTTTTATGCTCGCGGCCCGATTCTTCGCCAATTTTGCTTTCGGCGATCCGACTAAGGTGGCCCTGATGGTCAACGCTATGTCGGGCTTGCTTAGTGCCGGAACGATTCTACTGCTGTTCTGGACCATCACTCATCTGGTGAAACGACTGGTTGTCAAGGATAACGCTACGGAGGTCAGTCCGCTTAAGATGCTCGTGATTTTTGCCTCGGGTTTCTGCGGAGCGATGATGTTTGCGTGGAGCGATACGTTCTGGTTCTCGGCCGTCGAGGGTGAGGTCTACGCTTTCTCATCGTTCTGCACGGCTCTGGTGTTCTGGCTCATTCTCAAGTGGGAGAATCGTGCCGACCTGCCTCACAGCGATAAGTATCTCGTGCTGATTGCCTACGTGATTGGTGTGTCGATTGCCGTCCATCTTCTCAACCTGCTCTGCATCCCGGCCATCGTGCTGGTGATTTACTACCGCAAGTGGCCTAACACCAACGCCAAAGGCTCGATAATAGCACTTCTCATATCGTTTGCCATCGTGGCGGTGATACTCTATGGTCTCGTGCCGGGATTCATCGAGGCCTCGCAGTACTTCGAGCGCTTCTGCGTCAATACGCTCCACATGAGTTTCAATATGGGTGTGCTTATCTACGCCATAATCACTGTCGGCGTGTTTATATGGGCTATCCGTTCGCTCTATGCCCAGAAATCGGCCTCACGCATCCGCGTGTCGCTGTTCGTGGCTCTAATGCTTTCGGGTCTGGCTTTCATTGGTGATAATCTCTGGATTTCGATTCCGCTGTTTATCGTGGTCTACGTCGCTGCGGTGT
This sequence comes from uncultured Bacteroides sp., assembly GCA_964449335.1. Classification (GTDB taxonomy): domain Bacteria; phylum Bacteroidota; class Bacteroidia; order Bacteroidales; family Muribaculaceae; genus Paramuribaculum. Next base: position 9,082 of record CAYUYQ010000049.1, on the reverse strand, counting down.
GGAAGGTGCGTGTGCGCATCCTGACACTCGTAGCGCTGAGTGCGTTCGTGATATTCATAGGCTATTCGAGCTACGCGCTGATTCTCATTCGCTCGTCGGCCCACACGCCTATGAACCAGAACACGCCTGAAAACGTGTTTGCCCTCAGTTCCTACCTCAACCGTGAGCAGTATGGCGACCGTCCGCTGTTCTACGGCGAGACGCTCAATTCGCGCCCGGTCTACGAAGTGCGCGGCGAGTCAACCAATCCCGTGGTGACGGAAGGTCAGGCGCTGTACTCGCGCAAGGTCAAGACCGACGAGAACGAGCGCGACGAATACGTGCTCACCGGCCACAAGAAGAAATATATGATGACGCCGGAACTCAACATGGTTTTCCCGCGCATCTATTCTTCGACACCGCCTCACCCAACGGGCTATTCCGACTGGATTGGAGGACTACGCGGGCGCGTGGTCGACGCAACGCAGTATGTCGACGCTCAGGGCAATGCTCTTCAGAAATCGCCTCGCGTCAAGCCGACGTTCGGTGAGAATCTATCATACTTCCTCAACTATCAGCTGACCCACATGTACTGGCGCTACTTCCTGTGGAACTTTGCCGGACGTCAGAACGACCTCCAGGGCAACGGCGAGGTCAACCTCGGCAACTGGATTTCGGGAATACCATTTATCGACAATCCACGCCTCGGCGACCAGTCGCTGCTCCCCGACGATCAGGGCAAAGGCAATGCGGGTCACAACGTGTTCTTCATGCTGCCGCTCATAATGGGCATCATCGGCCTTGGCTGGCAAGCCTTCACGTCGAAGCGCGGCATAGAGCAGTTCTGGGTAGTGTTCTTCCTCTTCTTCATGACCGGTATTGCCA
>CAYUYQ010000049.1:5898-8208 GCA_964449335.1 uncultured Bacteroides sp. | reverse complement strand
ATCGTGCTCTACCTCAACCAGCCGCCGGCTCAGCCGCGCGAGCGCGACTATGCGTTCGCCGGATCGTTCTACGCTTATGCCATCTGGGTCGGTATGGGCGTCGCCGGACTCTGGCGCCTCATTCTCTCGCTCTGCCGGAAAAAAGGCGAAAAGACCGAAGCCACCGACGAGCCGGCGGCCGGTTCGCCGCAGTTGCGCCGCTCGATGACGGCTGCTGTGGTTGCCGCTGCGGTAGGCGTGTTCGTGCCGCTGCAGGTTGTCAGTCAGACGTGGGACGACCATGACCGTTCGGGCCGCTACGTGGCGCGCGATTTCGGTTTCAACTACCTCAATTCGCTCGACCCCGACGCAATCATATTTACCAACGGCGACAACGACACCTTCCCGCTCTGGTATGCTCAGGAGGTTGAGGGCGTGCGCACCGATGTAAAGGTTGTCAATCTGTCGTATCTTACCACCGACTGGTATGCCGACCAGATTCGTCGCCCGAGCTACGACGCTCCCGGCATAGCTATGCAGGCTACGCCCAACGACTATGCCTACGACCGCGCGCAGTTCGTCTACATGATTCAGCCCGACACCATGCCGGTCAACGCCCTTTCGGCTCTGCGCCACGCCTATTCGCCCGAGGCGCGCAAAAACTCCTGGGGTGTGCCCGAAATGAAATATCCTGTGATGTATATCCCCGTCGATACCGCCGCCATGGTCAAGGCCGGTCGCATCACCCCCGCAGAAGCCAAGGCTGCCGAAGCCGTCATTCCGATTGACATGCTCCACAACCCGACGTCGGCCGGCGAAGGCGGTCTGCGTCAGAACGCGCTGCTGTCAATCGATATGCTTGCCACCTCGGCTGCCAATGGCTGGAATCGTCCGGTCTACTTCGCAATGACCGTGCCTGACACCTATTACCTGGGTTTATCGCCCTTTATGCGCAACACCGGAATGGCCTACGAGGTCGGTCCGCTGCTCAACGCCGATGGCCAGACGGGTGTCAACACCGATAAGATGTACACTAACATCACCGAGAAATTCGCCTGGGGCGGCCTCGACAAAGTGACAGGCCCCGGACAGATATATCTCGACGAGACAGTGCGCCGGATGGTGACGAGTCTGCGTTCGTCGATGGTCGACCTTGCTACGGCCTTAGTCAACGAAGCCGTCGAAGCCGAGCGCGCCCTCCATGCCGACTCTGTGGCCCATAATCTCACCGACTCCGAGCGAGAGCGCTATACCGCCTACAAGAACGACCGCTACACCAAGGCCCGCAACGTTCTCAACCTCATGCGCGAGAAACTGCCGGCCGAAGCAATGGCCTACACACTGCTGCCGGCCATGCAGACGGCACAGCTTTATCAGCGACTGGGCACCGCCACAGGCAATGCCGAGGATTCGGCCAAGGCGTTGGCTATGTTCAAGAACGAGATTGACCGCTACGCCCGCAATCTCGTCTACTATCAGAGCCTGTCGCCGCGGCAGTATGCGTCGCTTCCCAATCTCGACCAGTATATCGACCGCATCCACTTCATGGATCTTATCGACGAATACGGCTATGCCGGCGGCGACATCGAAGCCCTCGAGCAGGAACTGACAGCTGCCGGAGTCAATCTGCAGCGCCAGGTATCGTTCCGTCAGGCAATGATGCAGCAACAGCAAAACGCGGCCCAACCCGCAGGCGAATGACGCCTGCGGGCGGCCCCGCCCAGCATATCCGACCGTAAACCAACACGAGGCAACATGCTAATCGAACGTCCACCGCTGCTCTACCGCCTTCTTTTTCCCGAGGCCATCTGGCGAATCAAAAGAAGAGGGCAGAAAGTGGTCTACCTCACTTTCGACGACGGCCCCGTGCCGGAAGTGACTCCGTGGGTTCTCGACACGCTCGACCGCTATGGTGTCAAGGCAACATTTTTCATGGTCGGCGACAATGTCAATCGCAATCCCGAACTCTTTGAGGAGGTGAAACGCCGCGGTCACAGCTGGGGCAACCACACCATGCATCATCTTCAGGGCATGAAAGTGCGTTCGGTCAACTATCTGCGCGACCTCAGCACCGCCGACCAGCTCCTACAGAGTCCGCTCTTCCGTCCACCCCACGGCATTATGCGCTGGGAGCAGGCACGAGTCATTAAATATCACTACAATATTGTGATGTATGACCTCGTGACGCGTGACTATAGCCGCAAGCTGTCGCCCGACGAAGTGTTTGGCAACGTAATCCGCTACGTCCGCAACGGCTCGATAATCGTGTTCCATGATTCGCTTAAGGCGCGCGACAATATGATGGCCGTGCTTCCCCGCGCCATAGAGTGG
>CAYUYQ010000049.1:0-5798 GCA_964449335.1 uncultured Bacteroides sp. | reverse complement strand
TGCGTCGATACGGCGCCGCTCCGCGAGCGCTATTGGGCCGTCAAGTGCGGAGTAGGTGTGCGTGGACTCAACGGCAGCGTCATCGTGCCCGGCATGGGTTCCTACATGTTTTTAGGCGAAATCATCACCACCGCTGCGCTTCCGCCCACCAAAGCAATCGACCGCGATTGCGGCCGATGCCGACGGTGTGTCCGCGCATGCCCTGCGGGCGCTCTGCGCGAGGATGGCACCGTCGATGCGCGCCGTTGCCTAAGCTACCTCACCATCGAGCATCGCGGTGAATTTCAGGCAGGGACGAATCTTCACGGCCGTCTCTACGGGTGCGATGCATGTCTACAGGCGTGCCCACACAACGCCCACCCTGCGCCGTGCGTAGTTCCCGAACTGATGCCCCGCCCGGCTGTCGCAGCCATAACTCCCGCTGCAGCCGCCCAAATGACACAGCCCGAATTCTCAACCATCTTCTCCCACTCAGCCATAAAGCGGGCCAAACTCGCCGGCTTGCGTCGCAACGCACTGACCCTCCTCGCCGCCTCCCGCACGCAACGGTGAAGGTATCTCCGAGGCTTGAAAAAAGCTGAAAATGCGGGAGGTTTTGGCACGTATGGAGAAAATGAGTAAATTAGCGCTCTAATAGCGCGGCGCCGGCGATAGCGCGGCGTCAGCTAAATGTAAAATCATTCATGTCAGAAAAAAAATTCAAAATAGGAATAACCCACGGCGATACCAACGGAATAGGCTACGAGGTGATACTCCGCGCGCTGGAGGACAACCGTATACTCGAGCTTTGCACGCCGGTGGTCTACGGGTCGGCTAAGGCTGCTGCCTACTACCGCAAGGGTGCCCAGCTTCAACCGATAACGTTCACTCAGGTTGCTGATGCGGCCGACGCCAAGAACGGCGAATACAGCATTGTCAACGTTGTCGACGAGTCGCTCAAAATCGAGCCGGGAGTCGAGTCGCCCGAAGCCGGAAAGGCTGCTTTTGCCGCGCTCGAGCGGGCAGTTACCGACCTTCGCGCCGGAAAAATCGACGCCCTTGTCACCGCCCCCATCAACAAGCATAATATACAGAGCGCCGAATTTAAATTCCCCGGTCACACCGAATATCTCGAGGCATCGTTGGCCGACGAAGACAATGCGCGCGCACTCATGATACTCTGCACCGACAGTCTGCGTGTGGCGCTGGTGACAATCCACACCTCGCTCGCGGCTGTGCCCGCCGGCATAACCCGCGAAACGGTGCTGAGCAAAATCGAGGACTTCAATCGCTCGCTTATCCGCGATTTCAGTCTGCCGCATCCGCGCATAGCCGTGCTCTCGCTCAACCCCCACAACGGAGAGTCGGGCCTGATGGGCTCCGAAGAGCAGGAGGCAATAGCTCCCGCTATTGCCGAAGCTCAGACTAAGAAAATCAACGCTTTCGGGCCATACGCCGCCGACGGATTCTTCGGCAACGGCCTGTTCCGGAAATTCGACGGTGTGCTGGCGATGTATCACGACCAGGGACTGGCCCCTTTCAAGACTCTGGCGATGGACGCCGGCGTAAACTTCACGGCCGGACTGCCTTACGTGCGCACATCGCCCGACCATGGCACAGGCTACGACATCGCCGGTCAGGGGCGCGCCGACGGCGAATCGATGCGTCAGGCTATCTACCGTGCCATCGACGTGCTCCGCAGTCGCCGTTCGCACGCCGAACTCACCGCCAATCCACTGAAAAAACAATATTTCGAGAAAAACAAAAAAGACAACGTGGTTCTCGATTTAACTAAATCTGACACAGACTGATGAACTATGCCATTATAGCGGCCGGCGAAGGCTCGCGCCTACAGCAGGAAGGGGTCGCGCTCCCCAAACCGTTGGTGCGCCTCAACGGAGTGCCGATGATAAAACGCCTGATTGATATCTTTATGGACAGCGAGCCCGAATCGCTGAGCATCATCGTCAACGAGCAGATGACGCAGGTGCGCGAATATCTCGAAAGTCTGTCGCTCCCGGTCCCCTTCAAACTGGTTGTGAAGTCAACACCCAGCTCGATGCACAGTTTCTACGAGGTGAGCCGTCATTTCGGTCATCAGGGAAAATTCTGTCTGACGACGGTCGACACGATATTCCGTCCCGAAGAATTTAAAAAATATATCGCGACATTCAGCGCCGACACCAAGGCCGACGGCTATATGGCCGTGACATCGTTTATCGACGATGAAAAACCGCTCTATATCGACGTCGACGCGGCCGACCGTATCACCGCTTTCCGCGACCAGCCGTGGCCCGGAGTGAAATACATTTCCGGAGGTATCTACGGCCTGACGCCCCCGGCTCTCGAAGTGCTCAAGCAGTGCATCGACAGCGGCATGGCCCGCATGCGCAACTATCAGCGCGCCCTCGTCGAAGCCGGACTTGATCTGCAGGCATTCCCGTTCCAAAAAATAATTGATGTGGACCACGCCGGCGACATAGCCACGGCCGAAACTTTCCTCAGTCAGCAAACTGACTTTCGCTAATAAACCGTCAATTCCCCTTTCAAATCAATTTCAGCAATGGCCGAAATAAAAATAGCCGGAATCATGAGAGCCGGCGCCTACTCTCCCAACCATATAGGCAACGACGCCGCTATTTTCAACATAATGGCCGACCAGCTGCGCAAGCGCGGCTATGAAGTCAACGTCTACTCCGAGGAGCAGCTCAATGCAGGTTGCGTGACGGAGCGGATAATAGTCAACATGTGTCGCGAGCAGCGTTCGATAGCACGCCTGCAGCAGCTTGAAGATGCCGGAGCTCTCGTCATCAATTCGGGCTACGGAATCGAAAACTGCACCCGTGAACGCATGACCCGTATTCTCGTTGGACACAGCATACCCTATCCCGAGAGTCTGATTGTCAACACCGACGAGGCGGTGAAAGACGCCATCGAGCGCGCCGGATTCACATCGTGCTGGATAAAGCGCGGCGATTTCCACGCCATGCACAAAGAAGACGTCAGCTATGTCCGCCATCCCGAGGAAGCTCAGGAGGTGCTTCAGGAATACTTCCTGCGTGGAATCCGACGGGCGGTAATCAACCGCCATCTTCCGGGCGATCTCATAAAATTCTATTCGGTTCGCGACACGCCCTTCTTCTACTGGTTCTACCCCTTCGATGAGGGCCACAGCAAATACGGCGCCGAGGCCATTAACGGCAAATCGAAAGGCATCCCGTTTGACAAAGACTATCTGCGTAAAATCTGCAGCGATGCCGCCGAAGCGCTCGACGTGGTTGTCTACGGTGGCGACTGCATCATCTCGCCCGAAGGAGAAATCAGGATTATCGACTTCAACGATTGGCCCAGCTTCGCACCCTGCCGCAACGAGGCGGGCCCCTATATAGCCAAGGCCATAATCAAAGCTATAAAGGAACGCAACTAATTCACCACCCGACAAGCAAATGGAACAAACCAAGCAATCCGGCTTCAAGGCCTCGCTCAAATCTCTCGATACGGAAGAGGGCATAGACCTCGCATTTTATCGTCCGATAGGCTACGCCTGGGCCACTCTGGCTAAAAAACTGGGTGTGACACCCAATGCCATTACAATAGCCTCGATATTCTTAGGCATCGGCGCCGGTGTGGCGTTCTACTTTCCCGAAATGTGGGTGAACGTCATCGGTATGCTGCTGCTCATCTGGGCCAACTCGTTTGACAGCGCCGACGGCCAGCTCGCGCGAATGACACAGCAGTACTCGCGTCTGGGCCGAATACTCGACGGACTCAGCGGCGACCTATGGTTCGCGACAATCTACGTGGCCATCTGTCTGCGTGAGAACGTCACGTCGCCATTTTTCAGCCAGCACCACTGGGTGATCTGGACTATGGCCGTCATCACCGGCATCTGCCATGCAAAGCAGGCTGCTATGGCCGATTATTATCGCCAGTTCCACCTCTATTTCCTCAAGGGCGAGGAGGGAAGCGAACTTGAATCGACCGACGACCTTCGCCACAAGCTGGCAGCCCTGAGCTGGAAACACAACTTCTGGAAGAAGCTGACGATGACATCGTATGTCAACTACACTGCCAATCAGGAAAAGACCACTCCTGCCATGCAGTCCCTCCGCGCCGAGCTCCGTCGCCGCTTCCCTTCGGGACGTGTGCCCCAGAGTTTCCGCGATGCGTTCCGCGCAAAGAGTCTGCCGCTGATGAAGTATACCAACATCCTGTCGTTCAACTGGCGCACCATAGCTCTCTTCACCTCGCTCTTCCTCACTATGCCCTGGCTCTATTTCGCTTTTGAGCTTACGGTGCTCAACGTTCTCCTGATATATATGGTAGTGCGTCACGAACGCATCTGCCGCAATTTTACCCGACAACTCAAAGATGGAAAATACTGAAATCAAAGGCATAATATTTGACTACGGCGGCACCATCGACAGCCGCGGAGTGCACTGGAGCGAGATTATCTGGGACGGCTATCAGGCGTGCCGTGTGCCGGTCGGCAAAGAGGTGTTTCGCGATGCTTACGTGTTTGCCGAGCGCGAACTTGCCCGGACCCGTCACATCCTGCCTCACCACAATTTCCACGACCTGCTGCTCATAAAAATGCGCATCGAACTGCAATGGCTTTCCGACAATGGCCATCTGCCGTCCGACGCCGCGGCTACCTGGGCCAGGCCGGTCGCTGACTATTGCTACGACGCCGCGCGCAATTCCATAGCCGACGCCCGTCCGACGCTCGACGCTCTCTATGAGCGTTATCCCATGGTTCTGGTCAGCAACTTCTATGGCAACGTGGAGGCTGTGCTCGAAGACTTCGGGCTGCGCCACTACTTCCGTCGGATTATCGAGAGTGCCGTGGTGGGTGTGCGGAAGCCCGATCCGGCCATCTTCGCTCTCGGCGTAGAAGCTCTCGGCCTGAGGCCTGAAGAAGTGCTCGTGGTAGGCGACAGCTATAAAAAAGACATCCTTCCCGCCCGCTCGCTCGGCTGCCGCGTGGCGTGGCTCAAAGGCAAGGGCTGGACGGCCGACGAAGACCTCGTCAACGACCCTGCGGCCATCAAAACACTCTCTGAAGTGCTCGACATGGCATTATAGAAATTTAGGAAATAATCGTATAAATCACTGATAAATCTATATAATTTAACTAAAGCGCGTTATTTTTATCAAATTTTAGCAAAAATAAGACTTTATTAAAATAAAATTATTTTGCAGTTGATAAAATTGACTGTACTTTTACACCCGCTTTGATTCCGGAAGACTCTCCCAATCCGAAATCATCTAACTATCAATAAGAATAATTACCAATAACACATTTCTTAAAGAATCATGAAGAAGACAAACGTTAAGCCGGCAGAAGGCAAACTTGGCGTACTCGTAGTAGGCCTTGGCGCCGTTAGCTCGACTTTTATGACCGGTGTGCTTATGGCCCGCAAAGGTCTGACCAAACCTGTTGGTTCAATGACCCAGTATGACAAAATCCGCGTGGGTAAAGGCGCCGACAAGAAATATCTGAAATACAACGAAATCGTTCCCATCGCCGAGCTCGACGATATCGTGTTCGGAGCTTGGGATGTATATCCCCAGAACGCTTACGAAAGCGCTATCAACTGCGAGGTTCTCAAAGAAAAAGACATCAACCCCGTAAAAGACGAGCTCGAGAAAATCGTGCCCATGAAGGCCGCTTTCGACAAAAACTATGCAAAACGTCTTGACGGCGACAACGTAAAGACCGTTAAAGACCGTTGGGACATGACCGAGCAGCTTCGCGAGGACATCCGCAACTTCAAGAAAGAAAACGGCGTTGACCGCGTTGTTGTGCTCTGGGCCGC
>CAYUYQ010000048.1:0-13080 GCA_964449335.1 uncultured Bacteroides sp. | reverse complement strand
TGATATGGTCATAGCCGGGAGCAATGTCGGTAGTCAGCGGTCCGAGGGTATAGAATGGAGCTTCGTGGCATTTTTCGAGCTGACGGTCCATATTTTCACGAATCTTATGCATGGGAACGTGGCCTGGGCCTTCGATAAGCACCTGCACATTATGACGCCAGGCGATTTCCGTCAACTCGCCAAGCACATCGAGCTCCATGAATTGCGAGCGGTCGTTAGCATCGTGGATTGAGCCCGGGCGCAGGCCGTCGCCGAGCGATACGGCTACATCGTAACGGGCAAGAATTTCACAGATTTCATCGAAATGCGTGTAGAGGAAGTTTTCCTGATTGTGAATCACAGCCCAGGAGGTCATGATTGATCCGCCACGCGACACGATGCCTGTCAGACGTTCACCGACGAGGTCGGCATGGGCGCGGAGCGCTCCGGCGTGGATAGTGAAATAGTCAACGCCTTGTTCGGCTTGCTCAATTAGTGTGTCGCGGTAGATTTCCCATGTCAGGTCTTCGACCCGGCCGTTGACCTTTTCAAGAGCCTGATAGACGGGAACGGTGCCCACGGGCACGGGACAATTGCGGATAATCCACTCGCGCGTCTCGTGGATATTGTCACCAGTCGAGAGATCCATCAGAGTATCGCCTCCCCAGTAGCAACTCCACACGGCCTTATTCACTTCCTCCTCGATGCCCGATGAAAGAGCGGAATTACCGATGTTGGTGTTGAGCTTGACTCGGAAATTCCGGCCTATAATCATTGGCTCAGCCTCGGGATGATTGATGTTGGCCGGGATTATGGCACGACCCTCGGCAATCTCCCGGCGCACGAATTCAGGAGTGATGTAGGTTTTGATGCCTCTGGCTTCATTATCGGCGTTTTCACGTATGGCGGCGTATTCCATTTCAGGAGTGATCACTCCGGCGCGTGCCAGAGCCATCTGGGTTATTTCACGTCCTTCGCGGGCACGAAGCGGAGCGTGGGTGTGAGGAAATCGGATGGCATCGAGCGTAGGGTCGGCGAGACGGGCTCGACCGTAATCCGATGTGATTTCAGGGAGCTGTTCGAGGTCTGTGCGTGCAGCGGTCCACTCCTGGCGTATGCGGGGCAGTCCGGCGTTGATGTCGAGACTTATTGCCGGGTCGGTGTAGGGGCCTGATGTGTCATAAACGGTTACAGGCGCGTTTTCGCGCACGCACTGATGGCCATTTTCGTCGGTTGTGACGGTAGGCGTCAGATTGATACGGCGCATGGCAACTTTCACGGGGTGAATCTTGCCGGGGATATAGACTTTCTCAGATCCGGGATAGGAAGAAACGGTGATATTATCGATTTTCATTGCTGTATAGAGGAATATGGGTGAAATGTTGGCTAATCAGAGAAATTGAATCAGTCGAGAAAACTGGTCAGAGGACTCGAAGCAATGGCGCGTGAGGCAACGTTGCCGAGTCCGGCAAGATAGGCTTTGCGCCCGGCTTCGACAGCCATGCGGAACGCTACGGCCATCTCCACAGGGTCGCCGGCAACGGCAATGGCAGTGTTGACAAGCACGGCATCAGCACCCATCTCCATGGCGTCGGCTGCATGAGAGGGGGCGCCGAGTCCGGCATCAATAACGACCGGCACGCGGCTTTCTTCGATAATGATTTCCAGTAAATCGCGTGTCTTCAGTCCTTTGTTGGTTCCTATGGGCGCTCCGAGCGGCATGACCGCCGCAGTGCCTACTTCCTCAAGCCGCTTGCAGAGCACCGGATCGGCCTGAATATAGGGAAGAACCTTAAAACCTTCCTTTGCGAGCACTTCTGTAGCAGCCAGTGTTTCTATCGGATCGGGCAGAAGATATTTCGGGTCAGGATGTATCTCAAGTTTGATGAAGTCTGTACCGAAGCAGTCGCGGGCCAGTCGGGCGGCGAGAACGGCTTCAGCCGCATTGCGCACGCCAGATGTGTTGGGCAGAAGCTGCACATGTTCGCGGTTGATATGGTGGAGCATATCGTCTTCCTCCTCGTGTTCCATGTCAATGCGTTTCATGGCAACGGTTATCATTTCGGATCCGGAGGCGATAATGGAGCGAAGCATCAGCTCGTTTGACGAAAACTTACCGGTGCCGACAAACAGACGCGACGTGAACTCACGACCGCCGATAAAGAGTGAATCGGTCATATAAATATGATATGTAATTGGTTTATTATAAAAGAGGAAAAGTGAGGGAGAGGATATGAGTTGACGATATCAGAACGCCAGCTTGTCAAGAACCTGAGCCGTATATTCTACAGGGTCGGGAGCATTGATTATCGCTGCGGACATAGCGATGCCGTTGACACCCGTCTCCATAATCTGGTTGACATCGTCGATAGTTATGCCGCCTATTGCCACAATCGGAATTTCCATACCGGCCTCACGAACAGTGCTGACAATCGAGCGATAGCCCTCGAGTCCCAGTTGGGGAGCAAGATTCTTTTTGGTGGAAGTGAACGTGAACGGACCCACTCCTACATAATCAATATCCTTTCCTTTATATTTCAGAATGTCCTCAGCTGTATTGGCTGTGATTCCTATGATGGCGTGCGGGCCGAGAATCTCGCGCGCCTGAAGCGGATCCATATCGTCTTTACCCAGATGTACGCCCGAGACTTTTAGCTCGTTGACGAGTTCCACACGGTCGTCGATTATGAGGAATGTATCCGTTTCCTGACACATCGGGATGAGTTCGAGGGCAACGGCACGCACTTCTTCGTCGGTGGCATCCTTCATTCGCAGTTGTATCCATCGGCAACCGCCTTCAATTACCATCTGGGCCTCTTCGGCTATGGAATATTTATCGCTGTGATTAGTTATAAATTGAAGCATATCAAATTGTTTTTATTATTTGTTCGAATTGCATCAGGCGCTCCGGTAGAAGCGACGGATTGCCGCAGCCCAACAGATAGCCCAATGTGGCGAATCCCTGAAAGGGCATGCGCGTCAGCTCCGGAAGAGTCGCGGGAGTTATGCCTCCCAATGCTATAACAGATGTGGGTCGCATTTTGTCAATCCGTTCGAGTTCGGATGCGTTAAAACCGGTGCTCTTACCATAACCCGGCTTGGAGACACTCGGGAAAATGGGGCTCAACGTCACATAGTCGTACCCTCGGGAGTCGATGACTTCATCGACGGTATGGCAGCTGCGACTAAGCGGCCCGGAATAAAAAGCGGGAGGCGCGGGACAGCGGGAGTTAAGATGGAGACCGCCAAGATTGAATTCGGATGCAAGCGTGAAATGACCGTGGAGTCGCAGGCGGGAGTGATAGCGTTGAGGCACGGCTTCGATTAGTCGACGCATCTCGGCCAACGAAGCGGCCGGATGGCGCAGATGCACCATATCCCAATCGGCATCAAGCACCCGCGCAATCATCTGCGGCTCGTCGGGAGTGATATCGACAGGGGTAACGGCAATACGCATTAATCGTTTCATCCGCCGTAGAATGCTTTAATAATCAAAATTTTGTCGGAATCGGATAGGGGAGTCTCGCCAAGTTTGTCTTTAGGCACGACGGTGTCATTGAGCGCTACAGCGATTCCGCGCGGTTCAATAGCTACGGCATTTAAAGCGTCGGAGAGAGTCGCTCCATCGGGAAGCTCGATTAATTTGTTGTTGACAGTTACTTTCATTTTCGGTTATGATTGGGATTGGAGAGGTCAAATTTCATGTGGCGCGGCCCGAACAGATGGTTTACGGGGCCATGTCCATGTCCTATAGCTACACGGGCTCCGGCCTGAAGCGCGCGTGTGATGAACAACTTGGCACGCCCGACAGATTCATCGACCGGCATGCCGAGAGCAAGATAGCAGGCTATGGCCGACGACAATGTGCACCCGGTGCCATGGGTATTGCGTGTTACGACTTCATCGGCCTTGAACCCAATAGGTTCTGGGGCACCTTCGAGGTAGAGTAAGTCAATTTTCACGCCGGGAGTGTCGGCATCGCCACCTTTAAGAAGAATGTTTCGGCAGCCCATCTCGCGGAGCCGCGCGGCTTGTAGGTCGGGGGCTGTCTCACCGGTCAGTTCATGAGCTTCACGCACATTGGGAGTGACAATGAGTGAGTGGGGGAGTATGCGGTCAATGAGTGAGTCAATGGCGTCGCGCCGGAGCAGAAGCGAGCCGGAAGTAGAGACAGATACCGGGTCGACAACGAGGTGCTGCGGTTTATGACTGACGAATGATCGGCCAACCGCTTCAATCACTTCGCGGTTGAAAAGCATTCCGGTTTTGACGGCAAGAGGTGGAATGTCGGACCAGATGGCTTCAATCTGAGCTTCGACAATCTCAGGCGAGACTTCGCCGATAGCGCTGACTCCGGTAGTGTTCTGAACGGTCAGCGCAGTGATAGCTGTCATCGCGTAACAGCCTATGGCCGAAATCGTTTTAATATCAGCCTGAATGCCTGCGCCCCCGCTGCAGTCGGAGCCGGCTATTGAAAGAACAGGTATGTAACGCTTCATGAAAAATCGGGACAATGAGCGGTTAGACAGTTCATTGGCCGACACGGAGGTACATGAAAGGCGGGCGAAAGTATAGTAACAATCCCTGCGCCGGAATTATCCGTTTCAGGTTCGGAGGGTATAAATCTCAGCCCCTTGTCATGGAGCACCCCTTTGTCGACACACGGCAAAGGTATGCAAAAGAATCGACAATGCAAAGCATAAGGCGATATTAAAGGTTGTGGGATTGGGGCGGATTTCGTATTTTTGCAGAAAATCGGCGTATTGAATATGCCTGAGTAATTAGACTATTGAAAAGATGAGGTTTGAAGATTTAGACCTGAATTATGACGTGCTCGATGCTCTCGACGCGATGCATATAACCGAATGCACTCCAATACAAGAAAAATCGATTCCGCTGGCTCTTGACGGCCGCGATCTTATAGCCGTGGCTCAGACTGGTACGGGAAAGACGGCTGCTTATCTGCTGCCTGTACTCAACCGACTGGCCGACGGCGAATTCCCCGAAGATGCCGTGAACTGCATAGTCATGACGCCTACGCGCGAACTGGCTATGCAGATTGACCAGCAGCTCCAGGGATTCAGCTACTTTTTGCGGGTCAGCAGTCTGCCGATTTACGGCGGTACGGACGGCCCGACGTTTGCGCGCCAGCAGCGTGGACTTAAATTGGGCGCAGACGTGGTGATAGCAACTCCCGGACGCCTGTTGGCGCATCTGCAGATGGGTTGCGTGGATTTGTCGAGAGTGTCATTCTTTATCCTCGATGAGGCTGACCGTATGCTCGATATGGGCTTCTACGACGATATTATGCAGATTGTCAAACATCTTCCGGCAGAACGCCAGACGCTGATGTTTTCGGCGACCATGCCTCCGAAAATCCAGCAGCTTGCCAAGACAATCTTGACAGATCCGGCAGAGGTGAAAATCGCAGTCTCTCGTCCGGCCGATAAGATAGATCAGCGGGCTTATTTCTGCTATGAGCCCCAGAAGCTTCAGATTGTGAAGAACCTGTTGAGCGGTCCCGAAGCAAAGTGCGTGCTGGTGTTCGCGTCATCAAAACTCAAAGTCAAGGAAATTGCCCGCGAGATGCGTAAGGCGAAGATAAAGCTTGGAGAGATGCACTCCGATCTTGATCAGAACAAGCGTGAGGAGGTGATGCTTGATTTCAAAGCCGGACGTACGGATGTGCTCGTGGCTACGGATATTGTGGCCCGCGGTATTGATATCGACGGTATCTCGATGGTCATTAACTATGATGTGCCCCACGACGCCGAGGACTATGTGCATCGAATCGGACGAACGGCGCGTGCAAGTGCCGAAGGTGTAGCCGTTACGTTTGTGAGCGACAAAGATCGCCGCCGTTTTGCCGGAATCGAGAAGTTTTTGGGAAAAAAGGTCAAGCGGTGTGAACTGCCTGAGGGCATGACCGGGATTGGGAATGACGATGACGGAAAGCGCCAATCGGAGCGCGATAGCCGCGGGCCCCGCAGAAACGACGGGCATCGTCGGCGCAACAACCGCAATCGCAGGAACGACGCATCAGGTAATTCTATAGAGCATGACGGACAGGCGGCAAGTGCACAGCCATCAGTTGAAGCAAATGAGCATCCGCAGAATAGTGCCGCTGAAAATGCAAGCATTCCGGCTCAAAACAAGCCGAAACGCCATAATCGCTGGCGCCGTAATAATCGGAATAACCGCCGTCGCGGCGATAACGCTGCGGGAAAAGGCGCCGACGCCGAATCATAGCGTTTAGAAAAACTTAATTGTTATGGGGATTCTGCGGTTGGAAAAGCCAGCCGCGGAAAGGGGAGCCGAGTTTGCGGACGAAACGATGCCAGTACTTATCTTCAGAGCCTTTCAGCAGTGAGTCGGGTGCGATGGGGTCTGTGACGGCCCACACGTGGTCGCGTAGTTCCTCGTCGAGCTGCATCGGGCTCCAACCGCTGTAGCCCACGAAAAATCTAACATAGCCGTCGAGCGGTAAACCGGCATTGATATAGTCGAGCACCGCATCAAGTTCGCCACCAATATATACTCCCGGTGCGACTTCACGCGAACCCGGAATGGCTTCTCCAAGAGTATGAATGAAAAAGAGGCGGTCGCACGACATCGGGCCTCCGCAGTAGACCTGAATCGGGTCTTCACGTTCAACGCCTGATATTAGTCCTTGAAGTGTATAAGCAGTAAGACGGTTGAGAACGACACCCATCGACGGTGAAGCCGGAGCGTAATCAATAAGAAGTATCACGGTGTGGGCAAAATGCTGTTCGCGCAAAAACGGTTCGGCCACGAGCAGTGCGCCGGGGCGCGGCTGCCCGCTCGCTATTTTGATATTGAATAGGATGTCGTCGTAGTCTCTCATTTGGCGGTAGTGTATTAGTGTTGTAAAATTATACATTAATTATTGAAACTACAAAATCTTAAAGACAAAAAATTAAACCAAACTGTAAAAAAGTCATTTGAGCGTCAGATATTGAGCGCAGATTCTTTTTATGGCGGTGAGATAGCGGAGATATCGGACAGATTGGCTATATTTGTATGAATTAAGTTCTAACTAATACCAATCCAAAATGAAAAGATTAGCAGCTGTACTGGCTACAGCTTTATTTTTAACTCCGGCACTGCAGGCTGAAGTGACGCTTGTGGAAAATGGCCGGGCGAAAGGTCGCATTGTCAGCGATAACGCGCCAGTCAACCGTCAGGGAGCAGAATTGCTTCAGAAATTCGTGAAACGCATAAGCGGCGCCGAACTGCCGATAGTTGATGCAGGCTCGTCGCTGCGCAAAAATGACGTGGTGATAGGCAAAGGCGATACCTCAGGACTGACGGAGGACGGATTCCGCCTGCGCGAGGCGGACAATCGTCTCTATATAAGCAGCGGTGGCGATAAGGGCGCTCTCTATGGCGTGGTCGGGCTGCTTGAAGGTAATCTGGGCGTCAATTACTATGGTGATCATGAGTACTCTTTCACCCCGATGGAGACAATCGTGTTTGACGCGATAGACCGTTTCGAGAATCCTGCGTTCCGCTACCGTCAGAGCCAGTGTTATGCACTGTCGGACCCGGATTATCGTGCGTGGATGCGTTTTGAAGAACCGTCTGATGAGTTTGCCGGAGGATATTGGGTCCACACCATGAACGCATTGTTGCCGAGCGACGTCTACGGAAAAGATCACCCCGAGTATTATTCGTTTATCAACGGAGAGCGCCGTCCGGGTCATGCGAGCCAGTGGTGTCTTAACAATCCTGAGGTGTTTGAAAAGGCAGTTGCTGCCATAGACTCAGTGTTTAAGGCTAATCCCGGACGAACCATGATTTCAGTAAGTCAGAACGACGGAAACTTCACCAATTGCAAGTGCGAACTCTGTGCGGCTGTAGATTCGATAGAGGGGAGCCCATCGGGTAACTTTGTTCGCTTCCTCAATAAACTCGCCGAGCGTTTCCCCGACAAGCAGTTCTCAACGCTTGCTTATCTTTTCACCATGCATCCACCGAAGGTTACCAAGCCACTTCCCAACGTCAATATAATGCTTTGCGACATCGACTGCAAACGAGAAGTGCCACTGACCGACAACGCGAGTGGACAGGACTTTATGAAAGCTCTCGATGGATGGAGTAAAATATCAGACAATATTTTCGTATGGGATTACGGTATCAACTTCTCCAATATGTCGACGCCGTTTCCCAATTTCCCTATTCTGCAGAAAAATATCCAGACCTTCCGCGACCACAATGTGAAGATGCATTTTTCGCAAATCGGCGGCTCTCGTGGCGGTGACTTCTCGGAAATGCGTGCCTGGATGATCAGTAAGCTGATGTGGAATCCAGAGGCTGATTCTGACTCGCTCATGCACGAGTTTATGAACGGATATTATGGAGCAGCCGCACCTTATATATATGAATACGAAAAATTGCTCGAAGGTGGTCTTCTGGCATCGAACGGAGAGTTGTGGATTTATGATTCGCCGGTGACACATAAAAACGGTATGCTTAATCCCAAGCTTATAAAACGCTATGATGAGTTGTGGGACAAAGCCGAAAAGGCGGTTGCCGCCGACAGTGCCCGTTATGCGCGCGTGCAGCGGTCGCGATTGCCATTGCAGTACAGCAAGCTGGAGATTGCTCGCTCCAACGGAGTGACCGATGTAGCGGCCACCGAGGCATTGCTCGACGAGTTCCGCAAAAAGGCTGAGCTTTACAATCTGCAATATATAAATGAGAATGGTAATACTCCCATGGAATACTGCGACCTTTATCGGTCGCGTTATCTGCGCGAGCCCGGTTTCAATAAGGCAAAAGGCGCAAAAATCGAATGGCTTGAGGCTCCCCATCAGCGCTACGCCGCGCTCGGCGAGACAGCTATGACAGACGAACTTTTTGGCGGCTCCAACTTCATCGAAGGCTGGGTCGGCTGGGAAGGTACGGATGGATCGTTCATTATCGATCTTGGTGAAGAAAAGGAATTCACCCATGTAGGAGCTGACTTCCTCCATCAGATTGGAGGCTGGGTGCTTCTTCCGGAGAAGATAGGCGTTTTCGCATCGACAGATGGAAAGGACTATATGAGTCTTGGTGAGGATGCACGTCCGGAAGACCGTACGTCGTCGATAAAATTCGTGGAGTTCGGCGTTGATACTCCCAATCCCGTTAAGGCACGGTATGTTAAAATTAACGTTACCGGAACAAAAATGTGTCCGTCATGGCATTTTGGAGTAGGACATCCGTCGTGGTTCTTCATTGATGAAGTGATTGTGAACTGATAGAAGGTCTGCTGAAGTGTTACAAACAAATTACCAAATAAATGTTAAAATACGATTTGCTCATTTGAAAGCTATCTGTGCAGTGATGCCTGATAAGTATCAGTATTCTAGCGGTATATTGATGGAGTTAAGATGAGTGAAATGTACAGTGTTAAATTATTTGACGAAACGTTTTCAATAATTAACTAGCATTAACAAATAGTCTTTAAACGAAAGATTAATATCAATCGAGGCGTTGAAAATGCACATGAAATGTAATCATTTGTTAATTTAAAGTTGATAATTTCACGTTTGTTTTAAAGCTTATATGCCTGTCGGCCGCGGAATAATCCTATTCTACGGCCGACAGTGTTTTCAGGCATTTTCATGAGAAAGGATATTGAGGTAAATTTGCAGTGTAAAAAAACAACGGGAAAAAGGATGACTGATAGTCCTCCCGGAACCAATCGAAAACCGTCATGAAAAAAATAGTTCTGTCATTAGCTGCTATCTTACTTACTTCGATTTCATTTGCGAAGCCCGCGCCTGCTCCTGACCGCAAAGACTCAGGCTCGGCAAATGCCGTGGCAGCCACATCAGGTCTGTTTCAGAAAGATGCCAATGGCGACGTGATGATGCCGACCCTCGAAGAAATGCTTGGCGAACCGATTGACAATCTCGGCATGATTGGTGGTAACGACGCTTTGAAAAGCGAGCTCGTTTCATTTGCTAAGAATTATCTCGGTATCCGCTATCGTCGCGGTGGAAAGACGCCAAATGGTTTTGATTGCTCCGGTTTTACAAGTTTCGTTTTCCGCAATTTCGGCATGTCGATTGATTCAAGTTCGCGTACTCAGGCGCTGCAGGGTACCCGCGTGAATCTGTCGCAGGTAGAAGTTGGCGACCTATTATTCTTCAGCGGCCGTCGCGGTGGAAAAACCGTTGGTCATGTAGGCATGGTGATTGAAGTCGACGAGGCCACCGGTTCACTGAAATTTATTCATTCGGCTTCAAGCAAAGGCATCACGATTCAGAGTTTCCCTGACGGAGGCTACTACAGCAACCGCTTCCTCCACGCTCAGCGTGTAATCGAGCCTGAAATCGTGGCAGCCCGCTAACGAAAAGTAAAGCATATCTCATAGAAAATAGTTGATGTCCGGACGGCGCTTTAGAATCAAAGCGTCGTCCGGATGTTTTTGCGGACTACGTAAGCGGATATGAGCCGATATAAAGTCGTGAGGGTCAAAAAGGGATGGAAATATTTGATGTGAGAATAAAAGTTTGCTAAATTTGCACGGTAAAGGGACTGTCAGTCCTCCGACCAATCAACATTTAACCGACAATATCATAAAAATACCATAAGTTTACCTAATATGACCCAAGAGAGAGAAAAACTGTTTGACCAGTTTCCTCCCGTGTCCACTGAGGAGTGGCGCGCGAAGGTAGAGGCCGACCTTAAAGGCGCGCCTTTCGATAAAAAACTGGTTTGGAGAACCAACGAAGGGTTCAATGTTCAACCCATGTATCGGGCCGAGGATATCGCCGATTTCAAAACCACTGATTCGCTTCCGGGCGAGTATCCGTTTGTACGTGGCACACGCACAAACAACGACTGGCTTCCCCGCCAGGAGATAATAGCCGAAAGTGCCGAGGAGGCCAACAAAAAAGCTATTGAGGTGCTCGGTAAAGGCATTGTTTCGGTTGGCTTTAAAGTAAAGGAAGCAACTGCTGAGGAGATAAAAACCCTCATTGCCGGAATCGACCTCGAAAAGACTGAAGTGAACTTCACCTGCTGTCCCCGCAAGGCTATGCAGCTTGCTGAGGCGCTTGTGGAAGTGCTCAAGGCTGAAGGCAAGGAAAAGCAGTTTAAAGGCTCGATAAACTTCAATCCGTTCAAAAAAGCTCTTAAGCACGGTGTGGAATTCCCGGGCGATATCGCTCAGATGGGTGCTGACATCGTGGCAGCAGTCAAGGACGTCCCCGGTCTGAAAGTACTCGCAGTTGACTCGGTGATGCTCAGCAACGCCGGCGCATACATATATCAGGAACTCGGCTATGCTCTTGCATGGGGCGCCGAATGGCTCTCACTGCTCACCGAAAAAGGTGTAGAAGTTGACGAAGCTGCATCGCGCATCAAGTTCAATATGGGCGTATCGAGCAACTTCTTCATGGAACTCGCTAAATTCCGCGCAGCACGTATGCTCTGGGCGCAGATTGTAAAACAGTATAATCCGAAGAGCGACGACGCTTGCAAACAGACTGTTCACGCCGTCACTTCGCGTTTCAATCAGACGATTTACGATGCTCACGTGAATCTCCTCCGCAGCCAGACCGAATGTATGTCGGCAGCCCTCGCCGGAGTCGACTCAATAACCGTCACACCCTTCGACGTTCCCTATAAGAAGCCCGATGACTTCTCGGAGCGTATAGCCCGTAACCAGCAGTTCCTTCTCAAGGAAGAAAGCCATCTTGACAAAGTGGTTGACCCTGCAGGCGGCAGCTACTACGTAGAGACTCTTACAGTGGCAATCGCTCAAGAGGCCTGGAAACTCTTCCTCGAAGTAGAGGACAAGGGAGGGTTCCTCGCATGCGTCAACGACGGGACTGTTCAGGCTGCCGTGCGTGAAGCTTCAGCAAAACGCCACACTGACGTTGCCCGCCGCAAAGAAATACTGCTCGGAACCAACCAGTATCCTAACATCAACGAAACAGCCGCTCAGAAAATCGAGACGACCGATTGCGGCTGTGGTTGCCATCACGACGGTGCAGAAGAAAGCAACGGTCAGGGTCTGCCCACCTCGCGTGCTGCAAGCGACTTCGAAGCGCTGCGTCTGGCCACCGAGGCTGCCGCAAACCGTCCGAAAGTGTTCATGCTCACAATCGGCAACCTCGCCATGCGTCTGGCTCGCGCTCAGTTCTCAACCAACTTCTTCGGTTGCGCAGGCTACGAAATCATCGATAACCTCGGATTTGAGACGGTAGAGCAGGGCGTCGATGCTGCGCTTGAGAAAGGTGCTGATGTAGTTGTGCTGTGTTCGAGCGATGACGAATATGCAACTCTCGCTCCTGAAGCATTCAAATATCTCGACGGCCGCGCTGAATTCGTCGTTGCCGGTGCTCCTGCATGCACAGACGACCTTAAGGCTCTGGGTATCGAAAATTTCGTCCATGTGCGTTGCAACGTGCTCGAAACGCTTCAGGCATTCAACAAAAAGCTGCTGAAATAAAGTTTCACCCAACACTTTCAAAAATCATTTAGACAATGAGACCTGATTTTAAGACAATAGATATCACGAAAGATGCTTTCGGTGCACAGCATGCTCCGGAAGCAGCGGGTGAAGAGTGGCTCACTCCCGAACTTATACCCGTAAAACCCGTATATACAAAATCTGACCTCGAAGGTCTGGAGCACCTGAACTACGTGTCGGGTCTTCCTCCGTTCCTGCGCGGTCCGTACAGCGCAATGTATCCTCTGCGTCCCTGGACCATCCGTCAGTATGCCGGATTCTCCACCGCCGCCGAGTCAAACGCATTCTACCGCCGCAACCTTGCCGCAGGCCAGAAGGGCCTGTCGGTGGCATTTGACCTTGCCACACATCGCGGCTACGACGCAGACCATGAACGTGTGGTGGGCGACGTAGGTAAGGCCGGTGTGTCAATCTGCTCGCTTGAGGATATGAAGGTGCTTTTCGACGGTATACCCCTCAACAAAATGTCGGTTTCGATGACCATGAACGGTGCAGTGCTTCCAGTACTTGCATTCTACATCAACGCCGGTCTTGAGCAGGGCGCCAAACTCGAAGAAATGGCCGGTACGGTGTTGCCGTATCCATCAACAGAAATTGCCATAGCTCTCCTT
>CAYUYQ010000047.1:707-13285 GCA_964449335.1 uncultured Bacteroides sp. | reverse complement strand
TTTTATTTTCTGTTTCTTATTTTAAGGGGTGACATGCCCCAGAATCGCTTTACGCTCTGACAGAAGAAGGAGAAGTTTGAAAAGCCGAGTCTCGAAGCGATTTCCTTTATCGACAGATCGGAGGAGATGAGATAGCGATGTGCGTCGTGCATCACATATTCCCTTATCCATTCGTTGGCTGTGCGACCGCTCTGACTTTTGCAAACATATGAAAGATATTTTGGTGTTACTGCTAACTGATCGGCATAATATGCCATGTGGTGAGGTTTGACCGGTAAGCTTATCAACAGATCTAAAAACTTTTGGTAAAGGATTGCCGGTTGAGAGGCGTTTTCTATTTTAGGCAGAAACGGCTCGCTTTTTATGAGTGAAAATATCTCTATCAGTAAAGCGGTGGCTGTCAGGATGACAACAGTAGAATCGTTATTATTGTTGTTGGGTTCTTTCAGTCTCAGAATCTGTAGGAAAGATTTAATGACGGACACCGATTTGCTATCAAGCTTCAATATCGGGTTTGTATTTAACCTCATCAGAATCTCTCTTATCTCAAGAGATGAGATGTGTGTCGAAATTAAATCAAGGTTAGCATAGATGAAAGTAGCATAGAAATCGCTGCTGAAGTTTATATTGGCGTAGAAGTCATTCGGATGGCAGACAAATATTTCATCTTTTCTTACGATATACTCCTTGGAATTCAGGGTAGAAGTGTGAGTGCCACTTTCAACAATGCATACACATAGTGAGTCAAGACGGTAGTTGATATTACCATCCTCGTTGTGCCAGCCACCGTGGTATATAAATAAATCTTTTGAATATGTTTTTCCTTTTGGGTTATCTCTTGTTACCGTAGGTATATCTACAATTTTTAATGTTCGAGGCATAATTCAATATTTTTGTGGCGAAATTGAATATTTAATATTCCAACAATCGTATTAAACTTGTTGTTTAGTGGATAAGAAGAATAACAAAATTAACATTCTATGAAAATAATAGCAATCAATGGCAGTCCACGCAAAGGGTGGAACAGTGACAAACTTCTGGATAAGTGGGTGGAAGGTATTACACATAAGTTGCCCGACGCAGAAGTGAAGAAGGTGAATCTATATGACCTGAAATTCACCGGATGCCGTAGTTGTTTCTCCTGCAAGATTAAGGGCGGGAAGTTCTTTGGTACGTGTCCGATTCCCGATGGTATCCACGATTTGCTTGCGGAGATTCGCGAGGCTGATGCTGTAGCTATTGCGTCGCCTATATATTATATGGATCTCAATGCATATACGAAATGTCTTTTGGAGAGAATGATATTCTCAGTTGCTCAGTATTCCAGTCCTGCAGTGAGCCTTGCCCCTAAAAGAGTATCGTTTACAATGCTTTATTCCATGAATGCCACCGAAGAATACTTTAAGCAATACGGAATAGAAAGTCGGTGCTCGTTGACCGAAAGACTTCTAAGTCTTTTCTATTTCATGCCCGTCCATCGAGTGGCGGCTTTCGACACATATCAGTTCTCGGATTACACCAAATACGAGTCAAGCGCCTTCTCAGAGCCTGAAAAGCGCGCGCAGAGAGAGACGCAGTTCCCCAAAGATCTCCAGATGGCCTTTGAAACCGGATTGCAAGTTGCCGAAGAAATCCAGGATCCAACCGTTAAGGGTATGCCGATTGACCATACGGTACGTTTCTGACGCCACCCTCACTATACGGATACAACTAAGGCGGTGTGTCAAAATTCGACAAATTTGACACACCGCCTTTATGATAAGACGTTATGATTAGTCAAAGACGTGGCGGAGCTTCGAGAAGATGCTCTTTTTGACGGCGTCGCTCGCCTGTAGATTCGGCTTGTTGCGAAGGTTTTCAAATGTTTCCTTTTCGCTTTCGTCGAGATGTTCAGGGATGTAAACCATTACGTTTACAAGTTCGTCGCCGGTGCCTGATTCGCCGTATGCGGGCAGGCCTTTGCCACGAAGACGGAGTATTTTGCCCGGCTGTGTTCCGGCAGGAATCTTTACGCGAACCTTTCCGGTAAGAGTCGGAATCTCGGCCGAACCTCCCAAAGTGGCTGTGGGAATGTCGAGCATAAGGTTGTAGATGATGTCGTTTCCGTCTCTTATGAGTTCGGGGTGTTTGAGCTCCTCGATTACGACCAGAAGGTCGCCGTTGACTCCGCCGTGCATCGGGGCGTTGCCTTTTCCTTTAACGGTGAGAGTCATTCCATCGGTTACGCCGGCAGGAATTTTGAACGATATTGTCTGGTCTTTATACTCTGTGCCGGTACCGCCGCAATAGGTACACTTCTGATCGATTACCTTACCTTCTCCGCCGCACTCAGGGCAGATTGCCTGACTCTGGCGGATGCCAAACGGTGTCTGCTGGGCACGATTGATTGTTCCGGTGCCATGGCAGGTGGGGCAGGTTTTGAATGATGTCCCGTCTTTAGCTCCCGTGCCGTTGCAGTGGTCGCATTTCACATAGCTTTTAAGCTTCAAGGTCTTGTTGACACCTGTGGCGATTTCTTCAAGCGACAGCTTGAGAGTAATTCTCAAATCGTCGCCGCGGCGGGTGCGCTTGCGCGGCGAGTGGCCATATCCGGCACCTGCGCTCTCAAAGCCGCCCATATCAAATCCGCCGAAGTGCATGCCTCCGCCTCCGCCGAAAATATCGCCAAAGGCTGAGAAGATATCTTCCATCGACATGCCGCCGCTGCTGTAATAACCACCGCCACCTCCGGCGCCACCGAATCCTTGCGGACCCATGTCGTGGCCGAACTGGTCGTATTTGGCGCGCTTGTCGGGGTCGGAGAGCACGTCGTAAGCCTCAGCCGCCTCCTTGAATTTTTCCTCGGCCTCCTTATTGTCAGGGTTACGGTCGGGATGATATTTGATTGCAAGTGCACGGTAGGCTTTTTTCAGCTCCTCGGGAGTGGCTGATTTGCTTACTCCGAGCACTTCATAATAATCTCTTTTTGCCATCTTAAATCAGATTCGGATGATTGAACTATATGTGGAATTATTGAGCAACGACCACTTTGGCGTGGCGAAGCACCTTGTCGTTGATTGTGTAGCCTTTTTCGGGAGTGTCGATTACCTTGCCTTTCTGGTCGTCGGCCTGAGCGGGCACCATGGCTATAGCCTCATGGAGTTCGGCATCAAAATCGGCGCCTGTGCTTTCGATAGGTTTGACTCCATTTTGGGCGAGGTATTTGATGAGCTTGTTGTAAATCAACTCCATACCTTCTTTTACACTGGATGCATCGTCGGTATTCTTCGCAGCTTCAAGGCCTCTCTCAAAATCATCAACGATGGGGAGAAGATTTTTAAGGACGTTTTCAGCCGCATTGCGTATGATGTCGCTCTTTTCTTTAACGGTGCGTTTGCGGAAATTGTCAAACTCAGCCATGAGGAAAAGATATTCTTTCTTTTCCTTTTCGACTTTAAGTTTCTCTTCGGCCAACTGACGGGCGAGAGAATCTATTTCCGACATTTCGGCGTTTTCGATATCTTCAGCAGTTTCGTTTTCTTCGTCAGCTTCGGGCACATTGTCCATAATTTCCACTTCCTGTGGATCGTTGTCGAGGGCCGGATTCTTGCTTTCGTCCGGCTGCTGATTATTTATATTCTTGTCGTGCATGATATTTTTATTTTTCTTTCGGTTATGATAACAAAAATTTTGCCAAAATCGGCGCATAGTCAAATAATTTACCAACTTGCTATAAAAAAGCCAGTGTCCCGGCTTTTTTTACCAGCTATTTACATAACAACGATGAGGCGGATAACGTTCAGTCGATAATCGATGTCAGGCAGCACGAACACCCGGGGAAAGACTCGGCAAGCCGTTCTGACAAAATGTCAGCGTCAAACAATCCGTAGACCGCCGAACCGGAGCCCGAGAGCGAGGCATAAATAGCCCCCATTTCAATAATGCGCTGTTTGATTCCGGCTACTTCCGGGAGGATGGGGAAGACGGATGCTTCAAAATCGTTTTTCACACAGCTCTTCCATTCATCAACCGGTCGGCGAAGGCTCTCGTCGAGGCTCACGTCGGGGAGGGTAGGGGTCACACCGGCATAAGCTATGGCGGTCGACACGCCGGCCGAAGGCTTCACAATCGCCACTCTCAGATTGCGGATAGATGATGGTAGGACAAAGTCGGAAAGTGTAGTGCCGATGTCCGATGCTATCATCGGGCGGTTGTAGACGAACATCGGGCAGTCAGCCCCAATGCCGGAGGCAACGTTGGCGAGCTCACTGTCAGAGTAGTCAAGCGAAAAGAGTGAGTTAAGAGCCTTGAGGGTGAATGCCGCGTCTGATGACCCGCCCCCGAGTCCGGCTCCGTCAGGAATAATCTTGCGAAGATAGATATCGACCGGCGGGAGCTCTCCCGTAAGATCGGATAAAGCCCGATAAGCCTTCATTACAAGGTTCTTCTCCGGCGCACAATCGACCTTTCGTCCGGTTACGTTAAGAGTGGTCTGCGTTCCGCGTGCCGGGATGATTTCAAGAACGTCGCACCAGCCTACCGGAACCATCAGGGTTGAGATATCGTGGTAGCCGTCCGGGCGTTTACGGAGTATGTCGAGGCCAATATTGATTTTAGCGTTGGGGAAAACTATCATTTCAGATAAATTTTAACATCTTATTCGGTCAGATGTTGAAAAAAACGGTGACGAAGTTAATCAAAAATTTGTAAATTTGCATCATCATCACATTCGCACCAGTCATCACATTATAATATTAGGAGCTAAATTATGGCTGATAACCGAAGCAGCTTTCAGAACAAATCGTCAAAACAGACTCCATTATATGATTTTGGAGGACGGGTACTCCCGCAAGATAAAGATCTTGAGGAGGCCGTGCTCGGAGCGTTGATGCTTGAAAAGGACGCTTATTCAAGCGTGTGCGACATGCTGAAACCTGATTCGTTCTATTTTCCGGAAAACAGAAAGATTTACGAGGCAATTCAGGCTCTCGGAGCGTCGAATCAACCGATAGACATGCTAACGGTGACGGAGCAGCTGCGCCACAACGGGGAGCTTGACAACGTCGGAGGTCCGGTATTTGTGTCGGAGCTGACATCGCGTGTGGCTTCGGGTGCTCATGTCGATTATCATGCCCGCATTGTAGCTCAGAAATATCTTGCACGCGAGCTCATCACGTTTGCGGCTGAAATCGAAGGAAAAGCTTTCGATGAGTCCAACGATGTCGACGACCTGATGCAGGAAGCCGAAGGCAAGCTGTTTGAAATCTCGCAGCGCAATGTGAAGAAAGACGTCACTCAGATTGACCCGGTTATCGGTCAGGCGATAGAACAAATGCAAGTCGCAGCCAACCGTACGACGGGTCTGTCGGGCCTCGAGACGGGTTTCCATGACCTCGATAAATTGACTTCAGGATGGCAGAATTCCGACCTTATTATTATAGCCGCCCGTCCGGCTATGGGTAAGACGGCGTTTGTTCTCTCGATGGCCAAGAACATGGCTGTAAACTACAATACACCTGTAGCGCTGTTCTCTCTCGAAATGTCGAATCTACAGTTGGTCAACCGTCTGGTGAGCAACGTGTGTGAGATTCCTGGCGAGAAAATCAGAAGCGGACAGCTCTCTGCTGTGGAGTGGGACCAGTTTATGGCGCGAGTCAAAAATCTTTATGGCGCTCCTCTGTATGTCGACGACACTCCGTCGCTGTCGATATTCGAACTTCGCACGAAAGCCCGCCGTCTCGTCAGAGAAAAGGGCGTGAAGATAATCATAATCGATTATCTACAGCTCATGAATGCGTCGGGCATGAAATTCGGCAGTCGTGAGCAGGAAGTAAGTATGATTTCACGCTCGCTCAAGCAGCTTGCAAAAGAGCTCAATATCCCGGTCATAGCGCTTTCGCAGCTCAACCGTTCGGTTGAGAGCCGAGGTGACGGTAAGGATGGTAAGCGCCCGCAGCTTTCCGACCTCCGTGAGTCGGGAGCCATAGAGCAGGACGCCGATATAGTCTGCTTCATCCACCGTCCGGAGTATTACATGAAGTCGGCTACGGATGGAAATGACCGCGATATCCGCGGACTCGCCGAGTTTATCGTCGCAAAACACCGAAGCGGTAAAGTCGATGACGTCGACATGCGCTTCAGAGCCGACTTCGCTCGATTCGAGAACTGGAAGAGCAATCCATCGGTCACCATGGCTACACAAGGGTCGAGGATAAACGGAGCCGAATTCAATGGCGGTTCGCCCCTGGAAGGAGGCACGGCCGACTTCATGCCATCGGAAGCCGAGGACGCTCCGGCACCCTTCTGACGGGCGTTTAACCTCAAAATTGAACAATAAATCGCATCTCCAACCGTTAATCAAGAAAAATTTCTATTCAGAGCAAAAAAATTTAATACCAAATGTCAAATTATTTAATGCCATGTATTATATTTGCCCTATAATTATATAATGTGTAAAATCTAAAACCATCAGATACCATAAAAAATCATCAAAAAAAATCACAAGAATTAAACATTTTTCTCACAACTGTTGTTTGAGAAGTAAAAGAACATTAACCCAACACTATTTTACTTTATGAAAAAAGCTTTATTAATGATTGCACTCGTACTTGGAGGTACGACTGTTTTCGCTCAGAAGATTGACAAAAACGAAGCTAACCAGCTTAAGAGCTTCCTGTCACAGACTGCTGAAAAAGGTGGCACAAACGCCATGGCTCTCAAAGTTACCGACATGAACGCTATCGGTTCTATCGAAGGTGTAACTGTAGAGAACGGCCACGTAACCGCCATCGATTGGAAAGACAAGCACATCGCCGGTAACCTCAACCTCGCCGGTTTCTCACAGCTGAAATCAGTAAATATCAGCCGTAACAAAGTTGCCGGTCTTGACATCTCCAATACTCCCTCACTTGTAGAAGTAAACGCTTCTCGCAACGCACTCCGCGACCTTACCGTATCAGGCGCAAGCGCTGTTCAGAAACTTACCGTAAACAACAACCGTCTTGCCGAGCTTACTCTCTCAGGCATGTCGAACCTCAAGAACCTTAACTGCGCCAACAACCACTTCGTTGAACTGAACGCCGCTAACTCTCCCGTTCTCGAGACCCTCAACTGCCAGGGCAACGACATCGAATCTCTTACCGTTACCGGTTGCGCTCAGCTTAAGAACCTCTATGCAGGTTACAACAAGCTCACCAGCATCAACCTCTTCGGTACCGAGAACCTTGCAAACCTCAACCTTGACGACAACGACATCGCTACTCTGATTGTAAGCGGTCTTCCCTCGCTCAACACCTTCGTTTGCTCAGACAACAATATGGTTACCCTCGGCGTTCGCAACTGCCCCAACCTGATTGACCTCGTTTGCTCTTACAACGACCTGACCACTCTCGATGTAACCGGTTGCACCAACCTTACTTTCGTAGACTGCTCTTACAACGACCTTACCCGTCTGACTCTCGCAAACCAGAACTTCCTCCAGCGTCTGCTCTGCAACAACAACCAGCTGACCATGCTCGACGTATCGTTTGACCAGGCTCTTACCTACGTGAACATGCGCTACAACCAGATTTCTGACTTCCGCACTGTTGGTTGCACCAACCTGAGAATGATTGCTTCACAGTGGAACTGGTAATAGACAGTAAGTCTTAAATCCAACTCCTTCGGGACACGGATTAAAAGGATAAAGAATTTGAAAGAGATTGTAGAACTTCGGTTCTGCAATCTCTTTCTTTTGCTTATAGCCGGAATAATAATGTGGAGAGGAACGGTGGGGTTTCGTGTTAAAAAAAATATGCGTAAATTTGCAGTCAGCCAAATTTGATTAGATTAATGAAGAATATAAGGAATTTCTGCATAATTGCTCATATCGATCATGGCAAGAGCACGCTTGCTGACCGACTTCTGGAGTATACGAACACAGTCGGTGCGAAAGACATGCAGGCGCAGGTGCTTGATGATATGGATCTGGAGCGAGAACGAGGCATAACTATCAAGAGCCATGCAATCCAGATGGATTATCACTTCAATGGTGAGCACTACTATTTAAATCTGATTGATACTCCCGGACACGTTGACTTCTCCTACGAGGTCTCCCGCTCGATTGCCGCGTGTGAGGGAGCTTTGCTTATTGTCGATGCATCGCAGGGTATTCAGGCCCAGACAATCAGCAATCTGTATATGGCTATCGACAATAATCTGGAGATTATACCGGTCATAAATAAATGTGACCTTGACAGCGCCAAACCGGAGGAGGTCGAGGATCAGATTGTTGATCTTCTCGGCTGCGACCGTAGCGATATACTACGAGCCTCCGGCAAGACAGGGCTGGGCGTGCCTGAAATACTTGAGGCCATAATCAACCGTGTGCCCGCACCTGAAGGAAATCCTGAAGCTCCCCTGCAGGCTCTTATTTTTGATTCGGTGTTCAATCCGTTCCGTGGCATAATAGCCTATTTCAAGATAGTGAATGGAACGATTCGGAAAAACGATTTCGTGAAGTTTGTGTCGACAGGAAAAGAATATCATGCCGACGAGATTGGTGTGCTCAAGCTTAACATGTCGCCGCGCGAATCGCTGTCGGCCGGTAACGTAGGTTACATTATCTCCGGAATAAAAACCTCTAAGGAGGTGAAGGTCGGTGATACGATTACACATGTCGAACGTCCGTGCGACGCTGCCATAGCCGGTTTTCAGGAAGTAAAGCCTATGGTTTTTGCCGGTGTCTATCCCATAGAGCCCGAAGATTTTGAAAATCTGAGAGCTTCTCTTGAGAAACTACAGCTCAACGACGCATCACTCACTTTTCAGCCCGAGTCATCGGTAGCACTTGGATTCGGTTTCCGCTGCGGCTTCCTCGGACTACTTCACATGGAAATTATCCAGGAGCGACTTGGCCGAGAGTTCGACATGGATGTTATCACCACGGTGCCAAACGTTTCTTATCGAGTTTTTGACAAGCGAGGCACAATGACTGAGGTACACAATCCCTCCGGACTCCCTGACCCGACCCTGATTGAGCACATCGAAGAGCCTTATATCCGGGCTTCGATTATCACTGCCGCCGACTATATCGGACCGATTATGACACTCTGTCTCGGTAAGCGTGGCGAACTTGTCAAGCAAGAGTACATATCGGGCAACCGTATCGAACTGATTTTTGACATGCCTCTTGGTGAAATTGTCATAGACTTTTACGATAAGTTGAAGAGTATCTCAAAGGGATATGCATCGTTTGACTATCATATCCATGATTTCCGCGAGTCGAAACTGGTGAAGCTCGATATTCTGCTTAATGGCGAAAGCGTTGATGCATTGAGCACGCTTACGCATGTGGACAACGCTGTGAGCTTCGGTCGACGCATGTGCGAGAAACTGAAAGAGCTTATCCCGCGACAGCAGTTCGACATTGCTATTCAGGCAGCTATCGGCGCCAAAATCATAGCCCGCGAGACCATCAAGGCAGTGCGGAAAGACGTCACGGCTAAATGTTACGGCGGCGATATCTCGCGTAAACGAAAACTGCTCGAAAAGCAGAAGAAAGGCAAGAAGCGCATGAAGCAGATTGGCTCGGTGGAGGTGCCGCAGAAAGCTTTCCTTGCCGTGCTCAAACTTGATTGATGCCGCGCGCAGTGCATCTGTAAAAAGATTTCAAGTATATATAATTGTCTAATAAATAACATTAAACCAGTTAAATCCTTAGGAGATGGAACAAAACAAACCGCAGTCTATTCAACCGAAGGAGCCGACGGGTAATTCCTTTGTGAAGTTTGCCGCCCAACCGTTCTACGCAGCCAAGCAGGCCGTCAAGCGTCACGCCGTCGGTGGTAATATATTGATTGCAGCAACCGTTGCCGCTCTTATAATCGCCAACATTCCCGGTGTCAACCAATATTATTTCAAATTCTGGGAGCAGAGCATAGCCCTCCAGATAGGCAGTTTCAACGTGTTCAGTCATTCGGGTCACGCGATGAACATGCTCCAGTTTATCAACGATGCCCTGATGGCCATTTTCTTTCTAAGCATCGGTCTTGAAATTAAACGCGAAGTGTTAGTCGGCGAACTTTCATCGTTCCGTCAGGCACTACTCCCGATAATGGGTGCGATTGGCGGTATGGTGATGCCGGTACTCATATTTATGATAATGTCGAAAGGCACGGCTTATGCCGACGGAGCGGCAATACCGATGGCTACCGACATCGCATTTTCGCTGGGCGTTCTGGCTATGCTTGGAAAGCGTGTGCCAATCTCGCTGAAGATTTTTCTCACCACGCTTGCTGTTGTTGACGATATAGGCGGCATAATCGTAATCGCCACCTGCTATTCATCGCACATCGAATTCGGTCTGCTCGGCATGGCTGTGATTCTGCTCGGAGTGTTGCTTCTTGGCAGCAAACTGCGCATCAAGTCACAGATATTCTATATGTCT
Organism: uncultured Bacteroides sp.; assembly: GCA_964449335.1. Classification (GTDB taxonomy): domain Bacteria; phylum Bacteroidota; class Bacteroidia; order Bacteroidales; family Muribaculaceae; genus Paramuribaculum. The sequence continues at coordinate 2,880 of CAYUYQ010000047.1, read as the reverse complement.
ATTGGCGGAATAATCTGGTTCCTGTTCCTTAATTCGGGTATTCATCCCACGATTGCCGGCGTACTTGTGGCGTTCTGCGTTCCGGCCACTCCGGTGTTTGAGCCGCGCAAGTATATCCGCATAATCAAAAATGCCATCTCGCATTTCGGCAATGACGACAAATCAGCACAGGACAAGCTCACGATTCTCGACAAGCAGCAGATGAACTGGCTGAAAGAAGTCGAATCGGCATCCGACAAAGTGATTTCACCGCTTCAGCAACTTGAGGATAACCTTCATCCGGTGGTCAACAACTTTATTGTTCCTCTTTTTGCGTTTGCCAATGCGGGAATTTTCCTTCTGGACCTGAATCCTGCCTCGATTGTCGAGGGTGTCAGTCTGGCAATCATTCTGGGCCTTTGTCTCGGCAAATTTCTGGGAATATTCATATTCTCATGGCTTACGGTCAAACTTAAATGGGCTCCGATTCCGGCTGAATGTAACTGGAAGATGATGGCATCGATAGCCGTTCTCGGCGGTATCGGTTTCACAGTCTCGCTCTTTATAGCTACTCTGTCATTTACCGGCAACGATTCGGCTATGATAGAGCTTCTTAATCACGCAAAACTCGGTATCGTGGTCGGTTCGCTGATTTCGGGCATTTTGGGTTATCTGCTGCTTCATCACTTCCTGCCCAAGCATCCGAAGCACCCGGTAGAGGACTAACACACTGCTCCGGACATTCGCACCACACCAATACAGATTATTTCACATATTCAGACCAATCCATTGCAAAAGGTTAATGGATTGGTCTTTTTTTCTATTTTGTTTTTGGAATTAATACTTATTTGTTAATTTTGGCCTTATGTGTTAAATACGGTGCTTAACTTCACAGAAAATTCACAAACAATTAGGCTTTTTAATTGTTCCTATAATAAAGATTAAAATGTAAACGCCTTCGGGCGAAGCATAAAATCATACTGACTGAAAGAAAAATGAAGAAATCAACCATCTGGTTACTGACGATAGTAATGGCACTGACGTTCATCGGTCTGCTGTATGTGCAGCTCACCTATATGGGCAACATGGTGCGAATGCGCAACGACCAATTCTCCGAGGGTGTAAAGCGCGCGCTCTACGCTGTTTCGAGTGATCTTGAGCAGGAAGAGACACGTCACTTTCTCGAGCAGGACGTTGCCCAGATAGAATCCTGGGTTCTTCCGGGAGTGAAATCGTCGGGTCATAATGCTCCGGGCGGAGTGGGATACTCATTCACTACCACCGGTGGTGTGGAGGGTAATCTGACACTTAAAGGCAATCTTTCATCGCTCACGCCTCAGCTCCACGAGCAAGGACGGTCAAACAAGTCCCTTCAGGAAGTTCTAAGAGGTCAGTATGTCTATCAGAGCGGCCTTCTCAATGAGGTGATTCTTAACATACTCAGCCATTCGAGCAATCGTCCGATTGAAGAGAGAGCTGACTCGGCGATGGTCAACAGTCTGCTTCATAGCCAGCTTGCCAACAACGGCATCACGCTTCCGTTTGAGTTTGCTGTCGTCAACCGTATCGGAGCTGTGGTGTATGAGACAGCGGGGTATAACGCCACCGCCGCGGCGTCGGGCAATCTCTACGTACAGACACTTTTCCCCAACGATGCAAAAAACCGCATGAACTACATCCGTCTATATTTCCCCGACAAAAAGGAATATATATTACAGTCGATAAAGTTCATGTTACCGTCGTTTGCGTTCACGCTGATACTGCTGATAGTATTTCTCTATACGATTATCCTCGCGTTCCGTCAGAAGAAGCTCACCGAGATGAAAAACGACTTCATCAACAACATGACGCATGAGTTCAAGACTCCTATTTCGACCATATCGCTGGCTGCCCAGATGCTCAACGACGGCTCTGTGAGAAAATCGCCCAAGATGCTTGAGCATATATCGTCGGTAATCAACGACGAGACAAAACGTCTGCGGTTTCAAGTTGAGAAGGTGCTTCAGATGTCAATGTTTGACCGCCAGAAAGCCACGTTGCGACTTCAGGATGTGGACGCGAATGTGGTTATCGCCAATATAGTGCATACGTTCACACTTAAAGTTACAAACTATGGCGGATCGATAACCTCACTGCTTGAAGCAGAAAATCCGATTGTCTACGTCGATGAGATGCACTTCACCAACGTGATATT
>CAYUYQ010000047.1:0-697 GCA_964449335.1 uncultured Bacteroides sp. | reverse complement strand
ATGCTGTCAAATACCGGCGCGAGGACGCGGCCCTCAACCTGACGGTCGAAACCAAAAATATATCAGACGAACGTCTCGAAATATCAATAGCCGACAACGGTATCGGAATCCGCAAAGAAGACCTGAAGAAAATCTTTGAGAAATTCTACAGGGTATCAACCGGAAACCGTCACGATGTGAAAGGCTTCGGACTCGGTCTGGCCTACGTTCAGAAACTCGTGCGCGAAATGCATGGCGAAATCACGGTCGAGAGCGAGGTTAATAAAGGAACAAAATTCAAATTAATATTACCACTAACAAAAAATTGAACATTATGGAAGACCGTTTACGTATACTATTGTGCGAAGACGACGAGAACCTGGGCATGCTTCTGCGCGAATATCTGCAGGCCAAAGGTTTCAATGCCGACCTCTTCGCCGACGGAGAAAGCGGGTACAAGGCATTCCTCAAAGGGAAATACGACCTGTGTGTGCTTGATGTCATGATGCCTAAAAAAGATGGATTCGCATTAGCCCAGGAGATACGCACCGTAAATTCGGAGGTGCCTATCATATTCCTTACCGCCAAATCGCTCAAGGAAGATATTCTCGAAGGATTCAAAATCGGTGCCGACGATTATATCACCAAACCTTTCTCAATGGAGGAACTCGTGTTCCGTATTGAGGCGATTCTGCGCCGCGTGAAAGGAAAAAAAGGC
>CAYUYQ010000046.1:0-13291 GCA_964449335.1 uncultured Bacteroides sp. | reverse complement strand
GGAGGTGTAAACCCGGGGGCCCGACACGTAAAAGCGCAATGAGCCCTGGCAGGGGGCTCATTGCCAAATATTCTACCTCACACTTCCCCGGGCTTGCAGCTCCGCTGCCGCGCCCAGGGTTACGACTGCATCGCACCTCCGGTGCTCACGCCTTTTAGCATAAATCAATCGGGAGACCCACACAAGTATCGTAAGCGCACTACAGGGAAGGTAGTTCAGTAGTTCTGCAACAACCGCTTAAGGACTTCTCAACTTTGTAGGGTCGTTGCGGAAGCCCGTCCAGTGCACCCACACCAATCACGTCATACGTATTTTGCCTGATTTTGTGCAAATAGGAAAATAATAGTATCTTTGCAATGTTGACAACACAGCAGAGGCCCGACGACGGGTAATGCGGGTGGGGTTGACAGACATAATGGAAAGCGTTTACTCAACGCTCTTTCTTGACAATTGGAAACTTCGCAACTTTCTCAGGTTAGTCAGGAATGCAGCAAACAGTAGATGCCTATGTGAATGTATATAAATTCGCTACAGCAGCGCGTAAGCGTCATACTGTGGCGGAACTATACATATTCTGCGTGAGGCCTCTGCAAGTTTGCTCGTTCAACTAACCGGGCAATGCGAAGGCCTCCAATTGTGGAACGAGCAACAGGTACGGCTCTCACGCTTTCTTTGTTTTATAATCAATATTTCAGCCTAAGAGGTGAGCCCGGCGGCATATGAATTCTATTATGAAAACATTTAAAATTATGCCGATTCTTGTGGTCTTTATCACATGTTTTTTTTATTCGTGTTCTCATACCGAGGACTCTTTAGACCCTATTGTTGATGTCAATAATATCACTATTAATGGTGAAGCACAAACATTTTCAGTCAAGATTAGAACAAATGAAAACTGGAAAATCACATCTGATTCATGGTTGGAGTGTTCAGATACCGAAGGAGTCGGAGCCCAAACAATAGTTGTAAAAGTTGAAGATAATTATTTTAGAGATAGAGGTGGAACAATCATAGTGTCTTCACCAAATGAGAAGGTAAGTATCAGCGTAAAACAATCTTCGATCTATACATCTAACCCAGAATGGGTGCACTTACGCACGAGTAAGGGGTATAATGATACATATTCAATATATGGAGAATATCAGAAATTAAGTTTATCTTCTGGAATCAACTCTAAATATCTTGATAATATAGAGAAATATGAGGAAGAATACAATAATATGGTTTATCCAATCAAAAGTTACTATGATATGTCTCAAGATTACTCTTGTAGGTATATGATACCAGGATTACGTCTGGATGTCAATGACAAATTATTTGCGAATAACTTATCTATGATAATTAGTGAATTATATGTAGACGAATCTGAAAGAAAAGATTTATCTTATTACCAAGGTATCTCAAGATTGGCTTACTTTGAAGATTTAAAGGATTGTTATCTGGATTACAGTATGCTCGCTCCTCAGACAGGTACTCCTCAGATAGGCTATGATAAAATCAGATTTTCTATAGATTTCCAAAAAAAAGATAGTGAACTGCAATACCATCTGGGCTATTCAGATGTTCTTAATGGATGGCTTGAAGCACGTTGGCTGCTATTAGATTATTCCGTACTGAACTTTAGCATGCCGAATTCACTTCCGGAAATAGGGAAATATGAATATAGCTTAACATATGAAAGATTCAATGGAAAACAATTTCTCGATGATGACGGAAATCTCTATTGCTTTAAATTTAGTGTAAAGAAATTAACCGATATCACTTCGATAAGTTTCAACTATCCGGAGCATTTATGGATATATCCTTTTTCTAAAAATTCGACTTATCCAATTATAACAATTGAAAAAAACGGCAAGACTTGGTATGAAGTTATAAATTGGATGTTTACTGAAGGACTGGGGACTGCTTCGAATATTAGTAAAGAGGGGTACTGTTGTGGATTTGAGGGATGTATCGGTCTGAAAGAATGGGTCTATATCGATTTTGGCTCTGGATTTGACGAGGATTCTAATCCATGGTATAAGCTTGGTGTCGAAATATGTAATGATTATAATGATGGATACTTCCGTGATTGCCATTATACCAGCTTAAAACTCCATCCTCTCAGTGAAGAAGATGCGAAAGGAATCTTAGGTGTCTTTGAAAACTAATATATCTTCGCCTCTGTGTTATATACAAAAAAGAAACTAGGATATATAACTCTCAGGTTAAATGGAAAATACAAATAAATTTCCACTTTATGAATTGCTTGCGATGGTTATCCCTGGTGGGATAATCATCGCCACATTCTGGCTTATGTCTGGATTTATGCCATTCTATTCGATTATCGATTATTGTTGTGGCTATTCAAAGATTACATATTTAATCCCGGAATTTCTTTTTTATGCAATTTTCATTACAATCGCCTATGTCCTTGGCTTGATTAATAATTGGATTGCAGATGGAATCTTTAAAGGATTTAGAAATAACCCTACTGCAATAAAGAATGAGCTTTTGAAAGTATTATATACAAATAACAGTTGTCCTTGTAAATATTATATCAATTGTCAAACGTACTATAGAGATGAGATTAAACCGCTCTATACGATTGCTAAAATTATTTTAAAAGATATTGGAAGGCAAATATTAAAATCCCCTTACGACCTTTGTATCAATCACGAATATTTTAGTTCATATTATCACTTGGCGAAATTAAATTTGTTAGGGGCTGTTCCGAGGTTAGAATCTCAGGTAGCCTTGTTAAGAAATATGATTCTCCCCCTGATTCTATTAATTGTATCATTTTGTATTTTTAAAGATTCATACTGTTACAAATTTGAGACTTTGGTAGTTTCAATAATTAATTTATTCTTCTTATTCATACTTATGGTTCAACGACAGAATAAAATATACTACAATATATGGGAGGCGTCAATTTATTATGGACTACCGAAAATCTGATAAGCGCATCAATTATATAGGTAATTAACCTCAAGCCCCACACCGAGTAGCATATGCAGCGACGGTGTGGGGCTACATATTATCAGTCTCCGTCCGAGAATCCCCGGACTTACAGCTCCGCCGCTGCTCACTCCTTTTGGTCTGAATCAATCAGGATGAACCCACAAGTATCGTAGGCGCAGCCCATGGAGGAGTAGTCTCCCGACTGCCCCACTTTGACTTGTGATCGATCAGAGACCAACCCTCCAAACGTAGTCTCCGGCTGTCCTGTGCCTGACACCATCTTAATATATCTCCGCATGGAATTTCACGAGCCGTTCGATTGGCCGAGGCTCGAAGCATCCGGGCGTCAGCCCTCGCTCGGTGAGTTGTCGGCGCATTTCGGCTTCAAACGCACACGCCACCGACCCGGTGAAACTAACCGGCAGCGACCGGACGCCATCATAGTCCATCACGTTACGGTCAAGAAACAGCCCGAATCCGCGGCCGACCGTCGCACACAACGCCGCTACGTCGCCGTGCCTCGAATAAAACCGCGCCAGCGAAGCCAAAAAAGCATTGGGCGCCACCTCTCCACCATAAACACGCCATACCACTTCCGCTTTCGTCAGCTCCGGATATTCCTGACGAAACAGCGTCACAACCTCCAACGGCAAGAAACCTTTCAGCACACCGCACAGCAACTCGCGACCAAGCCACGCGCCCGAACCTTCATCGCCTATTATATAGCCCAATGGCGGCGTATTTGCCATAATAGTGCGGCCATCGTAGACACACGAATTTGAGCCCGTGCCGACAATGCACACAATCCCCGCCTCGCGACCGCACAACGCCCGCGCAGCCCCAAGCATATCGCTCTCGACCTCAATCGCTTCCACGTCGGTTGAAAATGCCCGACTCAGCGCCGTCCGCACCCTTTCCGACGTCTCGCCACCGATGCAGCCGGTGCCATAATAATGAATCTCGCTCACCCTGCCGCCACAGCCAAGCGCCGCAGCCGCCTCGCCGAACACCCCGACCATATCCCCGACGTCGTCTCGCAGCGGACTGACTCCGGCCGTCGACACCTCGCCGACAATCACAAGGCCGTCAGCATCAACCGCACGCCAGTCAATCTTCGTTCCGCCGGCATCGGCCACCACCGTCACCCGACCATTACTCATCTCGCTCACAATTCAAACATTTAAATTTTGTTCCCAAAGTTAATCATTAAATTCCACCCACATCTATTGTCACATTTCTATAATCATAGAGAATCACTTCAGCAGATGCGCATGATTGCACAATTTTGCTTTTTTTGTCACTTTGGTGTCATCGTTGTGGAAAGAATTGCTACTTTTGCAGACACGATAACAGTTTTACTGCTTAATAACATCGATTTTCAACAATCCAGCATAATGAAACAGCTCGCAGACCTTGATTGGAAGAATCTCCCGTTTGGCTACCAACCGACTGATTTCAACGTACGTTGCTACTTCCGTGACGGAAAATGGGGCGAGATTGAAGTCTCCGACTCCGATAAAATCGAAATGCACATGGCCGCATCGGCCCTACACTACGGTCAGGAAATTTTCGAAGGACTGAAAGCTTTCCGCGGCAAGGACGGAAAGGTTCGCATCTTCCGAATGAAAGATAATGCAGCCCGGATACACGAGTCGGCCGAAGGCCTCTGCATGGCTCCCGTGCCCGAAGATCTTTTCTGCCGCATGGCCGAAATGGTTGTCAAACTCAACGCCCGCTTCATCCCGCCCTACGGCAGCGGGGCGTCGCTCTATCTGCGCCCGATTGAGGTCGGCATTTCGGCCACGGTCGGTGTGCGTCCGGCCACGGAATATCTTTTCGTGATTTTCGTCAGCCCCGTGGGTCCATATTTCAAATCAGGATTCAACCCCTCGAAAATCTGTATCATGCGCGACTACGACCGCGTGGCCCCCAAAGGCACCGGCCGCTTCAAGACCGGAGGCAACTATGCCGCGAGTCTCAAATCGGGCATGATTGCCAAGGAAAAAGGTTATTCAGCCGTGCTATATCTCGACCCACGCGAGAAAAAATATCTCGATGAGTGCGGCCCCGCCAACTTCTTCGCTATCAAGAACGGCAAATATATCACTCCCGCCTCCGAATCAATCCTGCCGTCGGTCACCAACCGCAGCCTCATGCAGCTTGCCCGCGACATGGGCATCGAGGTTGAAGCCCGCCAGATTACCGTCGACGAGCTTGAACACGTCGAGGAAGCTGCCGCCTGCGGAACTGCCGCCGTCGCCTCGCCCGTGGGCGAAATCGACGACCTCGACACCGGCCGCAAATACATCATTTCCCCCGACGGAAAACCGGGCCCCGTGGTGACGGCTCTCTACAACAAACTCCGCGCCATCCAGCTCGGCGAAGAGCCCGACACTCACGGTTGGAACACTATCGTGGATGTCGACGACTGACCATCGCGCGTCTTCACCCCCTGCCTTACACCATGCACTATCAGGAAATCATCTCACGTTACTATCCCGCCGGGTCGCCCTTGCGGGATATTTATTTGCGCCACTGCCGCTCCGTGGCCGACGAGGCGCTTGCAATCGCGCGCCGCAAAGGGCTTTCGCTCGATACTGACGCCGTAGAGGAAGCGGCCATGCTCCACGACATCGGCATTGTCGGAACCGACGCTCCATCCATCCACTGCCATGGAACGGAGCCCTATATTGCCCACGGCGTCATAGGCGCCCGCATGCTCCGCCATCTCGGCGTCGACGAGCAGACGGCGCGCGTAGCCGAGCGGCATACGGGAGCAGGCATAACCCGCGAGGAAATCGCCGCGCAGCAGCTGCCTCTCCCCGACGCCGACTATCTGCCGGAAACACTGCTTGAGAAACTCATCTGCTATGCCGACAAGTTCTACTCCAAGAGCGGCGACATGAAACGAAAAGACCTCGCGCGGGTGCGCAAAGGTCTTTCGCGATTCGGGGCCGACACGCTCAGTCGGTTCGACGAACTCAATGCCATGTTCGGCGAGTAAAAACGGTCACAAACAAGCATATTCCGACGTAGCATCGAACGACGGACACGCTTTCGCCGAAAAATCGCGGTGAGAGCGAATTGCGGCCTGCGGATACCGCTCCCTCAGCTCCTTCAGAAGCCCTATGAGCGCACGGCGCTGTGCCGCCGTACGCGTGTCGGCCGGACGCATTGCCGCGTCGCAGCCACCAACGTAGCAAACGCCTATCGACCGTGCATTATGGCCCCGGCAGTGAGCTCCTATGGTCTCCTCGGGCCGTCCGCGCTCGATCGAGCCGTCAAGCCCCACAAGATAATGATAACCTATCGATGACAGGCCGCTCTGACGATGCCATGTGTCGACATCTGCCGCCGTCACCTGTCGGCCGGCCGGCGTGGCTGTGCAGTGCACTATTATTTCTGTAATTTTTCTCATAGCGGCGCAAATTTACACGCCGCTCAGCGCCCTCATGCCACCAATCGCCATAGCGTGAGGAGCAGCGCAATCCATCTCCGCCGTCTCAGCGACGTATCTCCGGGAATCCCGACGAAGCCACCAGACGGTAACCGCCCGCTCCGTCGCTCCCTACGAGCAATGCCTCCACGCCGTCCATAGCCTCAATCATCGCCAGCGCGTCGGCTGCGTCCATCACCATGCATGCCGTAGCCAGCGCGTCGGCCTCCATAGCCGTCGGAGCCACCACGGTAGCGCTCAGCAGCTCAGTGACTGCCGGACGACCCGTAGCGGGCGAAATGCTGTGCCACACACGTCCCGTCGGCGTCAGCTTGAAGTTGCGGTAGTTGCCCGACGTAGCCACTCCGCAGTCGGTCACTTCGATTACAGCCATGCGGTTGTGGAGCGCCGACGCAGTGTCGGCATCGACCGGAGCGTCAATCATCACATGCCACTTCTCGCCGCGCGGATTGCGCCCCCGCAGAGCCATTTCGCCTCCGATTTCGACCATGTAGTCCGTGGCGCCGTTACGCGCGAGCATCTCGCCGACCATATCGCAGCCCAAACCCTTTGTGATGCTGCTGAAATCAAATTCCATGCCCTCGCGGCCGCGCACTATCCGCCCGCCGTCCACGCGGCACGAAGCTATATCGACCAGCCGGCGACAACTGTCGACGGCCGCGCTGTCAGGCTCCACCCCTTTGGTCTTATATCCGAATCCCCAGAGGTTTACGAGCGGAGCTACCGTGGGGTCGTAGAGTCCGTCACTTGCCGCATTGATACGCTGCGACACCGCAAACACGCGCTCAAACAGCGCGTCGACCGAATCGGTTGCTCCGGCATTAATGCGGCTCACGGCCGAAGCCGCATCGAACGGCGACAGCGATAGTTCGACACGCCTCATAACCGCCGTCACCGAATCGTCGAGCGGCTCCGGAGCGCGATATGTTATATGATATGTCGTGGCCCACGCCGCGCCCTCGGTTTTCTGCCATTGAGGACCCGAACAGCCTGCGGCGCACACCGCAACCACAACGGCAGCCACTATCGACCGCCCGGCTGCACCCGGCTTAAATCCCGTTAAAAACATCATTGTCTGAAATTGCTGATTGAACTAATTGCAGGCAAAAGTAGTTAAATCTTGTGATTTTTATGTATATTTGCTTAGTCGATAATCAAACTATACCAACATCCTGCATATACCCTCTACCTGTATTATGAAACATTCCTACATCTTCCTTGCCGACGGATTTGAAGAAATCGAAGCCATGGCTCCCGTCGATATCCTGCGCCGCGCCGGAATGAACCCCGTGCTCGTATCAATCAATCCAACAAAAGAGGTCATCGGAGCCCACTCCGTCAAGGTGACGGCCGACTGTCTGATATCCGACGTCAACCTCACTCCCGAGACCGAATGGCTCATACTTCCCGGCGGAATGCCCGGCGCCACCAATCTTGCTGCCTGCGGCAAACTCACCGAAATGCTCACCGCCCAGTTTGAGCGCGGCGGGCGCATTGCCGCCATCTGCGCCGCTCCCGGTGTGGTTCTCGGTCCGCTCGGCATTCTCGACGGCCGCGTCGCCACGTGCTACCCCGGCTTCGAAAGCTTCGCCCCCGAAGCCGACTTCACCGGCCATCCGGTTGAGGCGCTCGACACCCTCGTTACGGCCAACGGCCCCGGAGCGGCAATGAAGTTCGCCTACACCATCGTGGCCCTGACCAAAGGCCAGCATGCCGTTGCCGACCTTCAGGCCGCCATGATGTTCCGACCCTGACACGCAATCAGCCCGTCGAAGCTCCCGCCTTCTCACAAAATCAGCAATATCGCGATTTTTTCTAAAGATTATATCTTTAGGGACGGCTCGGTGCACACCTTTTTAATAAGGAGTTATGGCATTATCAATATCTTTTTCTAATTTTGCGGCCGGTCGTCGAAGTGCGGCCGCTTTTTTCCACACACATTAACCAACGAAATGATTAAGAATCTTGTAATAGTCGAGTCGCCTGCCAAAGCCAAGACAATTGAAAAATTTCTCGGCAAAGACTATAAAGTGATGTCGAGCTACGGCCACATCCGCGATCTCAGCAAGAAAGAATTCAGCATAGGTTCCGACCACGATTTCACACCCGCCTACGAAATCCCGGCCGAGAAAAAAGACCTCGTCGATTCGCTGCGCAAAGCCGCATCTCAGGCCTCGATGGTCTGGCTCGCTTCCGATGAGGACCGCGAGGGTGAGGCTATTGCCTGGCATCTCTACGAGGTGCTCGGTCTCAAGCCCGACAACACGCGCCGCATCGTATTCCATGAAATTACGAAGGAGGCCATTCTCCACGCCATAGCCAATCCTCGCAGCATCGACCTCAATCTGGTCGACGCCCAGCAGGCGCGCCGAGTGCTCGACCGCATAGTCGGCTTCGAACTTTCGCCCGTGCTCTGGAAGAAAATCAAGCCGGCGCTGTCGGCCGGCCGCGTGCAGTCGGTGGTCGTACGTCTTATCGTGGAGCGCGAAAACGAAATCAAGCGCTTCAAGAGCGAACCCTACTTCCGCATCACCGGTCAGTTTGCCACTCCCGACAGCCGTAGCCTCCGCGCCGAACTGTCGAAACGCATGACCACCGAGGCCGACGCCCGGCAATTTCTCGACGACTGCTCTCGCGCCCGCTTCACCGTGACCGACGTCAACGTGCGTCCGCTCAAGAAGTCGCCCGCCCCACCCTTCACCACCTCGACACTCCAGCAGGAAGCCGGCCGCAAACTGGGCTTCACCGTGTCGCAGACCATGATGGTGGCCCAGCGTCTCTATGAGGCCGGTTTTATCACCTACATGCGTACCGACTCGCTCAACCTGTCGTCGCTGGCCATCGCCACCATTTCCGACGAAATACGCAACGAGCTCGGTGAGCGCTATCTTCAGGTGCGTCACTACCACACTCGCTCGAAAGGCGCACAGGAAGCTCACGAAGCAATCCGTCCCACCTATATCTCCAATCACGACATCGACGGGACTCCGCAGGAGCGCCGCCTCTACAATCTAATCTGGAAGCGCACCATAGCCTCCCAGATGGCCGACGCCGAGATTGAGAAAACCACTGTCGAAATCACTCCCTCGACTCGATCGGAGCACTTCACCAGCTCCGGCGAGGTGATTCGCTTCGACGGATTTCTGAAAGTCTATCTCGAAAGCAGCGACGAGACTTCGGCTGACGCTGATTCCGAAGTGTCGTCCAACCTCCCTGCCGTAGAGCGTGGAGAGACCCTGCAGACTATCGAAATATCGGCTTTGGAGCGCTTCACCCAGCATCCGCCACGCTACACCGAGGAATCGCTCGTGAAAAAGATGGAATACCTCGGCATAGGCCGCCCGTCGACCTACGCCCCGACCATATCTACCATACAGCAGCGCGAGTATGTGGTCAAAGGCGACCGTCCCGGCGAAAAACGTCAGGCCGTGAGCCTAACGCTCAAAGACGGCGAGATAACCTCTCACACCGACACCGTAACAATCAACGCCGATAAAGCCAAGCTAATCCCGACCGATACCGGCATCGTGGTCAACGACTTCCTGACGAACTACTTCCCCAACGTTCTCGACTTCAACTTCACTGCCAACCTCGAAGAACGCTTCGACCTCATAGCCGAGGGCGATGCCGCTTGGAAAGGCGAAATCGGCAAATTCTACGATGTGTTCCATCCCGAGGTGACCCGCGCCAACGATACGCGACTCGAGCACAAAGTAGGCGAGCGCATGCTCGGCACCGACCCGGCCACCGGCAAACCCGTGTCAGTGAAAATCGGTCGCTTCGGCCCCGTTGTTCAGATTGGCGACAGCGCCGACGAGGAAAAGCCCCGCTTCGCATCGCTGCGTGCCGACCAGTCGGTGTTCGACATCACGCTTGAGGACGCCCTCAGGCTCTTCGACATGCCCCGGTCGCTCGGTGTGTTCGAGGACGCGGAAGTGTCTGTCGGCATAGGCCGCTTCGGACCCTACGTGAAACATGCCGGCAAATTCGTATCGATTCCCAAAACGCTTTCTCCCACAGAAATCACTCTCGACGAAGCCATCGAACTTATCCGTGCCAAGCGCGACGCCGAAGCCAAGAAAGAAGTGAAAGTGTTTGCCGACGACCCCGACATGCAGATTCTCAACGGCCGCTACGGCATCTACATCGCCTACAAAGGCTCCAACTACAAGATTCCGAAGACCGTCACCGACCCGGCTGCCCTCACGCTCGAAGAGTGCCGTGCGATAGTAGAGAATCAGGACAACAAACCCAAACGCAGCGTGCGCCGCACCGGTGCCCGCAAGAAATAAAACCGGAAAAAGCTTATGTCACCTACTCCCCGACGCAATCCGGCTCAGTTCCGACCCGACATAATCCGCACCTTTGCCGTCGACGCTCCGGCCGAGCTTCTGGCTTTCGTGGCCGAAAAGCTTCCCGAAGTGAAGCGCACCCGCCTCAAGCAGATGCTCGCCCACAACCAGATTGCCGTCAACGGCACTCCCGTGCGCCAGTTCAATCAGCAGCTTCAGCCGGGCGACAACGTCGGCGTCAACTTCACCCGCGAATTCACCGTGTTCTACAACCGTCGGTTAAAAATCGTCTATGAGGACGATGATATAATCGTGATCAACAAAGGCTACGGACTCCTCTCAATGGGCAACGACAAGGTGAAAGACGGCACGGCCTACTCCATACTCAAGGACTATCTCAAGCGTAAAGACCCGCGCAACAAGATTTTCATCATCCACCGTCTCGACCGCGACACCTCAGGTCTTATGATGTTTGCTAAAAACGAAAAGGCCAAAGAAGCCATGCAGCACAATTGGAACAACATGGTTCTTAACCGCAAATACGTGACCGTGGTCGAAGGCGACGTCGAGCAGGAGAGCGGCGAAATCCGCAGCTATCTGGCCGAGAACTCGCAATATGAGGTCTTCTCGACCGACGACCCCGCGTTAGGCAAACTCGCTGTCACTCACTGGCAGCGGCTCAAGGAAGGCGCCAACTACTCTCTGCTCGAAGTCGAGCTTGGCACCGGGCGCAAGAACCAGATTCGCGTCCACATGAAAGATTTCGGCCACCCGATTTCGGGCGACCGCAAGTATGGAGCCGAGGCTTCGCCTATCCACCGTCTGGCGCTCCACGCGCGCACTCTCCGCTTCATCCATCCCGTCACCCGCCGCGAGATGAATTTCGAGACTCCCGTCCCTCCGCCATTTATTCGCCTGGCCCGCTGAACATTTTTTAAGTCTCGCACGTTGTTATTACAGATTATTAACTCCCCCCTAAATCCCCCACCCCACTGTTATGACATACCGTGTGATTGACATCGAAGGCGTAGGCGAGAGCTACGCAGCAAAACTCGGCGCTGCCGGCATCAACAAAGTTGAACAGCTTCTTGAAAAGTGCAAGACCCCCAAAGGACGTCAGGAGCTTGCCGAAGCCACCGAAATCTCCCCAAAATTGATTCTGCGCTGGACCAACCACGCCGACCTGTTTCGCATCAAGGGCGTAGGCCCTCAGTTCGCCGAGTTGCTTGAGGCCGGTGGTGTCGACACAGTGAAGGAATTCCGCCATCGTCGCGCCGACAACCTCTACAAACGCCTTGTCGAGGTCAACGAGGAGCGTCATCTCTGCGGCCGCGTGCCGACCGAAAAAGAGCTTGCCCGCATGATTGAGTGCGCCAACACGCTCGAACCCGCAGTAACCTACTGATTCTTTTCTACATAACCTCATCATACGATGTGCCGGAGTCTTCCGATTCCGGCACATCGTCTTTTTTCTCCGTTTTTGGCTTTCGATTAGCATCGGCATGTGCGTTAAAATTCCATCCGATATTGGGCGGATTGGATTAGGAGTATTATCTTTGCAGTTAAAATCAGTCATTCTATCGCACTCCCTTGAGTCCGTCTCGTCTATATATCATTCTCACAGTGGCTTTGATGGCCATATCCGTGGCTGCGTCGGCCGGACGCACCGCGCAGACGCCTGCGACCTCGCCCGTCAATATGCCCGCAGACTCGGCTAAAGCCGACGCCTACCTCGATTCGCTGCTGTCGGCTCCGTCGGTTGCCGACAGCTTGCCTCGCCTTACCGAATCGCAGCGCCGTCGCCACCGCATCAGCGGCCCCGATGCCGAGCCTGACAGCGCCGACACCGCCCGCACCGCGGCCGGACCGCGCATTATCCGCTACAAAGTCGACCTCGACAACAAAGTTGACATCGCGGCCAAAGACTCAATGATTCTTATCGGTCAGAACAATGCCAATCTTTATGGCGATTGTAAGGTAACCTACGGCGACATCTCGCTTGACGCCGCCAAGATAGAAATGAATCTCGACAACAATATGGTCTACGCCATCGGTGTCCCCGACAGCCTCGGCGAAGTGCAGGGCTCGCCCGTGTTCACCGACAACGGCACCAGCTACAAGTCAAAGACCATGCGCTATAACTTCAAGACCGAGAAAGGCTTCATCACCGACGTAATCACCGAACAGGGCGAAGGCTATCTGACAGGCGGTGTGTCGAAAAAAGTAGACAAAAACACTTTCTATCTTGAAAACGGCCGCTACACAACCTGCGACAACCACGATGACCCACACTTCTACCTCCAGCTGACCAAAGCCAAGGTGCGCCCCAAGAAAGACATCGTGACCGGTCCGGCCTATATGGTGCTCGCAGGCCTGCCACTACCGCTTGCCGTGCCGTTCGGCTACTTCCCGTTCTCCGAAAAATATTCGAGCGGCATCATTTTCCCCACTTTCGGCGACGACTACAACCGTGGCTTCTATCTGAGCAACGGCGGTTACTAATTCGTTAACAACGAGAACATCTACCTCGCTCTCACCGGCGAAATCTACACCCGCGGCTCGTGGGGCCTGCAGGCTCGGTCGGCCTACGTGAAACGCT
>CAYUYQ010000045.1:0-13621 GCA_964449335.1 uncultured Bacteroides sp. | reverse complement strand
ATCCACGGCATGATCGAAATCGACCCTGACAAGGCGCAGACGATGGTCCTCGAGATGTCGCATCTGATGCGCTACATGCTCTACGAAAGCTCTAAGCCACGCATAACACTATCGGACGAAACGGCATTTCTGCGCAATTATCTCAACCTTATGCGCCAGCGTTATCCGACCAATGCCGTCAGCATCACATCAGACTTCCCGGTCGACGCCGCAGCGCGCCGCATCACCTTACCGCCACTGCTTTTTTTAGTTTTCATCGAAAATGCTTTCAAACACGGCATAAGCTATCAGCAGCCGTCGTTCGTTTCCGTGAGCATCAAAATGGCCGGCGATACACTGACGTTTAACTGCATGAATAGTCGTGTGGCCCACGAGTCGAACCGTCCGGAACGCACAGGCATCGGCCTGCGCAATATCCGTCAGCGTCTGGCACTGCTCGACGGTGTGTCGGTGCAATCCATGAGCAAGAACCAGAGAGCCGTCACGCGCAACCGCAAAATCGGCTTCGTGTTTCAGAACTATAATCTGCTGCCGAAGACAACGGCCATAGAAAACGTCGAACTGCCGCTGCTTTACAATTCGGCTGTCTCGGCCCGCGAACGTCGCGAGCGCGCCATTGCTGCCCTCGAAGCCGTTGGGCTCGGCAGCCGACTCAACCACAAGAGCAACCAGATGTCGGGCGGTCAGCAGCAGCGTGTGGCCATAGCCCGCGCCCTTGTCAATGATCCCGTGATAATCCTCGCCGACGAAGCCACCGGCAACCTCGACACCCGCACATCGTTCAGCATCCTGATGCTATTTCAGGAACTCCACGCCAAAGGGCGCACCATAATTTTCGTGACCCACAATCCGGAACTGGCCGACTACTCCTCGCGCAATATCGTGCTCCGCGACGGAAAAGTTGTCTCCGACACATACAACTCCGCGTCTGCATCAGCCCGCGAAGCATTCGACAACCTACCTAAAGACAACGACTGACAATGAAATTTATAAATCTGCTGAAAATAGCGCTGAAAGCTCTGAACAACAATAAGCTCAGATGCTTTCTGACAATGCTCGGCATAATCATAGGCGTGGCCTCGGTCATCACCATGCTCGCCATCGGACAGGGCTCGAAAAACAGCATCAAGGAGCAGATTTCCGAGATGGGTTCCAATATGATTATGATTCATCCGGGCAACATGCAGCGCGGCGGCGTAAGACAGAGCGCCGACGACATGCAGACTCTCAAGGTCGAAGACTACGAAGCAATCGAAGACCTCCCGGGTGTGGCTCTGGTCTCACCCTCGGTGACTTCGGGCGGTCAGCTTGTCAACGGCAACAACAACTATCCCTCGTCGGTCTACGGTGTCACGCCCGAATACCTCGACATCCGAAAATTCAAGGTCAAGGACGGAGCGATGTTTACCGAGCAGGACATCAAATCGGCCGCCAAAGTGTGTATTCTCGGCAAGACGGTCGTAGACAATCTGTTTCCAAACGGTGAAAATCCTATAGGACGGGTAATCCGCTTCGGCAAGATACCTATGACCGTAATCGGCGTGCTCGAATCGAAGGGCACCAACTCCATGGGTCAGGATCAGGACGACGTGGTCATAGCGCCTTACACCACCGTCATGAAGCGAATCCTCGCCATCGACTACATTCAGGGAATCTTCGCCAGTGCGGTCGACGAGAATCAGACCGAAGAGACCATCGAAACAATCACCGAGACCCTGCGCACACGCCACAAGCTTAAAGACGACGCCGACAACGACTTCGAGATACGCTCACAGCAGGAACTCAGCGAGATGATGAACTCTACGAGCGATATGATGACCGTGCTTCTTGCCTGTATAGCCGGCATATCGCTCCTCGTAGGCGGCATCGGCATCATGAACATCATGTATGTGTCGGTGACCGAACGCACCCGCGAAATCGGCCTGCGCATGTCAATCGGAGCCCGTGGCATCGACATTCTCTCGCAGTTTCTTATCGAAGCCGTCATTATCAGCGTCAGCGGCGGAGTGATTGGTATATTTGTCGGAGTAATAGCCTCGTGGCTAGTCAACATTATAGCCCACTGGCCGGTCTACATACAGATATACTCCGTCGTGCTCTCGTTTGCAGTCTGCACCATTACGGGTGTATTCTTCGGCTGGTATCCGGCAAAGAAAGCCGCCAACCTCGACCCCATCGAGGCCATACGCTACGAATAATCCCTCCCCGAAAAGCCCCAGCCCTACCGCCTGTCTATCACCGCAAAAAGTGATTTCAGACGGTAGGGCTGCTGTTTTAAAGCATGACGATGCCGCATTTTCGGCGGCTAAGAAGATTATCCATTGATTAAGCGGTTTTGTCTATAGCGCGCCACACTCCTATGGTTTAACTTTGTCTAGTCAAATCCACTCGACTGACCGGACGGACAAATAACTACCATTAATATCATGATACGCCACAAAGCTAAACTGCTATTGCTAATGCTGACGATGCTGCTATCTGCACCATCAGCCGCCAACGCATCGACCGATACCCTACGTCTCGACGGTATCTGGCGCTTTCAGCTCGACCCTATGGGATTCGGAAAAACACCCGGTTCGGAATTGTTTCTCACCACGCTTCCCGAAACTATCATGCTCCCCGGCTCGACCGACGAAGGCGGAAAAGGAATTAAAAATCAAGCAAAATACATCGACCGCCTGAGCCGCAAGTTTGAATACTGCGGTCCGGCATGGTATCAGCGTGAAATCGTCGTTCCGCAAGAGTGGGCCGGCAAAAGAATCATGCTTGAGCTCGAACGCTGCCATTGGGAGACGACGCTCTACATCGACGGAAAACTTCAGGGCTCCGACGAAAGGCTCTCGACTCCCAACCGCTTCAGCCTCGCTCTGACTCCGGGACTGCACACCATAACTTTATGTATCGACAACAGTATGAAGTATCCTATGGATAAGTGGGCCCACGGAATAACCGAGTACACCCAGACAAACTGGAACGGTGTGACCGGCTCAATACTGCTCCGCGCTTTACCGGATGCGGCTATAGACTACGTGAGGGTTTACCCCGACGTTGACAACAACAATGTCGCCTTGCGCGTCGCCACCACGGGCGGAACCGCTGCGAAAGAGCTGCGCGTGACTATTGCCGACACCGACGGACGCGAGGTCTCATCTTCGCACACGAGAATTGAAGCATCGGCCGACACCACCCTTACCACCCTGACGTTACCCATGGACCGCAACTGCCGGCTCTGGGACGAATTTGATCCGTATCTCTACACCGTCAGTGTCGAAATCAAGAACAGCGACGGAGCGACGTCTGATTCAAGACAGGTTAGGTTCGGCATGCGAAATGTCAAACAAGGCCGAAACCACATCATAATCAACGGTATCGAGCGCCATCTGCGTGGTGTGCTTGACTGCTGCGTATTTCCATTGACGGGCTACCCGTCGACCGACCCGGCGGAGTGGCGGCGCATTTTTTCCACCATCCGCAGCTACGGATTCAACCACGTAAGATTTCATTCGTGGTGCCCTCCCCGGGCGGCATTCGAGGCTGCCGACGAGCTCGGACTCTATCTGCAGGTCGAACTGCCGATGTGGATTAAAGATGTGGGCCGCTATCCGGCCCGACGCGATTTCTTTGAAAAGGAAATGATGGCAATTCTTGATGAGTACGGTAATCATCCGTCGTTCGTGCTTTACTGCAACGGCAACGAGAATGAGGGCGATTTCTCCGTGCTCGAAGAACTTATAAACAAAGGCTTGTCGCACGACCCGCGTCATCTCTACTCGGCCTCGACCGCACGCACCCACGTTGAGTCTGATCAATTCTACACTTCCCACATTGGTCCGAAAGGCTGGATTACGGTCTACGAAGGGCGCCCCTCGACCGACTGGGATCTCAATCAGAACTGCGATATAGATGTGCCTGTAATCGCCCACGAGACGGGACAACGCTGCATGTATCCCGATTTTCGCGAAATTGCAAAATATACGGGTGTGCTTGAGCCGCGCAACATGGCCGTGTTTCAGGAGCGACTCGCGCGCAACGGCATGGCGCATCAGGCCGAAGATTTCTTCCGTGCCACCGGAGCCCACACCGTCCTTCAATATAAAGAAGTCAACGAAGCGCTGCTACGCACGTCGACCTCGGGCGGATACCAGATTCTCGGCCTACAGGATTTTCCCGGACAAGGAAGCGCCTATGTAGGCATACTCGACCCTTTCTGGGAGTCGAAAGGGCTTGTCACGCCTGAAAAATATCGTGAATCAAACGGCGATGTGGTGATTCTCGCCCGCCTGCCCAAGCGCGTCTTCGACCCCACCGAGCAGCTTTCAGCCAAAATCGAGGTCTACAATTTCGGCCCGGAGCGAATAGGCAAAGGGACGGCCACATGGCGTGTCGTCGACTCCGAAGGCCGCAGCGTCAGACAAGGCCGACTCCCCCACGCGGCCGTCAAGCGCTCAGGCGTCGACTCTCTCGGAGTGGTTTCGTTCGGTCTTGAGGGACTCCCGGCTCCGGCCAAATACACTCTTCATGTCAATTCAGCTTCAGGCCATCACAATGAATGGGACTTCTGGGTCTACGACAGCCATGACCGCCCGGCACCTCAGGCATCAGCTACCGTAGTCACAGCGTGGGCCGATGCACGTAGTCGGCTTAGCCGTGGTGAGGCGGTTCTGCTCATCCCCGACAGCGTAAGCGGTCGGGCCACGAAATTCACAAGCCACTTCTGGAATCCGATAATGTTTAACTGGGATCCTATGATTGTCGGCACTCTGATTGACAGCTCACATAAATCTCTGCAAGCATTCCCTACCGATTTCTACGCCGACTGGCAGTGGACCGACATACTCGACAATTCCAAGGCCATCGACCTCACGCCGCTCCGAGAAGTTCCTCCGGTAATTCAGTGCGTCGACACCTACGAACACAATCGCAAACTCGGCGTGGCTTTCGAGGTCGCTACGCCTGAAGGCGGACGCCTGTATGTGCTCAGCACCGATACCCGTAAAAATATAGATAATCGACCGGCCACATCTCAGCTGCTCCGCTCCGTAACCGACTATGTAAACTCCTCCGTTTTTCGTCCGGCGGTTACCGTGCCTCTTTACCGTCTCGACGAAATCTTCAGCAGTGAGGCCGACGGAGCTTCCGACACCGAATCCGATGCCGTCAAACAGCTCCTCAACCGATAATCCCCCCATCTCCCCCACCGACGAAACAGCAGCCCTACCGCTCGCCTGTCATCTCCTGAACGGAGCCGACGGCAGCGGTAGGGCTGCTGTTTATCTCAGTCGCAATAGCGCTTATTTTCCAAGCTGACTGTAAGCCTCGTCGGTGACGGGCTCGAGCCATACATTTTCAGTGCTTTCACCGGGCACTTCAAATGCGAGATGTGCAAACCACGAATCGGCTGCGGCACCATGCCAGTGCTTCACGTTGGCGGGGATGTGGATAACGGTGCCGGGAAGAATTTCCCGGGCCTGTTTGCCTTCTTCCTGATACCATCCGCGGCCGCCTACGCCTATCAGCATCTGGCCGCCACCTTTCGTGGCTTTATGAATATGCCAGTTGTTGCGGCATCCGGGCTCGAAAGTGACGTTGAACACCGGCACCTGCTTCGTCGACACCGGAGCGAGATAGCTCTGACCGATAAAATAGCGGGCATAAGCATCGTTGGGCGCGCCGATCGGGAAGATGATTTCGCGCTGGAACGCAGCTTTCGCGTCATCGCCCTTAACATCGTCGCTCCACACTTCTTTGGCGAGGCGGAATGCAGCCCATGCTTTCGGCCAACCGGCGTAGAAAGCGATGTGAGTCAGTATCTCGGCTGCCTCGGTACGGGTTATGCCGTTCTTCTTGGCTTCCTGTAGATGAAATGTCAGCGACGAGTCGGTGATACCCTGCGAAATAAGGCTGGTAATCGTCACCAGTGAGCGGTCGCGGAGTGAAAGCAAGTCATTGCGGCTCCACACTTCTCCGAAAAGAATATCATCGTTGAGATGCGCGAATTCAGGAGCGAAGTCACCGAGCTGCTGGCGGCCTGCCGTCTGTATGATTTTCTGCTGTGCCATAGTGCTAAACGTTATTATTGAGGTTAGAATGAGGATTACAATCTTATTATTCATCATGAAATCATTTTGATGGCGCAATATCGGACTATTCACACGGTTTTAATTACCCGGGCCGGAACGCCGGCCACGACCGCACGCGGCGACACATCCTTCGTCACCACGGCGCCGGCCGCGATAATCGCTCCGTCGCCAATCGTGATTCCGGGAAGAATCGTCGCGTTGGCTCCAATCCATACCCGGTTGCCGATTCTGACGGACTTGGGATACATATCGCCCCGACGTTCCGGCTCATCGACGTGGTTGAGCGTCGCTATCACGCAATTGTGGCCTATCAGGACGTCATCGCCGATATATATGCCTCCCTGATCCTGAAACTTACAGCCGGAGTTGATGAACACACGACGGCCGAGATGGATATTCTTTCCACAATCGGTGTTGAACGGAGGGAAAAGCCCCAGCGTCTCGTCGACCTCACGTCCGGTAAGTTCGCTCATCAAGGCTATGATTTCGTCGTGGGTGTGATAGGAGTTGTTGAGCTGCAACGTGATTCTAATTGCCTCCTGACTCAGACGGTGCATGGTCTCGTGGACAGGCGAACCGGCCGGAATAAGCCGGCCGCTGTTCATTACCTCTATAAATTCTTCGGTTGTCATACAAGATTGGATTTTACGCATGCAAAGTTAGAGATATTACATCATCGGCGCTTAACATTATCACCTTATTGTCTACCAACTTTCACGTTTTTAAATGCGCACCGACACGCCTACGTTGACGCAGCGCGGAAGCGACGGACCGTAGATATAGCCTGAGTCGCGGCGCGGACCCGTATCGAAATCTTTCTGATAGGAGTTGAATATGTTGCTTACGCCTCCCGACAGGTCGAGGTTCACTCGGTTGAACAGTCGGAATGTATAGGTCAGCTTCAGCGACGCATCGAAAAACGACTGCGTTTCTACGGCCAGGTCAACGTCGGTTCCCGACCCGGCTATATGCTGCACAAGCATTGGCCCATTGGCTGTGGCCGTAGCTGTGGCCTTAAGTTTATGGGTGATTTCCCAGTTGGCCGTGAAGTAACCGTAGACGTCGGGGGTGCGGAACATCCGCGTTACCGGCGGCACCGACGGGTCGTCGCTCCACTGCTCCGGCTCCTTATAGCGGCTGCGCTGAATCGTCACTCCACCCTGCACATCGAAATGATTCGAGAATATAGCCTTGGCCTCAATGTTCACGCCCATGACCCTCGCACCTGACCCGTTGTAGCGTTCGAGCACGGCATTGCCATTCTCATCGGGGGCGTCGAGTTGGCGAAGGGCGAACACATCGCTGAGATCGGTGAAGAAACCCTCAACGAGTAGATTGGTCTGAACGTTGCCGAAGCGATGATACATGTCGGCCGACAGGCTCACACTCTGCGAGCTTTCCTGCTTCAGGCCCGGAGCCAGAACAGTCACCACGCGCTCACCGCCTACGATTGCCACATGGAAGTCCTCGTCGTAGGCCTGCGGCGGGCGGAAGCCGGTTGAGTAGGAGGCGCGGAAATTGAAGTTATCCGACGGGTTAAAGCGCAGGTTGAGTCGGGGCGAAATAATTGCGTTGTGAATGAGCGAATGTTTATCGACGCGTGCTCCGACCAGAAAGCCCCATCGCTCATCGCGCCACTCGTTCTGAAGATATGCACTGTAGATGTTGACTTTCTGAAGCGCATCGTGATCGTAGCCTATCGTAACATCGTGGAGTCGGTTAAACGAATACTCAAGTCCGGCCACGAGCTCGGAGGGCATGAACAGAAGTCGGTCAATCGGGTGGGTCCATTGCGAACCTGCGGTTGCCACGACGTCTGACGTGCGTCCGTAAGCGTTGGGATCCATATCCGAGCCGTAGTAACTCTGCCGGCGTGTGGCCTGAGTGGCGGCGAACACCGACAGATGGTCGCGGCGGTCGCGCAGCCACAGGTCGAGAGTTGCTTCGCCGGCGTGTATATTATGGTCGACCTGCTCGGCTATCATGGCCATGTGTGCCGGAAGATTGAGCTGGTCACCGCCGCGTCGGTATTCGTGCGTGTTGTGATATTCGACGGTGAGTTTTGAATTGCCCGATGTGCGGAAAAACGTTCGCGCACCCAGAGTCTGGCTTTTCAACTGCGCAACCTCGGTGAATCCGTCGTCGTTGTGGTCGTAGCCGTCGCGGTAGCGGCTCTGTCCGTAGATAAATGCCCCCGCCTTGTTATTGTCGGTCACCACCGAAGCGTTTACCGTCGTGTTGTTGTCGAGCGACCCCGACGGTCCGATTGAAGTCAGCGTGTGCGAGAGGTTGGCCGAGTTAGTCAGCGGGTCGCGGGTTATTATATTGATGGTGCCGCCTACGGCCGACGAACCGAACAGCGCCGACCCTCCGCCGCGCATCACCTCTACTCGCTCAATCATATTAGCCGGAATCTGCTCCAGACCGTAGACACCCGTCAGGGCCGAGAACACAGGGCGCGAATTCATGAGTATCTGCGAATAGTGTCCGTCGAGACCGTTGATTCTCACCTGTGTGAATCCACAGTTCTGACAATCGTTCTCCACCCTCACTCCGGGCTGAAAGTCAAGTCCGTCGGCGAGCGAGCACGCTCCGATATTAAGAAACGTCTTTCCCGAAACGACATTGACCAGCGACGGACTCTCGCGCCGACGCGTCTCCGTCTTCGAGGCGGTAACCACCACCTGATCAAGCATAAATGCGTCGGGCTCTATCTCGAAATTGAGCTCGAGCGTCTGCTGCGGCTTGACATCGGCCGTCTTTTTCTGACTCGAATAACCCATGTAGGAAACTTCGACGGTATACTGGCCCGGCATTAAGTCGCGGAACACATAGTGACCTGACCCATCGGTCATCACAGCCATATTCGTACCCGTGAGCTTAACCACACATCCCGGAATATGCTCGCCGTTTTCTGCATCAATCACATGTCCTACGATATTTGCATCTGATACCGGTGTGAGACTTGCGCTTGCGGTGATTACCCACAGCAACACTGCGGCAACCACTGAAAGTGTTTTTTTAATCATATATTATTCATTTTTTTGAAATCAGAGTGCAAAGTTATTCCCTCTTTCCTCTCAAAAAAATACCTAAAAACAATGATTTTTTTTCAAAAAGCACTACATTATTCACTAATTTTGCCGTCTTCCTCCATGTAGCTTTAGAATGATTAGGCCAATGACGTCACACCATCGTGAGACATCTTACTATCTACCATGCAGCGCTTTACAGCCCTACGTGCGTTTCCACTACACCATGCGGTGCCGCGGCCCACGATCCGTACTAACATTCCCGACTGCATTGCCGCAGATTATCTTCCATCGCCGTGAGCCGCTATTCATCCCGGAGCTAAACGCCGCGCAATCACGCTTCACAATAAGCGGTCAGGTCAATTTCCCCGCTCATGTCACTATAAATGATGAGATGGAAATGATTGTGACAGTATTTCGCCCGCACACGATAGGTTTATTTATCGACACGCCTCCCTCGCAATTCTACAACTCCGAGATATCCGGTTTCGCGCTCGGCAACCGGTCGCTCAACCGTCTGGCGCGACGCGTTTTCGAGTGCGACGAAACGGACGAAGCCATCGCGATAATCGATTCGTTTCTCTTGCAGAAGCTGTCAGCTTCTGACGATGCTGTGCATCTCGACCGCATCGGAGCCTCAATAGACCGTCTTGTCACCCGCCGAGACGCTACGGTTGCCGAACTGGCAGCGGAGGCATGCCTCGGGAAAAAGCAGTTTGAACGCACGTTCCGCGCCTACGTGGGAATGAATCCCAAAGAGTATGCCCGCATAGTCCGCTTTCATAAGTCGCTCGCCATGATGGAGCGCGGTTGCCGCGACTTCGCGGGCATAGCTTTTCAGGCCGGGTATGCCGACCAAGCCCACTTCATCCGCGAAGTCCGCGCGTTCAGTGGTCTGACACCTCGCCGCCTCCTCGAATCAGGCTTGGCCTGCTCCGATTTTTTCCGCTCGCCCGTCTAATGTCTCTTTTATTCAATCGGGGGCAGCCCGCTTTGCGTAAATTCGCGGCAAAAAAATCCGATGAAAGAAATCAATCCATGCGAATCGCCGCGCGCCTACGCATTCCGTATGTGGATGCAGGCCCCAATGCCGATGGTCACATTTTTCCGCACACTCGACGTCAGCCGGATGCGCCGCTACAGCCGCAGCCACAATCTGAAATTCAACATGTTGATGTGTTGGTGTATCGGACGGGCTGCCTCAGCCGTCGACGAGTTCTTCACACTTCCGGTCGACGGGCGTCTAATCCGTTACGACGCATTGGCCGTCAACACCATCGTAGCCGACTGCCGCGGTGAAGTCAGCTCGTGCGACGTGCCCTGGAGTCCCGACCTCGAGGCGTTCAACCGCGAATATCTTCGCCTGACCTCGCTCGTGGCCACAACCTGTCAGAACCACGACATCACCGACCGCATGGTAATTGGCACCTCCGCCCTCACGCGCTACGAAATCGACGGCGCCGTAGGAATGTACAGCGGCATATTCAACAATCCATTCCTCATCTGGGGCCGCTACCGCCGACGTCTGCTGAAAACGCAACTCACCGTCTCCTTTCAGTTCCACCACACCCAGATGGATGGCGCCCACGCCGCCCGCTTCCTGACCCTCCTCCAATCAGCCATCTCCTCCATAGGAAATCCCCCGGAAAAAGCCTACCTTTGCCCCCTAAAATAACTAAATCCAAATTCAATCGAAAAATGAATACGATTTATTTTGCCGGAGGTTGCTTCTGGGGTACTGAACATTTTATGAAACAGATTCCCGGAGTTAAGTCAACCGAAGTAGGGTACGCCAACAGCATAGTACCTAATCCTACATACAAAGAAGTTTGCACAGGGCGAACTGAAGCCGCCGAGACCGTTAAGGTTGTCTATGACCCCTCGGAAGTTAGTCTGTCGTTTCTCATCAGGCTTTATTTTATGACAATCGACCCGACCACACTAAACCGACAAGGTGGCGACACCGGTACGCAATATCGCACCGGAATTTATTACTCAGATGAAGTTCAAGAAGATACAGCGAAAATCGAGCTTAAAAAACTTTCAGAGCAATACGATAAGCCTATTATGGTCGAACTCAAACCGATAGAAAACTTCTACGAGGCTGAAGATTACCATCAGGATTATCTCGACAAAAATCCAGGCGGTTATTGCCACGTCAATCCGGCCCTGTTTGAGATTGCCCGTGCTGCACGTGAGAAGAAACCGGAGTGAAACACTCATCGTTCGTTCTGGGCATTCCGCGCGCTTATCCGTGCTCGTAACATCTGCTCTTTGATACCGCCATTCTTTAGAAAGTCGGCTTGCAGAGATTCAATCAACTTACGTAAAAACACGTCTGTCTGATGTATGAGCGTTATGGCAATATTGGCTATAGTTTCAGCGCTTCGTGTCTGTATGGCCTTACGGTAATACTCCGAATCATTGTGTGCTGAACACACCCGACGGCACCGCATGCTCTTTTCATTGTCAATAGCCCATTGCGTCAGGCCCCGTACCCTTAGATAATCTTCATAATCAAGTAGCAACTCCTGAAGACTTGCCCGCGCCACATTAATAAGCTTCAATTCCGCCTCGGATGATGTCGCCCCGGCCAATGAGCCTTCTGCTATATTCTGCCGCCCGCTACGGGCTGCCTGTATCATCTGGTCAATGGTTCTATCTCCTTTGGCTAAATACTTGTGCGCAAAATGATAGGTAATATCATAGATGCACTCAGCCTTCTGAAATGCAATCAAACTTCGGTAATTACCCTTTTTGGGGAGAAAGGTGGCCATATCGGTCTGGGATTGATTCTATTTATAATTCAGGGATTATTTCAACTTATCTGTCTCATTAGTCAAATTAGCCTAATTGGACTAATTCAGAGGCAAAGATAGCTATTATTACGGATTCTCGCTATTGTGCAGCATCAAGAGTCCGAGGTTAGCGGCATCGTTTTCAACAGAAAAGCCGTCTCTATCGATTTTTTTGGCTATCAAAGATTGAAAAAATTTTGGTAAGTTGTGGAAAATCACTACCTTTGCAGACCGATTATATCCAATTAACTACTTACGGCGGCTCCGGGTCATAGCCTTTGGCCGGGCGAAAGCTGCGGCTCCGCCACGCTAACTAACAATTAACCAAGCAATTAAAAAGTGGATACTTTAAGCTACAAGACAGTCTTCCCCAACGCCCAGAGCGTTGAGAAGGAATGGGTGGTAATCGATGCCACCGACCAGGTCCTTGGCCGCCTCTGCGCCAAAGTGGCCAAAATTCTCCGCGGCAAGTACAAACCTTGCTACTCACCCAACGTGGAATGCGGCGACAATGTTATCATCATCAACGCCGACAAAGTGGTTCTCACCGGCAAGAAACTCACCGACCATGAGTATACCCGCTACACCGGCTATCCCGGCGGTCAGCGCGTGTTCACGCCCGAGACCCTCATGAAGAAAGCTCACAACAAACATCTCAAAGCCGGCTACAACCCCCTCTTCATCAAAGTGATGAAAGGCATGCTCCCCAAAAACCGCATGGGTCGCGCCCTCATTGAGAACATGCACGTATATCTCGGTGCCGAGCATCCCCATGAGGCTCAGAATCCCAAAGTAATCGATATCAACAAACTGAAATAACAGCTGAAGAATGGAAACAGTTAATGCAGTAGGCCGCCGCAAAGCTGCCGTGGCACGCGTAATAGTTAAGGAAGGCAACGGTGCGATCACCATCAACAAGCGCACTCTCGAAACTTACTTCCCCTCTTCGATTCTTCAGTACATCGTAAAACAGCCTCTGGCAACCCTCGATGCCACCGAAAAATACGATATCCACGTAAATCTCGATGGCGGCGGTTACAAAGGACAGGCTGAAGCTCTGCGTCTGGCTATAGCCCGCGCACTGGTAAAAATCAACCCCGACGACAAGCACGCTCTCCGCGTGGAAGGTTTCATGACCCGCGACCCGCGTGCCGTAGAACGCAAGAAACCCGGTCGTCCCAAAGCTCGCAAGCGCTTCCAGTTCTCCAAGCGTTAATATCCTTCCCTATAGCCGGGCGGCCTGAACTGACGGCGGCCTGACTGAAAAAATAAGTGTTTAGTATCTAAACTTCGCCGATGGACACGTTCCCTACCGCGAAGTTGTAAAAACCAACAGAACGTAAACAACTCAACAATCTTATGTCAACTCCTACATTTGACCAACTTTTAGAAGCAGGTTGCCATTTCGGTCACCTTAAAAGAAAATGGAATCCTGCCATGGCTCCTTACATCTTCATGGAGCGCAACGGTATCCACATCATAGACCTCTACAAGACCCAAGCTAAACTTGAAGAGGCAGCCGCAGCCCTTAAGAACATTGCTAAATCGGGCAAGAAAGTTCTTTTCGTGGCTACAAAAAAACAGGCCAAACAAGTTATCGCCGAAAAAGCTCAGTCAATCGGTATGCCCTACGTTATCGAGCGCTGGCCCGGCGGTATGCTCACCAACTTCCCCACCATCCGCAAAGCCGTTAAGAAAATGACCGCCATCG
>CAYUYQ010000044.1:0-14219 GCA_964449335.1 uncultured Bacteroides sp. | reverse complement strand
TTCCATATCGTACAATAGTAAAACGCGTTGCTTGCATTTTAACAATTTATTGTAACTTTGTCGGAAATAACAAATAACAATATTTATGCAGAAAAACAAATTGTTTAGAGTGATTGGCTTATCTGCTGCAACATTCCTGACAGGTGCTTTAGCGATGGGTTGCGCCAAGACTTCCGATTCATTTGATTATACGCTTGATTGGAAAGGAGACCGTATTGCGGTGGACTTGAAATTCAATCCTGGCGAACTTGATACGTTTAGTCTTTCCTACGGAGACCCCGGAGCCGGAGGTATGACGGATATTGCCACATGGCTCCAAAATCTCGAAGTGACCGGAGCTAATTATAATGTTGACAGTGTTGGTGCTGTAGTCTTGACCCTCTACGATTTCCAGCATAATAAGCCTGTCAACGTTCGGTATGAAGTTAAATGTACTCTTCCTGATGATTATGCACCTAAAGGTACATGCCTGATGGATATGTTTCGTCCGGACATAACGGATGATATGCTATATGTAAACGGGTTTAATCTTTTCATGATGCCGGATGAAGCTGAGACTGATAAAGTCACTGTCAAATGGAATTCGACGCCCGATTATCCGGTGTTCTGTCTCTATAATCCCGGAAACGCAACGTCTTCTTTTTCCGGGAAACTTACAGACATAAACGGCACCGTGATAGTCGGCGACCCGCTATTGACGGTCGACACTTTGAGTCTGGACGGTGTAGATAATTATATCGTAACGGCTGCCAGAAAAAACTCTGAATATAATCGTGACGAACTACGGAAATATTTTTCTGCGGTCTTTCCCAAAATGCGGTCTTTCTGGGGCGACACGGCCTCGACCTCCTATTCGCTTATAGTGTTTCCGTTCCGCAACAATACGTTTGAGACGTCGGGCAACGGCTTTGCCAACGGTTTCCTGGCCCGGTATAACTCTGCAGCTGATACCATATTTACAGATGCACGCGCGGAACTGTTCACCCATGAGATTGGACATAAATGGATTTCTTCCGATGCTTATCACCGCTGGTTTGGTGAAGGTTTCAATGATCTTCAGACAGCCTATATGCTTGTAGATTGTGGTGTGTTACCTCCGTCGCATTTTGTCGAATACCTTAACAGATATTTTTTCAATCTTTACAACAGCAGCCTGAAAAATATCGACAATAAAACAGCTGCAGAAGACTTCTGGAACTCGCACGATAATACGTGGATTCCCTACTGGCGTGGAATGATTTACGGCTTCTATCTTACCGGATTGGTGGAGAAGCAGACAGGGAGTAAATACGGTTATGTCGATATGATGAGTGCGCTGAAGAGCGTAAAAGATAGTCTTAACCGAGATAATTTCATTGCTGCTTTAGCTCCGCTTATCGACGAGAGTCGTCTTGCTGCTGAGTTCGACCGCTACATAACTAATGGAGAGGACGTGCAGTTCAATGACTCCGAACTTCCTGCCGGTCTGAAACTGGTTATAACCGATGGCATTCCAAAACTCATTATTACTGATAATGAACAGTATGCATCTCACTGGGCCGGAAAATAGCCTGATTTTTTTCGCTCAATTAATAAAGGGGTTGGCAATTGCGAAATGCCAACCCCTTATTGATTGAATGAGTTTTTAATGCTCAGTTTTCGTTCTATCAAAGCTTTGAAGCGATTTCCTTAAATTCGTCGAGCGAGACTTCTTTCTTGTCAAGATTAACCGAATTCTGAATCGCAGTGAAAAGCTTGATATCGCCTACCTGCTCAATCAGACGGCTGCGATAGTTCTTGTCTTCGA
Organism: uncultured Bacteroides sp.; assembly: GCA_964449335.1. Lineage (GTDB taxonomy): Bacteria > Bacteroidota > Bacteroidia > Bacteroidales > Muribaculaceae > Paramuribaculum. Next base: position 12,433 of record CAYUYQ010000044.1, on the reverse strand, counting down.
GCATGTTGTCAGCATACTTTTCAATCACATCATCGGCCATATTGGTCATGCCATACTGTGCGAACTGACGGGCTGCAGCACCCTTGGCAAATGCCTTGAGATCTGCCTCCTCGATTCTGACACCAAGTTTATTTGCAATAGTTTCTTTGATGAGCTGCCACTTGAGGTCATCGCGCATGCGATCAAATTCTTCGTCAATATTTGTCTCATTGAGTTCGCCGTTACGGCTTACGAGCCATTTTTTCAGGATAACCTCGGGCAGCTGCATTTCACCATACTTATCCATCAGCTCTTTGCGGGCTGAGAAGCGGAAAGCCATTTCGCTGTTGCCGGCGAGTTCCTGAGCAATCATATCTTTTACAGCTGCGCGGTATTCTTCTTCGTTATTCACTTTGTCTTTGCCGAATACCTGAGTGTAGAATTCCTCACCGAGCTCTGCGGGACGAACTACAATTATTTCAGAAATAGCAAGTTCGAAGTTCCCGTCGACACCGGCAGCACGCTCTTTGTCAATATTGAGCATAGAAGCAAGCTCGGTCATATTGTCGCCGGATGCTTTGCGCGGGTTAAACACGACCTTATCGCCGACTTTCTTTCCATCGAATTTAGCTGCCTCTTCCTTATCCTGGAAATACATGGGGGCAACAATACCGCTCACAACCTGTATGGCGTCATCGCCTTCTTTTACAGTACCGTCGGGGTTAAGCTCCATGATTGCTCCTTTGACGAGCGCGTCGGCTTCAACTTCTTCACCGGGAACCTGTGCGCCGAAACGCTTGCGGAAAGCTTTGTCCTGCTCATCAATCATTTCGTCGGTTACAGTGATTTCGTAGTAAGGAATCGTAACGTCTTTATTGAGCTCGATATCGAGTGCGGGAGCAACGGCAAGGTCATATTCAAAAGTGAATTCCTTATTGTTGAAATCAAGCTCCTTTACTTCTACGGGCATGGGCTGACCGAGAACGTTGAGCTTGTTCTCCTCGATATATTTCATCACGCCTTCGTAGACGACCTGATTGATTACATCGCTGGTCACCTGCTTGCCGAAACGGCGGCGAAGGTCGGGAAGTGTAATGTGACCCTTACGGAAACCGGGAATCTGATGGTTTCGTCCGATTTTCTTAAGGTCTTCTGTTACTTTGTCTTTGTAATCGTTTTCTTCAACCGATACAGTAAGGCGTACGCTCACCGGATCGGTGTTCTGGGCGGTTATATTCATGACTTATTTTATAAAAATAATGTTCTCACATTTAAGCGGTACAAATTTAATACTTATAATTGAATGCACAAAACGCATGGAATTATTAACTATAGCGTAAACAACCATAGAAGAAAGATGTCATGTGTTTTGACATTTTTTAGTGAAACCGAAGTGGCAAGTTACTTGACATTGATACCATCGCGGCGCAAAAGCGCCTCTATTGAGGCATCACGCCCACGGAAACGCCGGTACAGAACGGCAGGATGTTCGCTTCCACCTTTCTCAAGAATGTTAGTGCGGAATGATTGCGTCGTGACAGGGTTGAAGATGCCGTTTTCTTCGAAGGCACTAAATGCGTCGGCGTCGAGAACTTCGGCCCATTTGTAACTATAGTATCCGGCAGCATACCCGCCACTGAATATATGACTGAACTGAGGCGATACCATGGTATTCTCAACTGGCTCAAAGATTGCTACTGCCTCTCCGGCTTTCTGCTCGAATGTAGTGGCATCATCAACTTCCTCCGTAAGTGTATGCCATGCCATGTCGACTAATCCGAAATTGAGTTGACGCATACAAGCGTAGGCTGCTCCAAATTGCGACGTTTCGGTTATCTGATTTACAAGTGATTCCGGAATCGACTCACCGGTTATGTAGTGACGGGCAAATCCTTTCAGGAATTCGATTTCGGTCAGAAAATTCTCGTTGAACTGTGAGGGAAGCTCTACGAAATCGCGATAAACGCTTGTGCCTGATAGCGATGCGTAGTGGCAGCGCGTGAGAAGACCATGCAGAGCATGTCCGAATTCGTGAAGGAAAGTCCTGACTTCATGTGGGGCAAGAAGTGATGGTTTGTCGGCGGTAGGTTTAGTGAAGTTCATCACGATTGAGATGTGAGGGCGGCTGTCGTTGCCTGCCTCATCGACAAACTGGGGCTTAAACTCGGTCATCCAGGCCCCGGGTTGTTTGCTTGCACGCGGGAAGAAGTCAGTGAATAGCACACCGAGATACGAGCCGTCTCTGTCGGTAACCCGGAATGCTTTTACATCAGGGTGATATACTTCAATCTCTTTGTCTTCATGAAACTCGATTCCATAAAGTTTTGTAGCGAGGCCGAACACTCCGGTTGTCACATTGTCGAGTTCGAAATACGGACGGAGGGCTTCTTCATCATAGTCATACTTGGCCTGTTTAAGTTTGTTAGCATAATAACTGTAGTCCCACGGTTTAAGGTCGATGGGTTTTCCTTCGATTTCGGAAGCATAAGCGGTGAGTTTATCAAGCTCAGTTGAAAGAGCAGGACGATATGCCGTCATCAGCTGATTAAGCAGCCTATAGACATTAGCCGGGGTCTCGGCCATGGAATACTCCAGACGATATGTAGCGAAGTTTTCATATCCGAGCAGGTTGGCAAGTTGGCGACGAAGCTCGGCAATTTCTTTCATTATCTCTATGTTAGAGAATTCACCCTTCATATTGCGTCCGCAGTAGAGACGATACATTTTCTCACGCAAATCTCGACGCGCGGAGTATTTCATAAATGCGATATAAGTTGGCTGTTCGAGAGTAAAAAGATACTCACCTTCCCTACCCTTTTCGGCTGCCGAATGTGCCGCTGCGTCAATCAGGTTGGAGTGAAGTCCTTCGAGATCATCCTTTGTAAGCCATATTTCGTATGTGTTGAGCTCTTTAAGCACGTTCTGACCGAAACGCGTGGTTAGCTCGCTGAGGCGTGATGTCAGTTTGCGATAAGTCTCACGGTCGTTGCCTTCGAGTCGGGCTCCGTTGCGTGCAAAGGAATCGTAAGTATTTTTCAGAAGCATCTCCTGTTCGGGCGATAACTTCAGACTGTCACGACCGTCATATACGGCTTTTACTCTCAGCCACAAGTCACGGTTAAGCATTATTGAGGTTGAATAGTCGCTGAGCAACGGTGATACCCGCAGACTTATTTCCATCATTTCATCATCGCTCATTGCCGAAAGGAGCGGATAGAACACATTGAGCACTCTATCAAGCTCACGGTCGGCTTTTTCAAGAGCTTCAATCGTATTCTCAAACGTCGGTGGCTCCGGATTATGACTTATTCTGTCGATTTCTTCGCGCCCGCTCTCTATACCACGCTGTATTGCAGGATCATAGTGAGTGTTGAGAATCGTATGAAACGGAGGAGTAGCATATTTTGTATTAAATTCCTTAAATAAAGGATTATGCGATTCAGAATTTGTCTGTGTCATTATGTGGCTGTAATTTGATTTTCAATTGTTTTCAAAATTATCCAATGGGAGCTTCAGATATAACTGTATCAATCACTATATCAGTGATAAGTGGATTGACTCCTGCTCTTTCAAGGAAATGTCGGTCGGCTCGCATCGAGTCTTCGAAATTGTCAACGCGCATATTGTCGGTATGAATACTCATGACGTAACGGTCAACGGCGTCGCGATAGCGGCCCAGAGCCATCATTAGATGTCCGGCATTGATGTAGTCGTTTTTCTTCATCGAGCCAGATGCAAGAAGCCTGTCAAAATATGTAAGGCTCTTGTCGTAGTCGCCTTTTAGGAAGTTACCCCAAGCGAGGCCACGCAACGCATTCCCCGTTTTGTCGCCGAGGAAATCAGCCTTATAGTAAGCTTTAAGCGCATCGGCTATATTGCCTGTCTCGATAGCGCAATTACCGATGGTGATGGCGAGAGCGACATCATCAGGCGACGTCGCTTCGACTTTTCTGTAGTATTCGAGTGCCTCAGTTATCTGCCCCATATTTTTAAGGCAAAGCGCTATGCGACGAAGCGTCCATGCACTGTCGGGGTGGAGCAATTCGCTTTTTCGATAATAACCGAGAGCTTTTTCAAAACGTCCTTCACGTTGATGGCAATAACCGGCTTTCTGGAAAAGAAGCGGATCGGAGACTCCGAGGGATTCTATATACTCGAAGAGTTCGAGTGCCTCAGGATAGTATTTACGTTTAAAATAAAACTCTGCAATCGGGCGTATTGCCTCGGCATCGCTCAACGAGCTTGTCAACGCCGGTACGGCTGTGAGATTAATCGGGGATAGAAATGGATTGCGGAACTCCGATTTTCTACGGAAGAGCGTATAGAATCGAAAAACATCCTGAATATAGAATCCGGCTGTGTTTTCACGCGAGACAGCGTGCGGATTTAGCATTGAGTTTAGCATCTCACTGTTCTGGTTGCCGAGCGCTTCAAACTGGTTGAGCATGGCGCGTCTGTTCTCCTGTGGCATCGACGAAAGAGCCATGACCATCGAATATTTATCGCTATCGCACATAGGCATCGAGCGCTCAATAAGCATTGCCAGATCCGAATCGGAGCTTCCCAAGACGTCACGGACATTACTGTTTGAGCGGTCAAAAGGAAGAAACCAATTAGCGGGTTCATTAAAAAATGGGAAGCCTTTCAGTCGTGAGAATGTAGCCATCATCACATCGCATCCCTCTTCCTGCAGGTTGCTTATCTCTTTCAGTTTGTCGGCAAGTTTTGACTTGTTCATCATTTCTTCCCATTCCGGATTGGAGTCCTCCATAATCTCTTCAATTGACTGCTTGCCAAGGCGTTTCTCCAGATCCGGACGCAGTTTTATCATATCGGGGATCACTTCCTCGTTAAGAGTCCTGACAATTCGTTCGGTGTCGCGTGTACGGGCAAATATCTTGAAGATGGAGTGAAGATCAGCGTGCCATTGTGGTTTTTCCTTAATGGCTTCCATTATAGCCGACAACTTGGCACCGGGAGTTATGTGGCGGTAGTTCCACATCGATAAAATCAGAGCAACGGCTGCATAGATTTGCAGCGCATCATTGTCTGAGGTATAGGCCCGAGCCAAGATTTCCATCTTGCTCTCATCATAGTAATCTATGATTCCAATCATTAGCGCGGAGATAATCAATCGTTTGAATTGCAATGGCAACGTTTCATTCGCCAAAGCGGCTTCGATGGCCGTGATATCGTCGGCTGACAGTGGGTGAGTAACCCATATTCGGTTGAATATGCGTTGCGATTGCGATTCGAGAGCTTTACGAAGATTGGTGCCGTCAGCTGTGTGCGGATTTTGCGTCCCTCCCAATAGAGCAAGCGAAAAAGTGGAATAATTTGATATATATTGCTGTAAAAGAGTGGCTATATCCGAATCCTTCTGAGTGTTTTCAAATCGGAGTATCCCGAAGTAGAGACGTGGCGACTCTTTGATGCTGACATTTCGGAGAATACTCTGGGCTGTCTGTTCGATACCGGATTTAATCTGGTCGTATTGAACTTGGCGTGACGGATCTGACGCACCATCGAGCGCGTATCGGCATAAAAAAGCGTAATTTTCACGCAGCCGATTGATTGCCGTCGTGATTTGCCAGGGCGATGAAGCGGCTTGAGCCATTACGTCGAGTTCGGATAAAGCGGAGCCAACACGATTTTCCGCGATATAACGCTTTAACCGGTTGTATGTGGAGGTTAGGGAGTCTGGTTTCATGAAAAATGGTTGATTATACAAATCTACTGATTTATAACAAATCCCGTGCCAATCATTATCGTCATCAAGGTTTTTTAACATTATAATTATCTTTAATGAGTGGGAATGACGGATGCCGTAACAGCAAAATTCACTACTTTTGCGACAAATGAAGGCAAAAAAATATCTTGACGACGACTTCTTCTGGCAATGGATTGAAGGGCATATCAGCGATGATGTGTTCCGCCTCAGATTGGCTGTCCATGGCAACCCAATGCTTGAGGATGCCTGTACGCAGATAGAATGTCGGCGAAAGACTGCCAAAAAGTTACCGCAGACGCTTTCGGCTGCGCGCTTCTATTTTCCTAACACATTGTCGGCAGAACAAGCGACCTCTGACTCGCTTGCAGAGTTTCATGCTACGCTTGTTGATTACGGCTCTCATGTTCTTGACATGACAGCCGGGCTCGGAATAGACGCCATGCATCTTTCGGGAAGAGCAGATTCCATAGATGCTTGCGACATTAATCCAATGCTTACGGCTGCGCTTGATTTCAACTGCCGTCAGGCACGGATAGAAAATATAAATGGTTTGCACTGCGACAGTGTGGAATTTATCAAAGGATGTAAAGCTGACAGCTACGACGTGGTTTTTATCGACCCGGCCCGTAGAGCTTCGTCGGGAGGACGGTTATATGCTTTATCAGACTGCGTACCCGACGTTGTCGCTGCCCTACCGGAGATAATGCGTGTATCTTCCCGCCTGATTGTAAAGGCATCTCCCATGCTCGATTTGAGCCGTGTCAATGAGGAGTTGGCCGGAGTTACACGACTGATAACCGCCGGAACGACGTCGGAATGTAAGGAAGTAATCGCCGTATGCGACCGAACGTCAACTTCCGCCCCATTAATTTCGGCTTTTACAGTAGGACACGGATTATTCAGTTTTACCCGACCGGATGAAGCTCTTGCAATCCCGGTCTACGGTAGTCCAAAAGTTGGTGAAGTTTTGTTTGAGCCCTATCCCGCTGTCATGAAAGCTGCGCCATTCCGCCTGCTGTGTGAGCGTTTCGGCGTCGACAAGATTTCCGTAAGTACCCATCTATATCTGTCGACCGATGCTGTTGCCGATTTTCCCGGGAAATGTTATCGGATAATTGATGTGTTCGCTTTTGATAAGAAAGGGATTAAAGCCATAGCGGCAGCCTATCCTACGCTAAATATCGCTGTGCGCAATTTCCCGCTTGCAGCCGAAAAGCTTCAGGCTAAACTTAAAATCAAGACTGGCGGTGACTTGAAAATGTTTGCCGTGACCGATAATGACAACCGGAGACTTATGGTTGTCACACGTCGCGAAGCGCAGTCGTCACTTTTCGAATAGCCGGGCCATATTTCGCTTGTCCTCACGCTCTTTTATAGTCTGACGTTTATCGTACTCCTTTTTGCCTCGACCTATGCCTATAACCAATTTTGCAAGCCCTCGATCGTTGATAAACATTCGGAGCGGTACGATTGTCATTCCGCTTTCTTTCGATGCTTTCTGAAGCTTGTTGATTTCCTTTCGAGATAGAAGCAGCTTGCGGTCACGGCGAGTCTGGTGATTGTTGTAAGTGCCGTAGAAATATTCGGCAATGTACATGTTTTTTATCCATATCTCGCCGTTGGCAACGTAGCAGAACGTATCAACCAGACTTGCCTTACCTTGTCGGATAGATTTTATCTCCGTTCCGGTAAGAACAATTCCTGCCGTAAACGTTTCGGATATGGCGTAGTCAAAGTTGGCTCTTCTGTTTTTTATGTTGACTTCTGAGAATTTCATATTGTAATATTCATCTATCAGAATCCCTTTAATATCAGGTTAAAAAGAATCTGGATTATAAACGGTGGGAACATTATGGATAACACGCTAATGAGTGTAAATGTTGCCCTGTAGGAATAATTGATAGCCATAAAGGGTGTTCCCTGCCAGAATACAATCAGCAGATAGAGTGGCAGGAGATAAACCATAGCCATATCCACCGGCATGGAATTGGTGAGAATATTGATTAAACCAAGTATTCCTATTGTGTAGACCAGATAGGCCGTAACACGTTTTTCGCTGTAAGGAACATCGGAAGCAAGCGTTAGATAATAGGAGATAACGGTGTGGGCAATATAATAAGTGATAAAGTATTTGAGAAAGCATACGAATGCCTGCAGCGCAAGTGTCACCCAAACGAATTCCTCGTGCATTAACGCTCTTATAAACACCGAAGCCGCTACAATAGCTATGAACGGCAGGAAGCCGCACTTCATAAGTTTCTCGGCATCGTAACCATCATACGACGCATCTTCCCATCCGCGCTTTGGCGAAAGGATGATTTGTATCAAACCAAGTAGATAGTTCAGAAACATGGTTGTTGCGACGATAGCTTATTTTGATTAGTCCGATTGCGTCTGCCTTACTCCAAGTTGATTTCAGACAGAAAGCGGATGCAAATATACAATGAATTGGCGCAATTTAGTTGATGATTTTCGATTTTTGGTTAATTTTGCGGTACAGAAACCATTTAACCAACTATAAGTAATGATTAATCAGATACTGTCAATCGCCGGCCGTCCGGGCCTCTTCAAACTTGTGACTCAAGGTAAAAACATGCTCATTGTGGAGTCGCTCTCCAACGGTAAGCGCACTCCTGCCTATGCTCACGATAAGGTCGTATCGCTGGGCGATATCGCTATATATACCTCCGATGGCGACGTTCCTCTTTCAACCGTGTTTGAGACTATTAAGGAAAAAAACAATGGTCAGCCGGTTGACGTCAAGGCATTAGGCAGTGACGCTCAACTGCGTGCCTATTTTGCTGAGATTTTACCTCATTTCGACGACGAACGCGTATACACTAACGATATCCGCAAGATTTTCAGCTGGTACAATCAGCTGATTGCTGCCGGTGTGACAGAGTTTAAAAACAATGAAATCGCCGAGGATGAAGCGGCCGAAGCAGCTGAGAAAGCCGACGAAGCTGAGACCAACAATTGATTGAGTATTTAGTCAGATTCACATGCCGTCGATACCACGCTCTCCACACGCTTTTACCGCTGCCGATACCATGGCCGATGTGGTAAATCAGAATTTCAATATTCTGCCTATTCTTAGCCGTCTTTCGATTCCCCTCGGATTCAACCATAAGACAGTCGGCGAAGTGTGTGGCGAAGCGGGTATAGACACTGATGTTTTCCTGCTTATAGTCAATTTTCTATTGTCGGGTACGCTTTCGCGCATCAGTCCTTCGATTAAAAATGCTGTCGGGGTTGCCGATTTTCTTCAGCGGAGTCATGATTATTTCCTTAATTATAAATTTCCGCACATTCGAACTAATCTCATCAACTCTTTGGAGCCGAGTCACGACGATATCAATCCGGCTATTATTAAATTTCTTGATAGCTATATAGAGCAGGCTAAACACCACTTCGATTATGAGAATGAAGTCGTCTTCCCTTATATTCGGAGTCTTGGCGGAAATTGGCCTGACGATTATAGTATTTCCATTTTTCGTAAGAGTCATGAAGAAGTCCGTGAAAAGCTCTCTGACTTGAAGAACATTATATTGCGATACTATACCACATCGAAGCCCGACCGGATGTATGACGCACTGGTTGATATCTATAACTGCGAGGACGACCTTGACAGTCATGCCCTGATAGAAAACCACATTCTAATTCCGATGGTAGAAAAACTGGAGATAGCGCTCCGTAAGAAGGAAAAATGAAAACTATCTACATAATTATCTCCAGTCACTCCCCTATTATTGCTGCGGGTATTGAGGCTATTATCCGTTCGTTTCGCCGCTTCAATATGATTGTCGAACAAGTTGCTCCGACCGAACTGGAAGAAATAGTCTTGGCCAATGCGCCTTCCCTGCTTTTTGTCGACGTTTCGGATACTTTGCCGCAACTTCCTCCAAAGACAATTGTTGCCGGGCTGACACACTCGCTATTGTCAAGAGAGGCCAAACGGCGCTTTAATTATCTTATATCGGTTTATTCTTCGTCGGAAGATATTGAGAAAATAGTTGAGAGTGCATCGCGAAACCGCGACCGAGAGCAGGAGCGTTCAGAGCTGACGCCGCGAGAGAAAGAAGTGGTCAGAGGGATTGTGCTCGGAATGTCCAATAAAGAAATTGCGGCGAGAATCAATGTCTCGGTCAACACCGTCATGACTCATCGCCGCAATATTGCATCAAAACTTCAGATTCATTCATCAGCCGGTCTGACTATCTATGCGATAGCCAGTAAGCTGATAGATATAGAGGATGTGAAAAGTTCCGTCTATTGATTGACGGCACCAATCAGTTCGTTTATATCCTTAACACCATGCCGCTCGCAGTAATCGATGATATAATCGATAGCCTTTACTGTAACGCATGGATCAATGAAATTAGCCGTTCCAATCTGCACGGCTGTCGCTCCTGCAAGGATAAATTCGAGAGCATCGCGTCCGTTCATGATTCCTCCCAGACCGATTACCGGGATGTTGACTGCCTTTGCCGTCTGCCATACCATTCTTACAGCTATCGGTCGTACGGCAGCCCCGGACAGACCACCGGTGATAGTTGACAGGCACGGTTTTTGTCGCTCGACATCTATAGCCATTCCCATCATCGTATTGATTAGCGACACGGCATCGGCGCCTTCAGCTTCTACCGCACGCGCTATCGAGGTAATGTCGGTAACGTTGGGCGAAAGCTTTATTATCAGTGTTCGATTAAAGGCCTTTCTTACAGCTTTTGCAACGGAAGCCGCTCCATCGCACGTCGTTCCGAAAGCCATGCCACCCTGCTTAACATTTGGGCAAGATATGTTGATTTCTACGGCTTTTATATCTGTCTCATTCTGCAACCGCTCGCACACAGCCACATAATCTTCAATTTTCGCACCCGAAACGTTGACCACAGGTACACTTCCGAGTTTATTCAGCCCGGGATATATATTCTTTATAAAATAGTCAACACCTTTATTTTGAAGACCAACAGCGTTAAGCATTCCCGAGGGCGTTTCGGCCATACGCGGATAGTCGTTACCTTCCCGAGGCTCAAGCGTCGTTCCTTTAACTATGTACGCGCCCAATCGGTCTACATCGATGAAGTCAGCAAACTCATGACCGTAACCGAATGTGCCGGACGCAGTCATTATCGGATTATTGAGCTCCAGCTCCCCTATTTTTACTTTGAGATTTACCATGTCAGTTCTTTTATGTTGAATACGGGACCTTCTGTACATACACACACATTGCCCTTGACTGTCTTTTCGACGCAGCACAGGCACGCTCCGAGCCCGCATGCCATCATGTTTTCAAGCGATACTTCGCAGTCCGCACCAATCGCAACCGCCTTTGAGGCGATTGCTTTCATCATCGGCGATGGGCCACAACAGTAGATTTTATCCCACTCGTAGGTCAGACAGTGGTTGAGCGTCACAACACCTCGATCGCCTCTGCTCCCATCGTCAGTTGAGATGAATACTTCACCGTATTTCTCAAATTCATCAAGTAAAAGCAGATCGGCTGCCGTGCGAGCTCCAAGTAGAAACTTTGGATTGAATCCACGATCTTTTAGGAAAGCGCCGAAATAGAGCATCGGAGCAACTCCGACACCACCTCCGGCAAGAAGGATTTTCTCGTTTTCATCGACAGGCATTGTGAACGAATTGCCAAGTGGCAACATCAGATTGATTATATTGCCTGGGACACATTCGAGCAGGTGGGCCGTTCCTTCGCCGGCTTTTCTCACAAGAAGCCAGATTTCGTTTTTTTCGTAATCAACAAAGTTGACCGATATCGGGCGGCGCAAAAATGTGGTTTTGCTCGTGTCCACTCTTACCTGCACAAATTGTCCGGGGAGGATTTCCCCAATCTTTCCACCGTCGGCCGGCGTAAGTTTCATGAGACCATAATTGCCGTGCAGACGGCTAATCGACACAAGTCTGAAGTCTTTTATCTCTTTTTTCATCGTGATGGACTAACTGTTGTCAGTTGTAATAATGCAAAATTAAGTAAATTTGACTATGTTTCCAATCATTATTGTATCAATATAGAATTGCGGCGTATCAAATTTATGATTCGATACGCCGCAGTTCTATGGTTTTATTTCTTATTTATCGTGAATTTTGATTAAATCCAACGAACAAACGCGAAGTCCTGACGATGTGCCAGTACAGGGTTATAAGGATAGAGACGGAATCCATAGCGGTAGACACCGGCGTCCTTAATTTTCTCAGTCAGTTTGAATGTTATAATACCGTTTTCTTCATTTACAATTTTGAACGGCTTAACTTCAGAAAGGCTTTCCACGCCGTTTTCAACCTTATATGACACATATTCCAGACCAAGATCGCGACCGAGACCGTTTGTGTCAATCTTAGCAATAACTTCATATGAATCACCCGTCACAGCAGCAGGAGTTGCGGTAGATGTAAGATCAATAACCTTGACGCCATCCCATTTCGACACAACGTTTTCTTTCCATGCCACGATTTCTTTAGCCAGTTTGTTGTTGTCGGCTGAAAGGGCATTGAATCGACGCGATTCGGGATCGTAGAAACGTGCGATATAGTCATCAATCATACGCTTCATGGTGAAGTGAGGCGCGATGTGGCCGATCGAGCCTTTGATATACTGTACCCACTCGGGTGAATAACCCTTGGAGTTCTTGGCGAAGTAGAGAGGAATGATTTCGTTCTCGAGCATGCTGTAGATTGTGGCAGCGTCGAGTTTGTCCTGCTGCG
>CAYUYQ010000043.1:0-14371 GCA_964449335.1 uncultured Bacteroides sp. | reverse complement strand
ACAATCACGGAAACCTGATTATCGAGTCGCTTCCAAAAGAGTCGCCGTTTCATAAGCTCGCCCTTAGCCGCGTCAACGGCATAGCCGATTTCGAGGAATGGGTAGCAATAGTCCTGCACTCATCCATCATCTTTCTCGATAAGCGTTCACCCAAAGTACAGATTCACATCAAACCCCATAAAGAATCCTTCGTGGAGCGCCTGTTTCGCGGCGCCAACAAGCATCCGCACGAGGAGTGACCCTTGGATTATCTCCGTATTCTTGGTTTTGCTCTCCGCCATGTCTCAACGCAAATAAATTTTCATAGTTCCGCAACGGCATCTCACAATGAATCTGATGAATCTGCTTTGGAATTGTGCAGCTAATTTCGCTCGGAATTATTTCACCTGAGAAAACTTCCATAAACTTCCGTTCAAAAATTTGCAGAATTAAGAAATTACCCCTACCTTTGCCATCGCTTTTGAGTCTAAAAAACAAAAGTCGGTCCCATAGCTCAGTTGGTTAGAGCACCTGACTCATAATCAGGGAGTCCTTGGTTCAAGCCCAAGTGGGACCACAGCTTAGAAATCAAGCAGTTACGATTCAAATCGTAGCTGCTTTTTCTATTGCTTTGAACACATGGCTGAAATCTTGTACTCTCCGTATCTTGCTATACGGGTGCAACATATGGCTTAGGATTGAATAGTAAGCAGTCTCGGTTATAGTAGGTCGACAAGGTGGTAGAGTTTATGTAGTAATATGCGTTGGCTTCGCGCATATGGTTGATGCTTTCGACTGCTTGACGGTAGTATTCGTCGAACTGCGCGCGGAGTTTGGGTGAAATAGGGCGTGTGGGAGCAAAGACATCGTGGGAGCGGGGATGAAGTCGGTTGTTGTCTAAAGACGGTCCAACAATTGCATGATAGCAGTCATCATTAGCGTATAGCGGATAATTATCATCGGTAAATTCACTGCCGAGGCCTTCAATTATGCATGTCTTTTCCGTAAAATCTCGCTCTTGCCAACACTGCTCGATTGAGAGCGGAGGCTCAATCACGGATGCAAGAAAGACAGCGCTTTTCTCGCGGTCGTAAACTTCAACGATATCTCCCGGCTTGAAGCGAATGGATTCTGCGTCGTGGCCCCTGAATTTAGACGACGGATGGTCGAGATCTTCAACTATGGTGCTACAGCGGGATTGACCGTTGAGCTTTCCGGTGCAATCATATACCCATAGTCGCTGGTATAGGTCGCATGATATATTTTTCTCTATCGGGAGCTGATAAATGTAAACCGCATATAGTTTGTCAGCCAGCTCCCCGGAGCTTATAGTTTGTCTTAGTTTCGATTCTGCGCTCTCTAAGTCAGGGAAAACGTAACTTTTAGTCGGTTTAACCATAAATTGACTCTGCTGTGCTTGTGCATCATCTGTCGGTAGGGAGCAGTGTATATCTACTCTATAAATCGATTCCTGATTGATATAAGGTGGCTGCAACGCCAATGCCTCGAATCCGTCAAATGTCATACGATTATTAATAATGATCTATTACGTGTAAAAAGCCAAGAGTGTGGCAGCAATTCAAAGTCATACCGCTTCTGCTCACTACACTCATAAAATGAGCCTATTATGTCGCCTGCTACTGCTCCTAACATATCTTTATTTGCTTGATGCGATTAATATTACTTTTATGCATTCAGTCAATGATTCATCATGGGCAATACCCCAAATGAGATCAATATCATCGCCGAACTTGCTTATAAATTCAGTCATTGAGTTTATATCAGGTTTGTGTCCATTAGGTATCAAAATCTGAAAAAGCATTCTTCCTACATTGATAGTAGGAATCGGCAGATTCTCAACCGACTGCTCAAAAGCATCAGTAATGTTATCGCCGACACCGACCGTCACATAATTCAATGTGTCTTTTGACAATGTGTTTGTTATATCAGCGACTTCAATATTTAGATATCCAGCAGTGTTGATAATCTTGTCGATGAGGGCAGTATCACCAACAATCTTATAATCAGCGTAAGGGAACTTATATTGTGGGATAGCGTAATCATCGAAAGTATCTTTCTTTTTGTGCACATCAGTTTCATTACGATTTTTATCCGTAACAATCTGCTCCTCCGTCATAGCCGGCAGGTCATCTTTCGAAACTTTATCATTTTCTGATTTCAGAAGATTTAACAACCGCTTTATCCGAAACTTAAAGGATTGGGGCTTATTGTTTGATTCCACTTTTTTCAAGACTTCACGTTTCAAGACTTCACGCTGTCCATTTCTCTTTGGACTTCCGACAATCCCAGCGGCTTCCAGTTGGTCCATAAGAATACGAGCTCGAGTGTATCCTATCGAAAAACGCCGTTGTAATAAAGACGTTTTCGCGTTGCCATACTCTATGACATATCGGGCTGCTTCCTCAAATAGCGGATCATTGCATTCAGCTATCGTTTTTTGCTTGATGCTTAGAGTATCCGGTAATTGATATGGTTGAGGTTGATTGCAATTGGTCTTAATCCAGTCACAAACATTCCCTATTTCGTTATCATCTACAAAGCAACTTTGTATACGGTTGATTGATCCGCTGTAATTTAAGAGCATATCTCCCTTTCCAAGAAGACGCTCTGCTCCGGTAGAATCAAGAATTATTTTTGAATCATCTTTCGAGCAAACCTTAAATGCTATCCGAGATGGGAAATTTGTTTTTATCAAACCTGTGATAGTATCGCTTGAGGGTCGCTGCGTTGCAATAACTACATGGATACCGACAGCTCGAGATTGTAGCGCAATGCCAATCAGCGGCAACTCAAAATCGCGTCCTTGAGTTACCATCAAATCAGCAAATTCGGCAATTACCACTATGATATAGGGCAAATGATGATGTTCGGCATTGGAGAGTTTGCTTTCTGCGAGCTTATGGTTGTACTCATAAATTGTCCGACACCTTGATTTTATTAAAAGATTATAGCGATATCTAACTTCATAATATATAGAATTAAGAATTATCGGAACTTTTTCTATCTCGGTAATAACCTTTGGATACATTTCACTCGTTTGAAGTAGATATTGATTTTTGATTGTATTAAAATGGGTAAGTTCCACTTGTTTAGGATCAATCAATACCAATTTCAAATCTACGGGACTTAATCGATTGAGAAGCGATATAATAATATTGTTCAATAATACTGATTTACCGTGTCCCGGTGCTCCGGCAATCATTAAATGAGGCATTTTTGCTAAGTCAGCAACTACGACATTATTTTCTGAATCAAGTCCTAACGCAATCGGAAGATATGCGTCTGATTCCCGGAATTCTTTTGATTCAAGAACTTCTTTAAGGTGGACAATCTGAGGGTCAGATCGCGGGACTTCCACGGCAATCGTGCCATTCGCGGGTACAGGGGTAATCAACCGAACAGGTCCGTAATCCGACAGAGCCTCATTCAACTTATCCTCACAAGAACGAATCTTAGCAATTTTCACGCCTGAATTTGGGACAAATTCAAAGCGAAGCACTGAGGTGGCATAATTAGGAATATTGAATTTGGAAAACTTTATACCTTTTTTCTCAAACACATCAATAATTCGGTCTGCCATTTCCAGACATTCCGGAATTCCTAAGGGTGTTTGCTTACTCCCCTCAGACAATAAGTCCAACGGGAAAGTGCGATTTAGTTCGGTCATAATTTTAGGTGGAAGTAGAGTGTGTTATTTTGATTGGATAGCAGGTTTATTGTTCTTTTGACGATAGATAAGAAATCGAATGTAGGCATTCAAAGCCGACATGCCCCCTCGCAGTTCAGCTTCAGATACATTGAAGTCTTTGGCATAGGATATGGCATGATGAACAAGTTTGTGCCCGATCAAACGTTCAGATAAGATATTTTCACCCCGCGATGCTTTTTCGACCATATTCTCGAGCCGCTTGCTGTCGCCTCGACCATTGTCAATCACGAAGGTATTGAGTTTCCGGAGATTGGTGAGCATCTTGTCGCGTGTTTGTCGTGTGTATTTCGATTCATCAAGATAGTGCTTGAACTCATCGTCTAATGGTACGGGCTTATACCTGACCTGTTCGGACTTTTCAAACTCATCGTCCATAAAATCGTTGGCCCGAATTTCCTCAAGTGTTACGCCGAAAGTATCCTCCATGAATCTGAGATACCATTTATAGGCCTTTATGACGTCATTAAGCGATTCTAAATCCTCCACGTGTGTAGTCAATCTTAGATTCTCAAGCTTGACTATGTGATCGGCAATGGCTTCAATTATAAACTCATTGTAAAACTCGCGTATACTGTCACTGGCTTTCTCGCGACCCTCAAGATAGTGAGCAATAAGAGAGAATGGGTCTGAAACGCCGGATGACCAGGACCTCATATCAGCTAAGAAGATTCGGTCGCACCACCATGTTGCATCTCGCTCTTCCATGGCGGCTGATTCTGTCAGCCATTTGATAAATCCATCGGAATCGTAAGGGATGTCCAAGTTTTGCTGTTCATTCATTTTCCGGGGTGATTTAGGGGTATTAAGGTTTGTCATAGTTAATGAAGTTTTGATTCGGTGCAAAGGTAAATATAATCACAGGATGGGCGAAGCAGTCCACTTACCAATCTATCCATCCTGTGATTACTAATTGATTAATAGAGGTTACTCAGTAATTGCTCCGCTTTCTGTCGAGACGTTTTATCGACGTGAGAAGATTGAGCTATATTTATGAGGGCTTCACGTTCAAGTCCTTGATTTATAATGCTCTTAGTGCTTGATAGACGACTTTTCTTAGAATCAGACGAATATTTTCCATACTGAGGTACATGTTTACACATCTCCTGGACACTAATCTCTGGATTGTTTTTAACAAAAGGATATAGCTCTATGAAAGCGCTTTTGCCGATAGATCTAAGTGTGTTTTCCAGCCGTTCTTCCGGATCGAAATCATCAATGTCTATCGTTGTTGACTTTTGTGCCTTCGGCTTCTGCATTTTGGGACGGGACTCTCTAAGAGTTTTGAGTCTTGCCTTTTCTTTTTTGATGGCTGATTCAGACTCACTCCAAGTGATTGTAGTTATGGAATAGTTGTCGGATTCCATCTCAGGTATTTGCATTATCGCTTTAAGTTCTTCGTATTCGTCTGGGAACTCGGATTTAATATATTTCTGAACGCGATTGATAATTTCAAGCTCCTCTCCGATATTATTGCCGTCGTATGCGAGCAATCTGCGCTTTGGAACGAGAAACGAGTTGAGTGGATGAACCATTCTAAGAAAATGAGCTTTTAACATTGCAAGCTCGTCCTTAGATAAATTTTTCGTAGCTTGTCGGATTTTTTTCTCGGGTGACCAATCCGAACGTTTGGGGTTGTCAAAGAGGTCTCGAAGATTTGACCCGGAGTAATATTTCCCTACCGGTACGATATGTGCCAAGTACCAACCATAACTATTAAGATTGATGTTGGCTTTATTCTTATTCCAATTATAATATGCAAGTTCTCGTTCCTCTTTTGTTGAGCCGAATCCGCAACGGGTTGTTTGGTCTGACATATAACGTGATAATTCTTCGGTAGTGTATGATTTGCCCAACCACTTCAATGTAGCGAAAGGCATTGCAAAGGTATTATCACAAAATACCATCCTGTGCCCGTCGGGATAGATTGATAGGAAACCACGGCGCAAATTCGTATATATTCTTTTAGAGTCACTTCCGAACAGGCGCAGGACGAATACAGCTTTATCGCTGTTGACGTATTCCATCAAAGCTTTATGGGTGGCTTTGATTGAGTCCTTGTTGGCAAACTGATTTTTTATGACCTTATTGAAAAAGTCCTCGGCACTATCGGCTTTCCCGGCTTTCACATAGGGAATAGAGTCATTTTGTTTGAGTTCAATGATTTTTTCTTTCATACGATATGATTTTAGTTTGCAAAGTTTGCAAATTAGATTCGGAAAATTCCGACGATGTCTTACCAATATGTTTAAGTTTATGGTATGTAGTGGTTTATATCTGCCCAAAAAACAATAGCGGAAGAATCGCATCAACATTCTTGGAATACTGACTTTTGCGGAGCTGCCGTCTAAAACTTTTGTGGTCAGGGTTTGTAGAATACCGTGATGTCAAACATATCGAAATTATCATCGACGACCCGAAGGTCTCTGTAACTGAGATATGCATCTATGTGACCATCGGTCATTATCTGCTTCTTCAGCGGATGATTATCCGGTACGAAAAAATCACCGACAATTTCATCAAAGACTTTAACTTTAATGACCTCGCCATCGGCCACTAATTCCAAACGTCTACCCGGCTCCAGAAGAGTTGAGAACATAGCGAGAAAATCTTCATCAACGATGCAATGATTAGTCCACGATTCATATCCTTTGTGCTTTTCAATAATTGGTGCCATAAATGATTCAGAATAGGCTCTGTAATCGGGGTCATTATCTTGCAGCGAAGCAGCCACAGTAATGTTTCTCCCCCTCTTGGGGAAGATGGCCTTTTTGAACTCTGAAAAGAGTATGACCCATGCAAAAATAGTGGCAATGGCAATAAACATACTGGTCTAATTTGTTTTTAGCCGTTTTTACAAATATACAAATTCTTAGCCGAAGCGACAAGAAATGAACAAATCCAATCTTTTACTCTATTTTTCTTCTAAAGGGAAATCTGTAAATCTTCAGCGATTGCGTTTTAATCAGAATTAGCTGTAGCCGATAAAATCTTGCGCTTTCCGGCGAGCGAAGTCGTAGCCTATTAACTAATAAATGCAAAAAGCTCCGAACAAAGCTGGGGGTGATGATGTTTCACTGATGAGAGCGACATGCTTGTCGCCTCTAACATAAGGTGATAAACTTTTATAATACATAACCCCTCTAAACGACTATTGATTATGGACAAGTACGTATGTGAAGTATGCGATTGGGTATATGACCCCGAAGTTGGTGACCCTGAAAACGGTATTGCACCCGGAACAGCGTTTGAAGATATTCCCGACGATTGGGTATGCCCCCTGTGTGGCGTAGGTAAAGACCAGTTTGCGAAAGTAGATTAATCCACCTAAAGAAATAGCGAAAACCTGCCGACAGATAAAGCGTAGGCAGGTTTTCGTTTTGTTTAAACAATTACGAAGCGTCGGCACAGGCGGTCACTGCTTGCATTTGCCTACTGGTGGTTCGGTAAGGGTGATGCGAACTATGGTCGTGTGGTCGAGGCTACGGTTGATGGCTTCGTCGAAATGATCCATGTGGGCGGGGAGAAAACGAAGACAGATTAGGCGCAGAGCCTCGATTTTTTCTTCGCGGTCTGTCACGGTTTCGGCCCGGCCGACGGCGATGGCCGAACGATAGTGCTCTGTGAAATTGTTCTTCTCTTCCTCATATCGGGGTGTGCAGTGGCTGACGGCCGAAAGACTTACAATGGGACACGAGCGGAGGCAGTCAATCTTTTCGCCCTCGTCGGCGCAATGAAAGTAGAATGTCCGGTCGTCTTTTCTGGCGAGCGATAGTGGCAGGCCGTAGGGCGTTGAGTCGGGTCGCGTCATGCTGACGGTGACGTAGGGGGCGCGGTCAAACACTTCGAGAGCCCATTCGGCGCTTTGGCGGCGAGAGGCTTTTCTCATTGGTCTCATGATGCAATTAGTCTTCTATCGAGTGGTTTGGAGAATCGGAAGGTCAATTATATCTGACTTTTTTTCGCTGTTGTGATAATCATAGGTCGTTTTTCAGAAGGTCGGCGGCCAGCAGATGATAGCGGTTTTCAGTAGATAGGAAATCCTGTATCTTCACGTAGATTTTATCGGCTTCGAGATAGTAGTCGATAATTGACATGTTGCCGAGCTCGACCGATTTTTTCATGAGCGAAAGCGTCTTTTTCATCAGGTCGAGATCGTAGAGACCTATGATGCGGTGAAGGTCTTTTAGCTCGGTTATGTCGGCAGAAATCTGATTCTCGATCTGGGCGCGGGCATTATCCATATAGAGCTGCGAGGCCGTCAGTCGGGCGGTAGCCGCCTTGACCTTATTGCTTGTCGAGTAGATGGGTATCGCCACTCCCACAAGAAATCCATTGGTGGCTTCGTCGAGCTCCGTGTTGCGACGATAGCCCAACGAGATTTTAGGAAGCCAGCCCTGTCGGCTCACTTTCACATCCTGACGGGCCGAGGCAACTGCCGCGCGAGCCGTCAGCAGCGAGGCATCGCGTTCAGTCAGAGCCGAGACATCTGCGTCGGTGCCCACGAGCGCCATCGGTACATCGGGGTAGGTGATTCCGCTTACGTCAATATCCTGATTGCCGTTGAAGGCCATCAGTTCGCGACTGGCGCGGGCTATTGCCGCATCGTTTTCGGCAATGGTGGCTGCAAGCTCCATGCTTTCCATTTTCACGCGGTTTAGCTCCAGAATATTAGCGTCGCCTTGCTCGAATCTGGTTGTAAACAATCGCTCCATATCGGCGGCCACCGTAGCGCGCTGTCTGAGAATCTCGCCGGTGCGCCGGAGCATAATCAATTCGAGACACTTCTTTTTAGCGTTCAGAAGTATATCGCGCCGAGCCGTCATCAAGCCATTGTCGAGCACCTCGCGCTGAAGCTCTCCGGCTTTGCGGCGCGAGGCATAGAGGGTCGGGAAGTCGAATTCCTGCGATACAATCAGCTCCGAACTCGCGATGCCCGACGCTCCCTTGCGGAAAAACGGGCTGTATTCGACCGACGGCGCTTCGAGTGTGTTTTCGGTTTTGAGTTCGTGAGTGACTGCTGTGATTTCAGAGCGCATCGCTTTGAGTTCGATGTTGTTGCGCTCAATGGCCGTCAGAATACTGTCGATGCTCTGAGCTTGCGTGGTCAGAGGGGCTATTAGAAGAATTGCGCCCAGATATATCAGTTTCATATCAATCAGTTGTCAGATAATTTACCGTTACTGTCTTTGCTGTCTTTTCGGTGCATCCAAAGATAGACCACGGGAATAATGTAGGCGTTAAGGAATGTAGAGGTCAGCAATCCGCCGAGAATCACCATAGCCATCGGGCTTTGGATTTCGTTGCCGGGCAAATCGCCGCGCATCGCCAGCGGTATCAGGGCGAGCGCCGAGGTCATGGCCGTCATGAGTATCGGGTTCATACGGTCGACAGAGCCGTCGACAACACTCGCGTTGAGGCTGCGTCCCTCGACGTTGCGCAGCAGATTGTAGCGCGTTATGAGCAGCATGCCGTTGCGGGTTGCGATGCCGAAGAGCGAGATGAACCCGATAATGGCCGGGATGCTTACCTCGCCCGAAGTGAGCCATAAAACAAGGACGCCGCCGATAAGCGCAAACGGCAGATTAAGCAAAATCACGGCACTTTCCATCGCATTGCGGAACTGCATATAAAGCAGCAGATATATTATCACGATGCTGATGACCGACGCAAGGAAAAGCGTGCGGCTTGCGGCCTGTTCGCTTTCAAACTGGCCGCCATACTCTATGTGGTAGCCTTCCGGAAGTGATATCTTCTCGTCGACGATCGCGCGGATATCGTTGACAACGCCGCGGAGGTCGCGTCCGCTTGTGTTGGCCGAAATGACAATTTTGCGTTTTACATTCTCGCGGTTGATGGTGTTGGGGCCTGCGCTCGAAATTATTTTAGCCACATTACTCAGCGGTACTTTCACACCCGACGGCGTGTCGATGAGCAGTGCGCCTATATCGTCAATCGTGCGACGGCTGTTTTCATTGGCTCTTACCACGAGATTGAAGCTCTTATTGCCTTCGTAGACCTGCGACACGGTCTCGCCAGCCATCATCACCGAGATAAACTCGTTGAATTCCGGCTCGCTGATGCCGTAGCGCGACAGCATTTCCGGGATAGGGATTATCTTGAGTTCGGGGCGCTCAATCTGCTGCTCTACGTTCAGGTCGGCTATACCGTCGACCGACGAGATAGCATCCTTAATCTGGTTGCCGATGGAGAACATGCGGTTGAGGTCGTCGCCGAAAAGCTTGATAGCGATGTTGGCCTGCGTGCCACTGAGCATTGCGTCGATACGGTGACTTATCGGCTGGCCAATCTCGATGTTGGCGCCAACGATGACCGACAGTTTCTCGCGCACATCGTCGAGCAGCTCGCTGTGGCTGCGGTCTTTCAGCTCGAACGGTGCTTCGATTTCCGATGTGTTGACGCCGAGAGCGTGCTCGTCGAGTTCGGCGCGTCCGGTTTTGCGGGCCACGGTCGTTATTTCAGGAATGGTGAGCAAGATTTCCTCGGCCTGACGCCCGATGTTGTCAGACTCTTCGAGCGATACGCCCGGAAGCGTGCTGACATTGATTGTAAACGACCCTTCGTTGAACGACGGCAGGAAGCTGTTGCCCAGAGTAAAGAATATGCCGATTGTAAACAGAAACAGCACGAGCGTCGATCCTACGACGGCCTTGCGGTGGCTGAGCACCCAAAGCAGGCTCTTGCGATAGGCGCTTTTGAGCCGGCGGGTGAGAGCGGCTTCTTTAGCGAGGCTCTTGTCTGTATGGCGTCCGTCGAGCAGATAGCTGCAGAGCACCGGAGTGAGAGTGAGCGCCACGAGTGTCGAGGCGAAAAGCGCAACGATGAAAGCGATGCCCAGCGGTATGAGCATACGGCCTTCCATGCCGCTGAGGAAAAAGAGCGGGGCGAAGCTCACTACGATAATCAACGTCGAGTTGAGAATAGGCATTCGCACCTCGCGCGAGGCTTCATAGACAACTTTCAGCGTCGATAGCCGTTGCTCCTGCGGAAGCTGGCGGTTCTCACGCAAGCGTCGCCACACGTTTTCCACATCGACAATCGCGTCATCGACAAGCGAGCCTATGGCGATTGCCAGACCGCCGAGACTCATGGTGTTGATGCTTTGTCCCAGATAGTGCAGCACGACAATCGACACGATAAGCGAAATCGGTATGGTGACAAGCGAAATAATCGTGGTGCGCACATTGGCGAGAAAAAGAAACAGTATTATCACCACGAATATCGCGCCTTCAAAAAGCGATGTCTTGACGTTGTCGACCGAGCTTTCTATGAAGTGTGACTGG
The DNA here is from genome assembly GCA_964449335.1 of uncultured Bacteroides sp. Classification (GTDB taxonomy): domain Bacteria; phylum Bacteroidota; class Bacteroidia; order Bacteroidales; family Muribaculaceae; genus Paramuribaculum. The sequence continues at coordinate 3,361 of CAYUYQ010000043.1, read as the reverse complement.
CGAAAAATATCTGTCGAGATATGGACATCGGCCGGTATGTTTTTCTGCAAGTCGGCAATTGCCTCATCGATTTTCTCGGTAAGCTCGATAGTTCCCGTATTGGGTTGCTTCGTGACGGTGAGCAGTACGGCCGGTTTCCCTTTTTCGGAAGCCAGACCCAGTTTCGGACTCTGGCCGCCGATGGTGACTTCGGCTATATCGGCCAGCGTTACGGGACGTCCTTCGGTGACCTTGACAACCGATTTTGATATTCGGTCAATGGCGTCGGCCGAGACAACGCCGCGAAGTATGTATTCGTTTCCGTACTGATAGATGACACCACCGTTAGTGCTGCGGTTCATGCCGCGTGTCACGGTCATTACATCGTCGAGCGACACTCCGTGATGGCGCATACGGGCCGGGTCGACCAATATCTGATACTCCTTGAGGTCGCCGCCGATAACCGACACCTGAGCAACGCCTCCGGTCGAAAGCAGGCGCGGTCGAATGGTCCAGTCGGCCAGTGTGCGCAGGTCGAGCATCGATGTGCTGTCGGAGGTAAGACTGATAATCATCAGCTCGCCGAGAATCGACGACTGCGGTCCGAGCACAGGCTGCCCTACATTGTCGGGCAGAGCTTCGGATACGGTTGCGAGCTTTTCCGAGACAATCTGGCGGTCGAGATAGATGTCAGTGCCCCAGTCAAATTCAATCCAGACGACCGAAAAACCATTGGTCGACGACGAGCGCACGCGACGCACACCCGTTGCGCCGTTGACGGCCGTCTCGATAGGAAACGTCACGAGTTGCTCCACTTCTTCAGCTGCCATACCGTTGGCTTCGGTCATCACAACGACCGTCGGAGCGTTAAGGTCGGGAAAGACGTCGATTTCCGTCTGGCGGGCAGTGTAGACGCCTCCGACAATCAGCAGAACCGCGCCAACAAGAATCAGCAGACGGTTGCGGAGTGAAAACTGTATGATTTTGTTTAACATCTGGCGCTACTGTTTAGTGGTTATGTGTATGTCCGGGGATAGACTTTCCTGCCGATGCCAGCTTGACGTGGATGGCTCCCTTTGTCACCACAACTTCGCCCGGTGTCAGCCCGGCGGTGATTTCTGTGCTCTGTCCGTCGGTAGCTCCGAGTTTCACTTCCTGCTTACGGTAGCAGTCATCGTCCTCCTTTACGTAGACGAAATATACACCCTGTTCTTCGGTGAGAGCCGTTACCGGGATGGATATCACATTGCTTTTCTCTGACGTCACGAGATATATCTCTGCAAACGAGCCGGGAATCACGCCACTGCAATTGTCGAACTCAAACGTGACGGGAATAAACGACGACGTGTTGTCGGTCGATTTTCCGAATGATAATATTCTGCCGTTGTGATCCCGCAGGTCATAGACCGAGTCGCTGTAGGCGGTGCGGAATTTTGCAGAAACCACGTTGCTGATAATGCGGTAGTCTTTTTCGGCCACTTCGGCGCGGAGATACATATTGCGGTTCTGCGTGAGGGTCATCAGCGGTTGGCCTATCTCGACAAAGTCGCCGTCTTTGATCATCAAATCCTTTACGTAGCCCGATACGGGGGCCGAGATAGTTACTCCACCACGTCCGGCGTTGGCTACGGCATTGTAGGCCAGACGGGCTTTATCATATTCAGCTTTTGCTGCCGTAAACTCCTTTTGCGAGATGAGATGGTCCTCAATCAGTTTCTGCGCACGCTCGTACTCGGTTTTTGCAGCCTGATAGGCCACGCTCGCGCGCTGTGTCACGTCGCCGTCGGGTAGCGAGGCGGTGGAGATTGCAAACAGAGGCGTTCCGCGTCCAACCGATGCACCGTCGGTTATCGGACGGGCAAGTTTAACGATTCCGGCTATCGTGGCCGAGACGGTTGTCTCGTCGCCCGAAGCCGGAAGCACGCGCCCGCTGACCGGCACGACTCCGCTGAATTCAGCTAATCTTACGGTGTCGGCCACCACACCGGCGGCTGCCGCCTTTTCGGGCGAAAGCACTATAGCGTCGGCGTGATGGTGCTCGCCCTCTTCTTCATCATGAAGGTCTGCTTCCTCGCCGTGAACGTGGCCTTCGGCGTGTTCATGGTCGTGTTCGTCGTGATTGTGCCCGCTGTGGTGGCATGAAGTCATTGCAAAAATGCATAATGCTCCTAAAAGAGTCTTGAATCCGGTCCTGTGCATATTGTCTGGTAGTTATTTCTCTTTTGAATTATGTGCAAAAATACGCGCATTTATCTGCAACCGGGTGTCAAAAATTTCGCTTGTGGCGCCGAATTCGTATCTTTGCAGTGTAAATTACCCAGCGCGATATGGATATTAGCAATGACACCGTGGCAATTCTTGAAAAGGCAGGCGTGCGCCCCACGTCCAACCGTATTCTTGTGCTTAAAACTTTGCTTATGGCCAAGTCGCCGCTCGGACTGATAGAACTTGAGGCCGAGTTGCAGACGCTCGAACGCTCCAGCATCTTCCGGGTGCTTACGCTGCTTCTCGAACATGGTGTGATTCATACGATAGAAGACGGGCGCGGCGTGACGAAATATGAAATGTGCCACGGCGACAGCCATTGCGGTGTCGATGATATGCACGCTCACTTCTACTGCGAGAGGTGCAATAAAGTTTATTGCTTCGAGGATATTACGGCTCCTCATATCGATATACCCCGTGAGTTTCAGGTCAAGTCGGTCAACTATATGTTAAAAGGTATTTGTCCGGAGTGTGCTGCCAAGTCAGGGGACGGAAAGTAAAAATTTGACACCGGGTTGCGCGTATTGCGACGTAAATTTGCATTGTAATTAAAACCCGGAACTATGGAACTACTAAACTCACTATTTTATATGCTCAACGAAATGTCACCGTACATTTTGTTGGGATTCTTGATTGCGGGAGTGATGCATGCGTTTATCCCGCAGCAGACTTTTGCCCGTCATCTGTCGGGACGCGGCTGGAAAGCCGTGGTCAAGTCGGCTCTTATAGGAGTGCCTCTGCCTCTATGCTCGTGCGGCGTGTTGCCCACGGCTATAGCCATGCGTCGCAACGGTGCGTCGCGTGCTGCTTCCACCTCGTTTCTCGTAGCCACGCCTCAGACCGGTGTCGACAGCATTGCGGCCACATGGTCGCTGCTCGGTCCGGCTTTTGCCGTGGTGCGTCCGGTGGCGGCTCTCGTCACTGCCGTAGCCGGCGGAGTAGCCGTTGGTAAATCGGAGTCGGACGATGACAAGGTCTGTGCATCAACTGCTCCCGAAGCCGAAGATGTGCATCAGCGCTCGTTCGGCGGTAAATGCGTGGCCGCGCTGAAATACGGTTTTGTCGATTTGGTCTCGAGCATCGGCGGATGGCTTGTCATCGGTCTGATAATCGCTGC
>CAYUYQ010000042.1:5676-14467 GCA_964449335.1 uncultured Bacteroides sp. | reverse complement strand
GGGCTTTTAACTTAAACGGTCGAAAGTGGTGGTATATTATACGGTATGCTAACGAATTTAACGATAAATCAGTTTCGGTAAACGCCTATATGGCAAAAAAGTGTAAACAAACACTAAACAATAGTAATCAATCACAAAAACGGTAGGAATAGTTTGATTTTAAGCCGAGGGGTTACTACTTTTGTCTTTGTAATCAATGTCGAACCATTGAAAAACGTTTATATAATAAGGAAATCCAATCAAATGACCACCACACATGCTGTAGTATGCAGGTTGATTCTGCCGGCGCTCTTTGCCGGCATCGGCTCTATGATTTCGGTCAGTGCGCAGAATCGCTGCGTAATTTCCTATCAGACCCAATACCGCGCCACCGTGACGATTCAGCAGGGTTCGGCCTATATGCCCGAATCGGTTGATGAGCAGCCCAAGTTTCCTGGAGGTGAAAGCGCCATGATACATTTTATCAACTCGGAGCGCCGCTATCCGCGCGTGGCCTACGACAATTCTATAGAAGGCCGGGTGTTGTGTAGCTTCGTAGTTGAGCCTGACGGACGCCTCACCAATATAGAGGTTGTGAGAAGTGTCGATGAGAATCTCGACCGTGAGGCCTTACGAGTGATTCAGAACATGCCCCGCTGGGAGCCGGGTCTGGTCAATGGAGAAAAAGTAGCCGTCTATTGCCTGCTTACGATTCCATTCCGCAGATAAATCTGCGCACTTCAGAAAACAAAATGACAGCGCCGCTAATCCGACTCAGGATTACGGCGCTGCTTTTTCGTGGTTGAGAGAAATTGGAGGGCCTATTAGACCAGTTAGCCCAATAAGGCTAATAAGGCCTATTAGACTTGAAAAAGCGCTTCCCGGGAAAATTGGGGAAGCGCTTTTAGGAGGGAGGGGAATGGTTAGAAACGGGGAGCGGTTAATGCTCCGGGATGATTATTCGCCCATTTCGAATTCGAGAGTACCGCCGTTGATTATGTCGGCGAAGTCGATATACATCTTGTCGTAGTCTTTGCCGTTGAGTTTGACGCTCTTAATGTAGCGGTTTTTGTCGGAATTATTGTTGGCGATAACGGTGAATGTGCCTCCGGGAACGGCTATCTCAGCCTTGTCGAGCAGCGGCGAACCAAACCAGTAGCGACCGCTTGCGGGCTCAACCTGATAGAAGCCGAGCGACGAGAGGACGTACCATGCGGGCATCTGACCTGCGTCGGCATTGCCGGAGAAGCCGTCGTCATCGAGCGAATATAGATCGGCCATCACCTGACGGATACGGTCGGCAGCCTTGCGGTTCTCGCCGAGCATGGTGTAGAAGTAGATGATGTGGTGGGAGGGTTCGTTGCCGTGAACATACTGACCGATCATGCCGGAGATGTCGGGCGACACATCCTCGCCGCGGAGCTCGCTGGAGGTGTTGAACAGGAGGTCGAGTTTCTCGAGGGTGTTTTCCTTACCGCCGAAGCACTCGATGAGTCCGTCGAGGTCCTGAGGAACGAGCCATGTGTACTGCCATGCGTTGCCTTCGGTGTAGTCGTTGGCGCGGTGGTTGACCGAATTGGGGTCGAAAGGTGTGCGGAACGAACCGTCGGCCATTTTGCCGCGGACGAATCCTGTCGAGGGATCGAAGTAGTTGCGATATGAGTGAGAGCGCTGGGTGAACTTCTCAAAGTTCACGGAGTCGCCAAGGGCTTTTGCTGCATTGGCTACGGCACCGTCGGCAATGGCATATTCCATGTCGAATCCGATAGCCTCGTTCATGAGATCGGAGGGAATGAAGCCGTATTTCTCGCGGAGAGCACCGCCACGGGCCGTGTCGGCTGCGGTTTTGAGCATGGCTTCAAACGCGCGCTTAGAATCGACACCGGGCACTTTCTTCACGATTGCATCGGCAACGGCGATGATGCCGGGATTGCCGACCATGCAATCGGTTTCGTTGCCCCACAGATGCCATACGGGAAGACGGCCCTGCTCGTCGGCGATATCAATCATATTGTTGACCATCTCGGCGTTGCGCTCGGGCTGGAATATTGAAAGGAGAGGCATCTCGGCGCGATAGGTGTCCCAGAGCGAATAGACGGTGTAGACGTTGCGGCCATTGTCGGCGTGGTGCACCTGGTCGTCAGCTCCACGATAGTTGCCGTCGACGTCACTGAACGTCGACGGTACGATCATTGTGCGGTAGAGCGACGTGTAGAACTTCTTGAGGTCCGTTGTGTCGGCGGCTTCTGCCTTGATGCGACCAAGTTCCTTGTTCCACTCGCCACGTGCTGCGGCTTTGGTTGCCTCGAAGTCCCAACCGGGGAGCTCGGCATCGAGGTTGGCTTTGGCGCCTTCAATCGAAACGGGCGAGAGTGCAACCTTCACGAGCACTTGCTCGGCAGAGTCGGTCTTGAACGATGCGCGGCCGAAAAGATTGCGGGGACCGGCAAGCTCGAACGACTCGAATGGCTTTGAGAATTCAGCTACGAAGAACACTTTCTGATTGTTGGCCCAGCCTTGCGAGAAACGCTGGCCGACGATGCGGTTATTGCCTTCGGTGGTCATTAAGGTCTCGGTGGGGCGATCCCAGCAGCCTCCGTTCTGGAGGTCAAAGACGATTGCTGCGCTGTCGGAAGCCGGGAATGTATAGCGGTGGAGTCCGACACGGTTTGTTGCCGTCATTTCGGCATCGATTCCGTAGCGGGTGAGTGGCACGCGATAGTAGCCCGGTTCGGCTATCTCCTGCGAGCGGTCGGCGTAGCTCCAGAGGCCTGAGCCGGGAGCATCCTCGGTCCCGCGGGCGTAGGTCACCTCGCCGGTTACGGGCATGACGGTGATGTCGAAAAGGTCGCCGATACCTGTGCCTTCAAGGTGAGTGTGGGAGAAGCCGATCACTGTGGAGTCAGACGAATGATAGCCGCTGCACCAGTCCCAAGCCTGGGGGATGCTCGTCGGGCCAAGCTGCACCATGCCGAAAGGCACGCTTGCGCCCACAAACACATGGCCGTGGCCGCCGCTGCCGGTGCGCACGTTGACCAGCGATGCATAGTCGGTTGCGTCGGCTGCCGCATCGGCCGATTTATTGGCGTTGCACGATGCCATGACAAGCAGGGCAGCGGGCAAGAGAAGGATTGAAGATTTCATGTTTATTTTTTAGGTTGATTGGTTAGCTTGAATTTCAGGTTGCCGCCGTTCATGAGCTCGTCGTGGCTGATTCGGTAGTTTTTGAGGGGTTTGCCGCCGAGCTGCATCTGCTGAATGTAGATGTCGCCGGGAGCTGTGCGCTCAGCTTCGATTACGAGCGTTTTGTCGGGGGTGTCGATCTCAACGCGGTCAAACACGGGCGAAGTGAGCGTGTAGGAGGGTTCGCCGGGACAGTCGGGATAGAATCCCATCATCGACATTACGGCCCATGCCGACATGGTGCCCATATCGTCGTTGCCGGGAATACCGTCGGGATTGTTGGTGAAATACTGGTTGAGCAGGCGGTTGACCTCGCGCTGAGTGCGCCATTCTTCACCTTTCACGCGTGAGAACAGATAGGGATATGCGATATCGGGCTCGTTGGCCGGATCGTAAAGGTTTTCATCAAACACTTTCTGAAGCTTTTCGGTGAATTTCTTACCGCCGCCGTTGAGTTTGATCAGGCCTTCGACATCGTGGGGCACGAAGAACGTGTAGTTCCAGGCCGAACCTTCGTGGAAGCCGGGCACAGGCTCGAAGTTCTCGCCCTGACGGGGATTGAACGGATTGAGAAAAGTGCCGTCGGCGTGGAGCGGACGCAGTGTTCCGCTTTCGGTCGAATAGTAGTTCTTGTAACCTGCGGCACGCTTACGGAGCTCTTTGGCAAACTCAGTGTCGCCTCGCTGTTCGGCGAGCCATGCGAGAGCGGCGTCGGCAACGTAGTATTCGAGAGCGTGACTCACGGAGTTGTCGCCTGAATCGTCGGCATGGAAGAAGTTGAGGGGTACGTAGCCAAGTTCAATATATGGGTCGATGTCGGGACGCATGGGATTATCGGCGCCCTTGGTGGTAGCTGACTTCTTCATGGCTTCGTAGGCTGCATCGATGTCGAAATCGCGCAGACCTTTGCGCCATGAGTCAACTATCACGGGAATAGCGGGGTCGCCTTCCATCGTGTAGGTTTCGCGGCCGAAGAGCTCCCATTTTGGCAGCCATCCGCCTTCCTTGTACATGTCGACCATCGAGCGGAGCATATCGGTCTGGCGCTCGGGATAGGCGAGCGTCAGGAGCTGATGAACGTTGCGGTAGGTGTCCCAGAGAGAGAAAACAGTGTAACGGTTATGACCGTCCGTTACCATTCCTTCGCCAAAGCTCTCCATGAGGGGATACTGGCCGTTGACGTCGGAGAGAACCGACGGGTGGAGGAGCGTATGATACAGACCGGTGTAGAACACGCGCTTCTGCTCGTCGGTGCCACCGCTGACGCGGATGCGGCCAAGGTCGGCGTTCCAGCGGTCGCGGGCTGCGGCGCGGATATCGTCGAAGGTAAGGCTCATCTGCTCTTTATCGAGATTCTCGCGGGCATTGGCCGTGGATACGAACGAAACGCCCATGCGCACCTCAATCTGTTCGCCGGGCTTGAGGTCGTCGTAGGTGAACCAGTAGCCGATATCGTCGCCGGAGAGTTCGCGGCCATATTCCTTGTAGATTTTGTAGGTACCGTTGTCGGGAGTCCACTGGGCCTCCACGCCATCCATCTTAGGCTGCATCTTCCAGTAGCCTGACGCGTCGGGCTTCTTGGTGACGCGCATCACGAAATAAAGCGGGAACACTTTCTGAGGATTGTAGCAGAATGTGCCCATCAGTTTCGAGCCTTCGATTTCGGTGTCGGACACGCGACGCACCGTTGCGCCCGATTCGTTTGTGAGGCCCTGACCGAGATTAATCAGTATGTTGCTTTTACCGCCGGGGAAAGTGTAGCGTTCGGCCGATGTGCGCGCGGTAGCGGTTACTTCGGTCTTGATGTCATATTTTGTCAGACGGTTGGAGTAGTAGCCGGGTACGGCTGTTTCCTTTTCGTAGGCTGAGCCGTATTTCCTGTAGTCGGGCTCAAGGTCGCCGGTAGTGGCGATTGTCAGCAGCGAACCGAGGTCGGGACATCCTACGCCCGAGAGGTTTACGTGGGCGAAGCCGGTGAAAAACTTGTTGTGGAACTCGTAGGGGGTTGACCACCAGCGGGCATCCTTGTCGTAGAGATTGGTGTCGGAGCCGGTTACGTTAAACGGCGTGATTGACATCATTCCGTTGGGAACGACGGCACCCGGGTTGGTTGTGCCGAAGTTAGTCGTTCCGACAAAAGGATTCACCCATTGGGTGTAGTCAACGGTTTCGGCGTTGAGGTTTAATCCGGCAGTTCCGATTAGGATGCCGGAAAGAAGCAGATTCCGGAGATTTGGCATTAGAAAACGAATTTTAGTTACTGATCAGTATTAGTATGATTGGAGTTACAAAGGTAAGCACGAAAGAGTGAACTGGCAACAGTACCACCCCGAAAAAACACACTTTATGCAATGTTTATGACCCAGCTGAGTTGCACCTTCGGAACAGTTTTTAGTAGTTTCTGTGTGAGACGTAGGGAAGCGAGGGCTGGTGGTTGGGGTTAGAAGTCGGATTTGGAGAGGAGGTAGAAGTGCTCGGTGCGGAGGTCGCCGAGGGGAGAGGGGCAATCGTGCTTGGTGTGGTGATAGCGGAAGCCGCATTTTTCGCAGACACGCTTGGATTTGGTGTTTCCATCGTAGTAGGCGCACCATACGGCGTCGAGTCCTAAATCGTTGAAACAGCGGCCGAGTAGGGCTCTGACTGCTTCCGGAATCAATCCCTGACCCCAGTATGGCTTTCCAATCCAATATCCAATCTCGGCTTCTCCTTTGGTCATGTCGGCCGTGTGAAGGCCATCGGAAAACATTATGCCGCAACACCCCACCGGTTCGCCGGTCGATTTCAGAACTACGGCGTAGACTTCAGGAGCGGCAAAAACAGTGCGGATTATTTCGAGACTATTTCCTACGGATGTATGCGGTTCCCAGCCCGCGGCAGGTCCTATATCGGGGTCGCTTGCGTATTTGAATAGGGCTTCAGCGTCAGATTCGAGCCAAGGGCGGAGGATTAGTCGTTCGGTTTCAATCGTTGTCATGGAATAGGGATTTAGAAGATTATTTACTTTTGAGATTGGACATTTCCGCGTTACCGTTATTTCGATTTTGCATTATGCGGTCAAAGTTTTGGCATCCCCAGTCACGTAGGGCCTTTACGAGAGGCAGGAGCGTGACACCAAGTTCAGACAGAGAGTATTCTACACGCGGTGGTACGTTAGGGAAAATCCTACGGGTTATTATGCCGTCAGTTGTCAGCTGCCGTAGCACGTGGGCCAAGACTTTTTCTGAAATTGACGGTACATTGCGGTAAAGCTCGTTGAAGCGCATTGATTCGTTTTCTGAAATCTTAAGCAGAACAACCAGTGCCCATTTGTTGCCGAGCCAATCAAGCATGGGGGCTGCTTTACAATATCCATTGTCTAAATTTTTTGCCATGAGTGATATTCCGATGCCATTGATATACAATAAAGCTAACTATTAGGTAAGGGTCAAACCAATAGGTAAGTTATTGTATTATCTTGTTTTATAAAATACTTTTGCCTCACAAATGTAATCAAATTGCCGATAAGTAGAAAATATTAATGGAAAGGTATGAAAGTAGTAATTGTAAATGGAAGTCCGCGACGGCGCGGAAACACGGCTGAGTTATGCGAGGCTTTTAAGAAAGGAGTCCGTTACGCTAATCCTGAATCCGAGATTATAGACGTGTTTTTGAATGATTTGAAGTTCAAAGGTTGTCAGAGCTGTTTTGCATGCAAGCTAAAGCATGGCGCGCGATATGGTCATTGCTCACTTGATGATGCTCTTTCGCCTATACTTGACGCCGTCTGCGATGCGGATTGCCTTGTCGTGGCCTCTCCCATATATCTGATGGATGTTTCGTCGGCAACCAAGGCTTTTTTGGAGCGGCTTTGTTTTTCGTTGGGGTCGTATGAAAAAGGCTACAGGACGTTGGCCCCACGGGAAACAAAGGTTGTGACTATCTACACTATGAACACCTCAAAAGACTTTGCTCCGGTCGGTGCAATGGATAATATTGATATGTTTTTAGGTCATGTGTTCAGCAAGCCGCGAAGATTGTGTGCTTATAACACCTATCAGTTCTCGGACTACTCGCGCTATGTAGTAGAGGTGTTTGATGAACAGGAGAAAGCATGTTATCGCGAGCAATATTGGCCCGGAGATATCGCGCAGGCCTTTGCTTTCGGGCGCGAGTATGGTGACCGTGGCTTTGACTGATGATTGTGGTGTGGATTTGGGGGGATCGAAGGTGGTGGATTGGGGAATTTGATTTAATTTTGGGCGCGCGGAAGTTTTCGGCGTGGAAATGTGAAAAAAAATCTGAAGATTTATGAGCGATTCGATTGTGACGATTGTGACGGTGGGTTTATATACACTGCTGATGCCTGTAATAATGAGGTGGCTTCAACAGCGTATAAAGAAGCGTTGGATAATCTATGTGCTTCTTGTGGTAATAGGGCTTCTGCTGGTGACCGTGATAGGAACAGCTGCATCCGTTCTTACCTATTATTTTATGTCGGGTAAATGACGGCGTGCGCGCAGCGTCAGGAGACGAGGGGGGCAGTCAGGCGGAAGCGGCGCAGGAGCCAAGTGAGGAGGGCCGCAGCTGTGAAGGCGGTCACGGCCATGGCCACAATGCGCACGATGTAGGGGAGACCGGCGATGTCGAAGATGTCGTAGGCAATCATCACGAAGATGAAGTGGCAGAGATAGATGCCGAATGTCAAAGAGGCAAGTCGCTTTAACGGATACGAGGCGACCGAATTGCCGCCTTGTGGTTTCGGTCTGCTCCCGAAGTGCTGAACGGCAACGAAGATGGGGAGGGTCATCATGAAGACATTAATTCCGCAGAAATACCAGATGATTTCGAGATAGGCGTAGTCGCCGGGATAGCGCTCCTGAAGCCAAACGTAGCCCCCGGCGGTGATTGCATATCCGAGAACAAACAGGGGTATCATAGTGGCGCACAGACGTTGCGTCGACCAGCGGATGGGGAAGCGTTTGAGGTAGTAGGCGAGAACGATGTAGCCGATAAAGCCGGAAACATAGTAAAAGGTGGAAAAGACATTCCAATCGCATCCTCCGAGGATGTCCATGTTACCGTAGTTGCCGAGATAGCCGGCAGCGGGAGCAAAGAGCTTGACGTAGGGCAGGATTAGGGTCACGGCCCACACTTTGAGAAATGTCAGTATGTCGCGACGTGAGGCCGACTGAAGCCATGCGCTTACGATTGGCATGATAAGATAGAGGCCGAGAAGCATGTAGAGATACCAGAGGGGAGTGGTGTCAAAATTGAAGTTGAGCACCCACGTCCACAATCGGTTGGTCAGCCCTTCGGGTGTATAGGCTGCGAGATCGACCGACGGATTGACCGAGTGGCTCCCGAAGCCTGTGAAATAGAGGTAGGCCAATGGAGGCAGAGCCAGCGACCAGAATACGAGCGGCGGAATGATGCGCCCTACGCGGCGACGATAGAAGCTGCCTAATGTTGCGCCGGCCGGGAGCGGAAGGAGAAGTACGCCGGTCATCATTGCAAACAGCGGTACGCACGGACGCATGAGGCTGCCAAGCATCGTGCCTGTGAGAAATGACGCACGGTCGGCGTCGAACTGCGCCACAAAGCCGTCGCAGCAGTGGCTGAACACGACCATGAAGCATGCGAGGACGCGGAG
>CAYUYQ010000042.1:0-5576 GCA_964449335.1 uncultured Bacteroides sp. | reverse complement strand
AGCGACACGAGCTTTTGCCCCTTAAAACCTTCCTTAATCTGAATCACAATAAAATAATCCAATTGTTTAGCCACAAATTTACATATTTTTATCAGTACTTTTGCTATAACTTTGCCGCAGAAATCAAATCACAGTAAATTTTCCCATGAAATTCACAAGAATTATCCTTCCGGCGCTGGCGTGCGCCGCTCTGGCCGCGGGATGCACGGCCAACAAAAACAATGATGCAGCACGCAATACCGCTCTGGCCGACTGCATATTGAGCGACACTACGATGGCCCGCGTCGACTCTATGGCCCGCGAGATACTCAAGGGCAGTTTCAATGCAGGCAGCGGCTACTCGCAGGTGTGGGCCCGCGACCTCAACACATTTATCGAGACGGCATGCGAAGTAAACGATCCGGCCGATATCCGCGAGGCGCTGATGATATTTCTGAAGCTTCAGCAGCCCAATGGTGAGATTGTCGATGGATATGTGGTGAACGAGGACTTCACCTGGGGCGATAATCAAGTGTTCCGCACCCCTTACGACACGGAACACGTAGGATTTAAGAACACCGTGGAGACGGATCAGGAAACCTCTTGGCTGCAGGCTCTGTGTAAATATGTGGATAAGACGGGAGATACATCCGTCTTTACCGACACGGTGGCCGGGAAGACGGTCAATGCGCGAATCGACGATATGATTGCCTATCTGATGCGCGAGCGCTTCAACGAGGACTACGGACTGCTTTACGGCGCATTCACGGCCGACTGGGGCGATGTTCAGCCCGATTCGACAAACGTGGTCGATTTCACCGAGAACTCCACGCGCACAATCGATGCCTACGATAACGCGATGTTCATAATAGCGCTCGACAAGCTTGCCAAGGCGAACCCCTCAATGCCGGGCATCGGGAAATACACCGAACTGCGCGACAGCATTGCAGCGCGCACCCGCCGCCATCTCTGGGACGAGGCCAATCAGAAAATCGTGCCTCACATCCACATCGATCCGTCGCCGCTGCCGGCCGACTTCGACGAATCGAAGATGCACTATCACGGTGGCACGGCAATAGCTATCGAAGCCGGATTGCTGACACCTGACGAGATCGCTACGGTCAACAACCAGATGCTCGAAAACGTGAGACTCTCGGGCATGCCCTCAATCGGTCTGACGATTTATCCTACTTATCCGGCAGGATTCTTCACCGGAGGAATGGCAGAGCCATACGTATATCAGAATGGCGGCGACTGGACGTGGTTTGGCGGACGCATGATTCAGCAACTTGTGGCCAACGGATTTGTAGATGAGGCCTACAAGGAGATTCAGCCGATGCTCGACCGCGTGGTGAAAAACGGAGGCTTCTACGAGTGGTACGGTCAGGGCGGCGTGCCCAGCGGTTCAGGTAAATTCAAAGGGTCGGCCGGAGTGCTTACTGTTGCCATAAAGATGCTTCGCAACTGGGCCGAAGCCAACAAACAAACTGAAAAATGAGAAAGTCGAATTACGATAAATCTCCATATACGGAGATTGACGGACCCCTGTGGGCCGGATGGGCGGAAATACGCGATAAACTTGACGCAACGCTGGGAGCGGAGGCTACGCTGGTGGTGGAGTGTTATCAAGGTGTCTATATCGACGAGGTGATTGCCGAGTTGGACCGGATGCCCCACGACCTGCTCATTGACAGCCGCACGGTCTACAAGAGCGAGGCCGAAATCGAAGCAATGACACGCCCGTGGCTGACGGACGATCGCCTCTTTGGTTACAGGGCAAATTTTAAATTCGAGGACTTTCTTGATGATAAGAAACTGGCCGACGCCCGCGAGCGTATAGCCGCCTGCCGAGGGCGAGTAATAGTGATAGGACATGCGGCGGCTGTAGTCGCACCCGAGCCCGATTTGCTGGTCTACGCCGACATGGCCCGCTGGGAGATACAGCAGCGTTCGCGACGCAACGAGTTGCGGGGGCTGGGTGTGTGCAAGACAGATGAGGCTCCGTCGCTCCAATACAAGCGTGGCTATTTCGTGGGCTGGATCATATGCGACAATCTAAAAAAGAAACTTCTGCGACGCGCTGATTTCTGGCTCGACACCAACACGGCTTCCGAGCCGAAGATGACAGATTCGGCTACGGTGCTTGCCGGTCTGGACAAAACCGCCCGCAAGCCATTTCGCGTGGTGCCATTCTTTGACCCGGCGCCGTGGGGCGGACAATGGATGAAAGCGGTCTGCGACCTGAATCCCGAGCCGGCTAATTACGGCTGGTGTTTCGACTGCGTGCCTGAAGAAAACAGTCTGTATCTCCGCATCGGCGGCAAACTTTTCGAGCTGCCGGCCAACAATCTGGTGTTTTACCGTTCGCGTCAGTTGCTCGGAGCGCCGGTTGAGGCACGCTTCGGTCAGGACTTCCCGATAAGATTTGACTTTTTAGACACGATGGGTGGAGGCAATCTGAGTCTGCAGGTGCACCCGACCACGCAATATATCCGCGATACGTTCGGAATGAACTACACACAGGACGAAAGTTACTATCTGCTCGATGCCGAACCGGAAGGAGCAACGGTGTTTCTCGGTCTGCGCGAAGATACCGACCCCGACGAAATGATAGCGGCACTCGAACACTCACAGGCCACCGGCGAGACATTTGACGCGACACGCTACGTCAATCAATGGCCGGCCCGCAAGCACGACCACTTCCTCATTCCGGCCGGAACCATCCACTGTTCGGGTGCAGGGGCAATGGTGCTCGAAATCAGTGCAACGCCGAGCATATTCACATTCAAGCTGTGGGACTGGGGACGCCTCGGCCTTGACGGACAACCGCGTCCGATTAACATCGGTCATGGCAAAAATGTAATTCAGTGGGACCGAACGACAGGTTGGGTTAAGGAAAACCTTGTGAACCGCATTGAGCCGGTGGCTCATGGTGAGGGCTGGTGCGAGGAGCGCACCGGACTGCACGAAAACGAGTTTATCGAGACGCGGCGCCACTGGTTCACCGCTCCGGTGCGCCACAACACCGGAGGAGGTGTCAATGTTCTCAATCTCGTAGAAGGCGAAGAGGCCATGGTCGAAAGTCCGACAGGGGCGTTTGAGCCCTTTACGGTTCATTATGCCGAGACGTTTATCGTTCCGGCGTGTGTGGGTGATTACGTTGTCACACCATCCGGACCTTCACAGGGGAAAGAGTGTGCCACAATCAAAGCATACGTCAGATTCAGAAGTTAAAACTGGTAATCGCCATGAATAGATACATTAACGACCCGCGAACGGTGCTGACCCTTGATGCCGGGGGAACTAATCTGGTGTTCTCGGCTATGAGAGGATGCCGGCGGATAGGGCAGGTATATTCACTTCCGACTGAGAGTGGAAATCTCGAATCGTGCCTGAACAATATTGTCGATGGTTTTAAGGTCATAACTGGCGCGACCGACACTCCGCCCGTCGCCATCAGTTTTGCCTTTCCCGGGCCGGCCGATTACCGCAACGGTATAATCGGTAACCTTCCGAATTTTCCCTCGTTCAGAGGCGGTGTTGCGCTGGGTCCGTATCTGAGCCGTAAGTTCGGGCTGCCCGTCTTCATCAACAACGACGGCAATCTCTTTGCCTACGGCGAGGCCATGGCCGGTTCACTTCCGGCTATAAACCGTCGGTTGGAGGAGGCCGGTAGCGCCAAAAGATTCAGCAATCTGATTGGTCTTACACTCGGCACCGGGTTTGGCGCCGGGGTGGTGATAGACGGCAGGCTGTTTCGTGGCGACAATGACTGCGGAGGCGATATATGGTGTTTCCGCGACAAGCACACGCCGGACTATATCGTTGAAGAAAGCGTGAGCATCCGCGCAATCGAGCGCCATTATGGGGCGCTGTCGGGTGACAACCGGGCTCTCTCGCCGCGCGACATCTTCAATATCGCCGAGGGTACGGCCGAAGGCGACCAAGCGGCAGCCATAGCTTCGTTCGTACGGATGGGCGTGGCGGCCGGTGATGCCATAGCCTCGATGCTGACGGTCATCGACGGATTGGTGGTAATCGGGGGCGGGATAGCCGGAGCACGCAAATATTTCATGCCGTCATTGCTCGCCGAGCTTAATTCCGAATTGTCAACGGCTGAGGGAGCACGCTTCCCGCGCCTGCAGATGAAGGTGTATGACCTTGACGAAGCCGGTCAGTTTGCCTCGTTTGCCCGCGGAGGCGAATGTCGTGTCGTGATTCCGGGGACAAACGAAACGGTAATCTATGACTCCTGTAAACGCACCGGAGTTACAACCGCTGCATCAGCGACAAGTAGCTCAATATCTGCCGGAGCCTATATTTACGCTTTAAATCATCTCGACTCGTGACGAAAAACACAGAAGGACTATGGAAGTAATGAAAAGTAAAAAGGCGATATTCCCGATTCTCTGCGGATTTTTTGTGATGGGATTCGTGGATCTGGTCGGTATTTCAACTAACTATGTCAAGAATGATTTCGGATTGGGCGATTCGCTGGCCAATCTGTTGCCGATGATGGTGTTCGTATGGTTTGCGCTTTTCTCAATTCCTACAGGGGTGATCATGGGAAAACTCGGACGTCGCAACACCGTGCTCGCGGGTATGCTTCTGACGGTTATGGCTATGGCGATACCGGTGTTTGCCTACGGCTACGGAATGATGCTGCTGACATTTGCACTGCTCGGTATAGGCAATACTGTGCTCCAGGTTTCGCTCAACCCGATGGCCGCAAGCGTAGTGGCGCCGGATAGAATAAGCAGCGTGCTGACGTGGGGACAGTTTATCAAGGCAGCATCGTCGCTACTCGGACCGATTGCTGCCGGAGTAGCCGCTTCGGTGTTTATGGACTGGAAACTTGTCTTTCCGGTGCTTGGAGCCGTCACGGTGCTCTCGGCGCTGTGGATGTGGCTCGCCGTGCCTCAAAACGAGGTAGGGGAGAGTGAGCCGAGCTCTTTCGGGTCGACGCTCCGGCTTTTTGCCGACGGTTTCCTGCTGCTATGCTTTCTTTCGATAGTCTGCATAGTCGGGGTGGATGTGGGGCTGAACACGACCATACCGCAGATATTGATGACGCGCACAGACCTTCAGCTGGCTGAAGCCGGACTGGGTACGAGTCTATATTTCGCCGCACGCATGGTCGGTACGTTTGCCGGTGCGCTGCTGCTTACGCGCGTTGCTCCGCGGGCGTTCCTGAAATGGAGTGTAGCGCTTGCGCTGATAGCTTTCGCGCTGCTTATGACTGCTCATTCGCTTTGGCTGCTTACTGGCGCGGTGGTGCTTGTGGGGTTGGCGTGCGCCAACGTGTTTCCGATAGTTTTCGCCTTGGCTCTTGAGCACCGACAGGATGCGGGCAACGAGGTGGCCGCTCTAATGATAATCGGAGTGGCAGGGGGTGCGCTCATTCCCCCGGTCATGGGTCTGGTGTCGGATATGGCCGGATTGGTCGGCGGACTGACGGTTCTACCGTTGTGCATGCTTGTGATTGGTTACACTTCGTTTGCCGGAGGTGACAATAAAGCGTCGTGAGGCATGTCACTCCGCGAAAAATAGCTATATTTGAGGCGGACAATCACATTTCAAGTCTTAACAACGATGGA